>NZ_JAHMHI010000001.1:0-353987 GCF_018914005.1 Mycoplasma zalophi
CATACCAAAATTAATGAATAACGTTATGGCAAATATTAATTTTTATTTATCTACAGATTCTTTGGAAATGCAAAAAATATCTAAGTTTATTGAATTATTTAACGACAGCATATCTTTGTTAAAGCGTAAGATAGAAAAAATGGAAAACATAAAGCAAACACTATTAAATAAAATGTTTGTTCAGTAAATTAATAAAAAAATACCGAAAAATACACAAAAAAGTACTGAAAAATGTGCTAAAATGTGTATTTTTTTATTATTTTACTTACGTTTTAACAAAGATATGTTCATATCTAATTTATGTAAAAGACGAGAAATAATTTCTTGTTCTTTTTTGTTAGTTATTAAAAAAATTACATCAGGAATTTTTGCTAAACTAAATGTATCTCTAACACCAGTATTTTTATTAGATGAAATTAAATTATTGAAAAAATTTGTTCTAAAATAGAATTTTATAAAATTATCATTGACTATATTTTGTGTGCAAAAAACCTCATAAATATTGCTTATTAACCCTTTTTTAGGGTTTGAATAATAAGCAAGTGAACCAACATTTATTCTAGAAGGATTAAATGCAAAGGAATTAGGAAATATAATTTTTGATGCTTTTTTATTTGCATTAATTGCTTTTCCACCATTAGAAAAATATTCCTTTTGGTTAATAAAACCTAGCGTATTACTCACTGTGTAACTATCCACATAATCAGAACTATTATTTCTTATAGAATATCATTTAAATAGATTTTCCACCTTTTCTTGAAACCAAACGAAAGTGTTTTTTAGTAAAAATGCATTTTTTTCGACATGAAAAAGTTGATTTTTTGAGCAAAATCACAAACGCTTTAACAAAGATATGTTGGCATTTATTACATTTAAAATAGATGCAATTTTCATTTGTTCTTTTTTATTATTTGTTAGATAAATAATAGTTTCTTTTAATTGACTAAAATGTCTTTTATACCCTAATAAACCTACATCTATTTTAGTTAAACAATGATACAAAAAATCTCTGTCAACTTCTAATATTTCAATAAGTTTTATGCCATCTGTTGCGATTAAAAAAGGAGAATTAGGTCTATATAGCGAAAAAGTATGATCACCAAACAGAATGAAATTTTTGTAATTTATTATAATATTTGATTCATTTGAATACCCTAAAATTGGATTATCGCCTTGTTGAATAACAGGGTATAAGTAACCAGTTACATTTAGTGCCTTAAATTTATGTGTAGATCGGGAAATTATGACATTTTCTACCTTGTCTTGAAACCAAACGAAAGATTTATAAGATAAAATTTATTCCATTTTGTTCATTATATTATTTATAATCACTGAACTTTTTGTAATTAAGTTTAAAAAAATGTTTTAAATTTATTGTAATTTTTTAATTTATAATATCTATAAATTCAAATTAAAGTAAAAATTTAATTTAATAATATCTAAAAGCAAGGTTAATTTTATGGAAAAATTTTCAGAAAAAAGTCTTATTGCACTTGGTGGTTACTATGTTTATGGATTAATTGATCCAAGAACTAATCAAATATTTTA
This sequence comes from Mycoplasma zalophi, assembly GCF_018914005.1. Lineage (NCBI taxonomy): Bacteria > Bacillati > Mycoplasmatota > Mollicutes > Mycoplasmatales > Mycoplasmataceae > Mycoplasma > Mycoplasma zalophi. The sequence continues at coordinate 1,549 of NZ_JAHMHI010000001.1, forward strand.
TATTGGAAAGGGATCAGAAAATAGAATTTTTGAACATGAAAATGAAAAAAATAATAATTCCAATGTTGAGAAATTAAAGCTGAAGACTATATCTGAAATTAAAAATTCTGGACTTAAAGTTAAAAAAATCATTATTAATTATAATTTAACAGAAGAAGAGGCGTTTGCAGCTGAAGCATCTTTAATCAATGCATTTAATTATACAAATGCAAATAAACTCACCAACATTGTCCAAGGACACCATTCAAATGGTGTTTTGTCAGTTGCTGAATTTGAAAAAATAAATGGAGCAATAAAACTAAAAAAAGAAGATATCCATCATAAGATTCTAGTCATTAAAATAAATAAACTATATAAAAGGTTTATGAGCGAAAGAGTTTTATACGATGTTGTTCGTGGAATTTGAAGAATATCTAAAGACAAAGTTAATTCAATTGAGTATGTATTTGGTGTTTATAATAGTTTGATTGTTGCGGTGTATAAACCTTCAAAATGATATGTTTGTAAAAATGCAAAGGATAAGCTACCACGACAAGATATTGTCTTGACACCAAAAATTGAAAATAGACTGTTTTTTGTAGATGAAAGATATGAACAACAACTTTCATATGATGAAAATGAAAAGTTTTATATTGGAAAATCAATTGAAGATTTAAAACTAAATAATAAAGCTCAGAATCCTATTACTTATTTAAACCCAGTTTGTAAAACTGACTAAGCGTTTATTTAAAAATATAAAAAAATAAGGGAAATAAAAAATAAAAACTCAATTATTTTGTAAACAATAAAAAATCACAAATGTTGTGCTTTTTTTGTGTATTAAGAACTTATTATATTGTTTTAATCTAATATTTGCTTTATTGTTTTAAAATTTGTTTTTGCAACTTTAAAAATCTCTTCTTTTCCGTATAATTTTACAAATTCTTTTCCAAATTCAATAATTTTTGAGCTTACCCCTAATGGAAAAGTTAAATTATATTTTTGATTTTGTTTTTGCATTTCTAATAATAAAAAGTATCTAGCTAAAATACTTGCACAAGCTATGCTTAATACTTTATCTTCAGCTTTTGTTTCATAAATTATTTCATGTTTTGGTAGATTAAATCCCAAAGATGTGTTTAGTAATTTTTGTTCGTATTTTTTAATTGAGTTAATAGTTGAAAATTGATCAATAAAAGCTTGTTTATCAATTTGTTCTTGTAATTTATTAATGTTTTTGTAGTGAAACAATAATTTAATTTCATTAGCATTTAAAAATTTTGAAAGATTATTGTTTCCTTGTTGAGTTAAAATCATTTTAGAATATTTGGTTAATTTTTGAATTTGCGGTGCAATTTCTAAAATTTTTTTATCAGTGATTTTTTTTGAGTCTTTAACTCCTAAATTTATTATTTTTAAATAATTACTTTCTTCAATGTAAGCGGCAACAAAAACTATTGGTGTAAAAAAGTCACCAACTCCAGTTTCATCACAACCTATATAATCGCTATTCTTCATTAAAATGATCAGCTCCTACAATTTGTAGTCTTTCTTTGTCTAGTTCATTATGGAATTTTTTAGCTTTTTTAATGAATTTATCAGGGTTATTTAAGAATTTTTCCATAAAATAACCTACAGCTCCATCTTTGTTTGTTTTTTTAGATAAATCACTCGCGAGTGCTTTGATGTAATCTTCAGCATTTGCAGGCGCCATTCCAACATTTGCAATACTAAACATACTTGCATCATTAAAACTATCACCCATAGCAACTGTATCATCAATATCAATATTGTAATAACGCATCATTAATGAAATAACATTTCCTTTTGTAACTCCTATACTTGTAATATCAAATACAGGGGTTAGTCCTTCACCTTTTGATCAACTTGAAAATTCACCTAAATCTCCATAGCGACGTTTTAGATAAATTAATAATTCAGTTACATTTGTTTCTGGTTTAACATCAAATACTATTCCTGTTGGTTTTAGAGGAAGTTTTGTTAATTCAATACTTTCTCTAAATTTTGTTGCACTGTTGAAATTAAATACTTTTTCTAATGCTTCATCACGATATTTTAATTGAACTCAATCAGGTCCTTCAATTGCATAGTTTGAAATCTCTTTTTCTACTTTAGGATCACCTAGAATATATAAAACTTCATTTAAATCTAAATAACTAATAGTAGGAATGAAGAATGGATCATCTGGTGAGTGGATGTGTGCTCCATTATAATTACCAACAATTGAATTTAAACCAAGTTTTTCATAAATAGGTTTTGTTGATCTTCAAGGTCTACCAGTAATAATTGATACAATATGACCTTCTTTTACAGCTCTTTTAATTTGTTCTTCTGTTTTTGGGTGAATTGATCCATTCGCACTGTTTGCAAGTAATGTTCCATCCAAATCTATTGCAAATAAAAATCTTCTTTGTTTTGAATCTCTATCCATATTAACTCCTTAATTATTTATTAAATTATAAAGGAAAGTTGAAAAAATGCAACTTATTTTATAAAAATATAAAATAAGGTTTCTACTTTAAAAAATATTTAATTAATTTATAATTTTAAATATGATTAATATAGTTTTATATGAACCTGAAATAAGTCCCAACACAGCAAACATCATAAGAACATGTTTTAGTACAAATGCAAAATTACACATTATAAGACCTATTGCTTTTGATTTACACCCACATTGAATGAAAAGAGCAGCTGCAGGCCGTTTTTTAAGCGATATACAACATGAAATACATGCTTCGTATGCAGATTTTGAAAATAAGTATGGTAATAAAAACATTTATTACATTACAAGATATGGATTAGAAACTTATAGTGATGTTAATTTTAAAAATGAATTTAATTCAAATGAAGAAATATGATTAATGTTTGGAACTGAAAGTACAGGTATACCCAAAAAAATATTGCAAAAAAATGTACAAAATTGTTTAAGAATCCCAATGACACCAGCTGCTAGAAGTATTAATTTAGCAAATAGTGTTATAGTTGTTTTATATGAAGTTTTAAGACAACTTGATTTTGCGCATTTATCAAAATTTGAAGTACAAAAAACAAAAGATTATTTATTAAAAGAGGATTAGTGGCTAAATATTCAATAGAACAAATTCAAAAACATAAATTCAATGCTACTTTAAATGGATATAATCCAGAAGAAGTAGATATTTTTATTGATGAATTGATTGAAGATATAAAAGAATATCAAGAAATTATTGCTAAGTTGCAAGGAAAATAAGTAGGTAAACATGATTAATTGATTTCCTGGACATATGAAAAAAGCTTTTGACATTATCAAACAAAAACAATCTTTGTTTGATATGTTTTTAATTGTTTTAGATAGTAGAATTCCAATTTCATCATATAATCACGAATTTGATAAAATAGCGCCGCAAAAACCGCGTATTTTTGTTTTTACAAAAACAGATTTAACAAATTTAAATCGTTTTAATGAACTTAAAAAACTTTATAATAATGAAAATGATATTTTAGTTAGCGTAAATTTAAAAAATGCGAGTAAATCATATCAGTTGATTACAAAAGCAATCAAAAAAGTTACTATGAATATTGCAAAAAAGAACTTAAAAAAAGGCTATAACACCCCACCACCAAAGATAGGAGTTTTAGGTGTTCCTAATAGTGGAAAAAGTACATTAATCAATATTTTAGCACAACAAAAAGTAGCAAAAGTAGGAAATGAAGCTGGTATTACAAGAAGCGAACAATGAGTAAATTGTAAAGATCAATTCTTTGTTTTAGATACTCCTGGTTTACTTTGACCAAAATTTGAAAATCAAGATATAGCTATAAAACTTGCTATTATTGGTTCAATTAAAAAAGATAGTATCGATTTAAAAGAATTTGTTTATGAAGCATATAAATTAGTAAGTAAATATAAACCTGAGGCACTTAATTTTTTAAATTTAGAAGCTTCTGAAGATGAAGAAAAAATTTATGAAAATATCATTACTTTAGCAAGAATGAAAAAATATATTAATAATGATAAACAAGTACAATTTAATCAGGTGTATGTGTTTTTGGTAAATTATTTTAAAAATTTAAATAATGTTATATATGATTAGGAGTTTCTATGAATTTACAAAATGAATTAGAAGACAAAAATGAATTAAAATTTGATTATTTTCAAATTAACAATAATCTAAATTACCTTGCTATAGGTGATGAATTTTCCGGTGGATTTAATTCAAAATTTGGTTTTTTGAGTTTGGGAAAATTTAATAAACAAGAAAATAAAATTATAGGATTGAGTTATCCAGCATTTTTTGCTAGAATAATTAATAATTTAAATCCTGGTTATTTAAAAGAATTTGATAATTTTAGTTTACCTAATATAAAAATTAAACAATATATTGAATTAATAGAAAATATTAATTTAGGTCAAGATACTCAAAAAATTTTAAATTTTGCAAATATTTTTAACAATGAAAAAACCAATCCTTTTAAAAATCAATATGATGATTATTTAACAAACTTAACTAATATTCAAACAAAAATTAAACGAGCAAATCTAATTACAATTAATTTGGGAATGCATGATTTAATTAATTTTTTTCCGCTTCAAGACTTAAAAGAAATCCAAAATCAAAAATCAAAAGAAAATATTGAAAAACTATTGGAGCAACTCAACAATTCATTAGCTTTAAGATCTTCAAAAATAACAAAATATATGCAAAACTTAATTCAAGTAATTAAATCATATAATCCGCAAACAAATATTATTGTTATGGGATATTCTAAACCACTTATTCATTTTGAACACTTAATAAATGAAATATTTTTAAAAAATAAAATTCAAGATATTTCTATTATTGATATTTTTATGCACCATTTAAATTTTGCATTAAAATCAGCAGCAAATCAAAGTGCTTGTATGTATCTTGATAATGATGAATCAGATTTTTTATCAAAACACAAAGAATTTTTATATGAATCATATTTTGATATCCACCCTACTGAAAAAATGTATAAATTTATTGCGCAAAATATGATCGTAAAATTAGGATTAGAAAATAAATTTGTTATAGATTCATATAAAAATAATAAAGAAAAAGTCTTACATTACCTAAGAAATATAAATCAGTACAAAAAAGATTATTTGTCACACCGAAAAATATTAAATTTAGGTGATGATATGTCAGTTTTGGTGATGACATTAGGAATAAATCGTACTGATCATTTATTTTTAGATGATTATTATGAAACTGAAGTTTCAGATATATTAAAAGACAAAAACCAAATATCTTGATACATAAGCCACTTGGAAAGTGACTTAAATTTAAATATTAAACAATTAATTATTAAATTTATAGAAACTAAATTTTCCTCACCAAATGAAAATTACAAAACAAAAGATTTATTATTAGATTATTTACAAGAAAAAAAATGAGCTCAGCAAATAATTTTACATATTTTAGCAGGTCAAGCAGTTAATAATTTTTTAAATGCATTACAAAATAATTTAAATACTTCAAGAAAATTCAGTAGTTATTTTTCAATTGAAGATTTTCAAAATGCAAAACACAATGCAATTAAAAATCAAAAGCTAATTTATGCAATTATAAAAAACTTATTCAGTGCTTCTTTTATTTTGGAATCAAAAATTGAATTAAAACAAATAAATTACACTTTTCTTACTGAACTTTTAACTACTTCACTACTAGAAACATTAGTAAATCATAAATTAGATGAAAGATATAAATATTTAAGAAACTATTTATCAAAATTAGAAATTTTCAAAGAATTTGCAGACTTTTTATTCATGAATTTTTCAATAAATTTAAAAAATTATTCTGAGCTTAATATTTTTGATGAAGCGTGAGAAAAATGATTAATTTTAAATCATTATAAAATAATTTATTATTTTGACAAAATTATAAGCGAAGTAAGTAGACAAGAAAATCAAAAACAAACAATAGAATTTATTAAATTAAGTATATTACTAGTTTATAAAATTCCAGAAAATAATAATTTAGATACAAGAAAAATAGAATCCAAAATTGATAATATTATTTGATTAACAAATGAACACAAAGAAATATTAAATAAATATTTAAAAATTCTTTTAAAAGAATTCCAAACATTTAGTATTTATGATTATATATTTTCAAATGCTAAAGAACAAACTAAAAAAGAATTTAAATTAAAATTATTTAAAAAAATAAGATATGTAAACGTGTTAAGAAAATTTATATTAGCAATATTTAGTTTAAAAATGGAAATAAAAAACTTAAAAAAGCAACAAAAAGAGCAAAGTGAGAATAAATAATGAAAGTGTATTCAAAATCTATTAATATTTATAATGTTTTAAATCCAAATCATTCATTAATTTCAACTTATTCTCCACATATTGGTTGAGATGAAGTAAAAAACGCCAAAAGCTATGCTATATTAATGTTTGATCATGAAGCAATAGGAGTTGTTGGTCTTAGTTTTGTTCACTGAGGTATTTTCAACATAAAAGAAAACTTTATTTTAGAAAATAGTTCAATTTTTGATAATGAAAATTATTTTCAAATTGAAAACTCATTATCACAACACCCCAAAAATCCTATTTTAGATCGCGATTTTTTATCTGAAAATGCGAATTTATACACCGGACCTTTTCCGCCTGATCAAGATCATGTCTATATTTGTCGTGTTTATGCACTTGATTTTGAAGATGTTAAAAAACTATGAGATACAACGAAACCAATGTATATAAGCGATTTTTTAGAAATTGTAAATGATCATACAATTGATCAAGGAGTTTTAACTTTTTCAAGTCCTCAAGCATACGTTGAAGATGGTAGAAATTACCAAAAAGAACCAACAACACATGGTTTATTTTATGTATATAATGAACATGATGAAATCTCAACATTAAAAGTAAATATAAAAGACATGATACTTGATGAAAATATTTATTATTTACCAAAACCATATTATTATGATGATGAAACTATTCAAAAAATAAATTTTAAAATTTCAACACCACAAATAAAAATCAAAAATCCTAAAAATGTTAAAGAATATGCGATTTTTATTTATGATTCTAATTCATTTGATGAGTGAGGAATGGTTGCAAATGAATTTAGTTGTTTAGGAATAAAGGCACAAAATAGTGACTGAACACTTTTAAACAAAGATGATTTAATAAAATCTGACAAAAACAAGATTTTTATTAACAATTCATACTGAAATAACTCAAAAATTCCAGAAAAAACTAAAAAACTAATTCAATCTAAAAAGTATCAATGATCATTATTTAAATCTAAAAAAAACGCTTCATCTGAAAAATTCCACTGAATGGAAATTTATGCTTTAGATCAAAAAATTATCGATAAAGAAAAAATTAACAATGTAGCAGATGCTTATCGTCATATAAAAAATAAAGTAATTGCTGAAAAAATTATTAAATTTAAATTGAAATAAAAGATGCCTAGGCATCTTTTTTATTTACTAATAGCTAGTTTTAGTTACATTAGCTTTTAATTTCAATACTTTTGTTCAAAATAAACAAATTAAAAAAGGTAATGTAAATCCTACAACGATAAATAAAATATTTAAAACTATTTGTAAACCTAATTGTTTACCGTGATAGAAAAAAGGATTTATAAAATCTAAAAATCCATAAATAACTACAGCATTTTTTTGGTTATATTTTAAATAGTAGGTTGTTAAATATAAAATTAAAGCAAAAATCAAATAAATCATTACATATATAACTACATAATATTTATCTTTTTTATTAAATAAAAGTTGATCTTTTCATAAAAAAGCGAATATAAAGCACACAAGCGGGTTAATTAAATGTGTATGTAAAGATTTATATGATTCAAAAACATTTTTTCAATTAGATTGTCAAGAAATAAGTGATCAATAAATTAAAAATGTAATAGTTATCAAGACAGTAGAGTGTAAAAATAAACGTTTAATTTTATTGTTTGGCTTTATTGCTAATATAAGCAAAGTTATTAGCGAAAATAAATTAGTTAAATTTGTGAAATAAAATAAGTTTGCATATCTTAAAAAAATATTTTCTAACCCTTGGAATCTTGCTTTGTTATTTATTTTTGTTTCATCGATTAAACCAATATAAGTTGCAATTATTATAATCGTAAAGACTAATAAAAACGCAGCAACAATAATTGTTATTGGTTTTCGATTTTGTTTAAGTTTGTTTAAAAAAGAAGTGTTTTTTGTGATCATGATGCTAAATTATACTAAATAATAAAAATTTACAATCTAAAAAAGATTGTAAATGCAAATTTATTAAAAAAGACCACCTAATCCACCCAAATTACCTAAATTAAATCCACCGCGGCCACTTGACATTTCTTTCATTTGTTTTGCCATTCTTTCATAATCTGTTAAAAGTAAATTATATTCACGAGCAGATCTTCCTGAACCTTTTAAAATTCTTTGCTTTCTTTCTGCTATTTTTAGTAATTTGGGATTTTTTCTTTCCTGTTTAGTCATTGAATTAATTAAAATTTGATATGTTGTAAATTTTTGTTCTGCTTTGTCTATTTGTTCTTCATTGATTTTATTTGAGAGTCCGGGAATCATTTTTATTATTTTGGTCATTTTACCTAGTTTTTTAATTTGTGCCATAGTTTCCATTAAATCATCTAAAGTAAATTGTCCTGATAAAAATCTTTGTGATATTTTTTTTGCTTTTGCTTCATCTATGTTATTTTCAGCTTGTTCAATTAAACTTAAAACATCACCCATTCCCAAAATACGATTTGCCATTCTGTCGGGATGAAAAATTTCTAAACCAGAAATTTTTTCACTTGTTCCAATGAATAAAATTGGAATATTTAGCAAATGAGTAATACTTAAAGCAGCTCCACCACGAGCATCAGAATCTAGTTTAGTAATTATCGTTCCATTTATTTTTAAATTTTCATTAAAGATTTTTGCAACATTAATTACATCTTGTCCGCTCATGGCATCAATTACTAAAAATATGTAATCTGGATTTGTTCTCCTTTTTATTTTGACTAATTCATCCATTAAAGTGTCATCTATCGCTAAACGCCCAGCTGTATCTAGTATTACTGCATCATTTTTGTTTTCTTTTGCTATTGTTAGTGCATTTTGGGCAATTTCAACTGCATCGTCAATTTTTTCAGTATAAAAATCAACACTTATTTGTTTTGATAAACTTTCTAATTGATCCCTTGCTGCCGGACGATAAATATCAGCACCAACTAAAAGCGGATTTTCTATAATTTTTTTCTTTCTTAAATATGCTGCTAATTTTGCAGATGTTGTTGTTTTACCGCTACCTTGTAATCCAATCATTAAAATTGTTAGTGGTTTTTTTGTTACTTCAATTGAAAAGGTTTTTTTACCTAAGATATTAATTAACTCTTCGTTAAATATTTTAATAACTGTCTGTTGAGCATTTAAATTACCGATTTTACCGCTTTCAAGAATTTTTCTTTTTACTTCTTTTGTAAATGCTTTTACTACTTCTAGATTAACGTCAGCCTCAAGTAGTGATAACTTAATTTCTCTGATAATTTCTGTTATATCGTCTTCAGTTATTATGGTTTTTTTATTCATTTTTTCAATTGATTTTTGTATTTTATTACCTATAAAGTCAAACATATTTTAATTATATTATATAAAAATAAAAAAATCCTTTTCAAATTCCAAAAGTTTGTATTTTTTCTTTCAATTTAGCACTAAAAAATATTAAAAATAGCACTATTTCAAAAAGAAAAACTTATTGTTTTCAAAAACTTATATCTTATGATATAATATAAAATTATTTTGCTAATGAGGTACTATGTTAAATAAAGATAAAAATATTCAAGAAATAATCAATCATTTAAAGGTGTCAGGATTTGTTTACCAAGATTCTGAAATTTACGGTGGAGTAATTAATACATGAGATTATGGTCCACTTGCTACAAATATGTTAAACGCGTTAAAAAATCAATGAATTCAAAGTTTTATTTTCGAAGAAGAAAACAACTATCAAATTGATTCAAAAATTATTATGAATCCAATGGTTTGAAAAGCTAGCGGACATTTAGAAAATTTTAGTGATTTTTTAATTGAAAATAAAGTTAATCAAAAAAGATATCGTGCAGATCATATTTTAAAAGATCTTTTCAAAGATTTAGATGTTGAAAAAATGACTCATGATGAAATGGAACAAAAAATTAAAAATGAAGTTTTAGAATATGATGGAGTTAAATGCGACTGAACAGAAATTAGACCGTTTAATTTAATGTTCAAAACACAAGCAGGAGCAATAGATAATACTGCAAGTACAACATTTTTAAGGCCAGAAACTGCACAAGGTATTTTTGTTAACTTTAAAAATGTTTTAAGAACTATGAGACCTAAATTACCTTTTGGAATAGGACAAATAGGAAAAAGTTTTCGTAATGAAATAACTCCAAGAGATTTTATTTTTAGAACAAGAGAATTTGAACAAATGGAATTAGAATTTTTCTGTTATGAAAATCAAGATGAACATTTTTATAACTATTACATTCAAAAATGTTATGACTTTTGTTTAAAAAATGGTCTAAAACAAGATTCAATAAGAATTAGAGCTCATGAAAAAGAAGAATTGAGTCACTACTCAAAAGGTACAAGTGATATTGAATTTTTATTCCCATTTGGATGAGGAGAATTAATGGGGATTGCAAATCGTGGTAATTACGATTTAAGCCAACATATTAAATTCTCAAATGAAAATTTATATTATTTAACTGATGAAGGTGAAAAAGTTATTCCTTATGTAATTGAACCTTCAATGGGTCTTGATCGCTTATTATTTGCTATTTTAGTTGATGCTTATGAAGTAGAAACATTAGAAAATAATGAATCAAGAACAGTTTTAAGAACAAAATATAAAGTAAGTCCTTACCAAGTGTGTGTTATGCCGCTTGTTAAAAAACTTACAGATGAAAGTAAAAAAATATTTAAAAATTTAAAATCAAAAGGTATTCGTGTTTCATATGAAGAATCAGGTTCTATTGGAAAACGTTACAGAAGACAAGATGCAATTGGAACATATTTTTCAATTACATTTGACTATGATTCACTAGAAGATAACAAAGTAACAATTAGACATAGAGATACAATGCAACAAGAAAGAATTAGTATAGATGACATTGAAAAATATTTAGAAAGTTACAATGACAGATAATAATCAAAATATTTGAAAAAGTGTATTAAATCAAGTAAATATAGTTGATATTATCTCTGAATATTGTAATTTAACTAAATCGGGAAAAAATTATAAAACAAATTGCCCGTTTCACAATGAAAAGACTTCTTCATTCATTGTTAGTCCTGAAAAGCAGATATTTACCTGTTTTGGTTGTCATAAAACAGGTAATGCAATTAAGTTTCTAGAATATAGATTAAATCTAACACCTATTGAAGCTTTAAAGAAAATTGCTACTAAAATTAATTTTGATATTTCTAAGTTAAATAGATTTTCCCCTAACACAACACAAGAACAAACAGAACTTTTTGAAGCAACAGAAGCCGCAAACAATTTGTTTCAATATGAATTTCACAAATTCAAAAATCAAAATAATGATTTACAAAATGTCATTTTGAAAAGAAAAATTACCGCTGAAATACAAAATCACTTTAAATTAGGGTTTAGTTCAAATGAGATAAATTCTTTTCAATATTTACAAGACAAAGGTTTTGATGAAGCGGTTTTATCAAAAATTTCTATTTCAAGTTCAAACAATAAAGATATCAATTTTTTTAACAATAGATTAATTTTTCCTATTTACGATTCAAAATTAAATTGTGTTGGTTTTAGCGCAAGAACAGTTGATGGAGATGATGTAAAATATTTAAATACTTCTGAAAACGAAATATTTAAAAAAAATTCATTGTTCTTTAACTGAAATAATGTAAAAGAAAGTATCGCAATTAATAGAGAAATTTATTTAGTTGAAGGACAATTTGATGTTGTTGCACTTTATCGCATTGGCATTAATAATGCTTTGGCAGTCATGGGAACAACATTAACTGAAAACCATTTATCATTATTAAAAAAATGTACAATAAATTTATTTTTTGATGGTGATTTACCTGGAACAAATGCAACAATAAAAAATTTGAAAATAATATTAAACAATTTAAAAAAATACGAATTAAATGTAAAAATAATTCAGAATAACACAAAAAATGACCCAGATGAGATTTATTTTTTATCATCAGATGGTTCAACATTGAAAGAAACAGCAACAAAAAAGATTGGTTATTTAGATTATATTTACAATTTGATTTTTGAAAACCCCAATTATGATCAATCATTAGAACAAAAACAATTGTTGCTAAGAGAATTTAATGAATTTTGAAAAATTTTAAGTCAGTATGATCAAGAAATTTTAAAACAAAAAGCTATTTTACAAAATAAATTAGACAGTGATTATTTTAAAAATCTTCAATCATTTTCAATGAAAAATTACCGAAATAATATATTTGAAAATAATACATATAAAAACAGCGCATATGCTCAACATACAAAAAAATTTAATCGTGTTATAGTAACAAAAGATACACCACGATCAGATTTTTACAAACTAGCAAATCATGTTGCGATCCAAATATTAAAAAACATTACTTATTGATACAATATGCGTGAAGTTATTCGAAATTCAAATAGCAAATGAAAGAAAATGATTTTAAATTTCGATGATACTAAAATAAATAAAAAATCACGAATAACAACAATAAAGCAAGCCAAAACTAATTCAGATAAATTTACTAATGATTTAAAAATTTTTATTAGATTATTAGATCCCAATGAAATAATAGACGAAAACGATTTACAAAACAATTTGTTTAAATTTAAAAATTTTTATAGTAATTTAGATGAAAATAACGAGGAAAATATAAAAATTAACCAAGCTGATGATGAACAATTATCATTTGACAGACTTATAAAAATAATAGAAAAAACACAAGAATAAAAAGGAGCAAAAATGAGCACAATAAAAGAAGATGAACAAAAATCAGTTAAAGATTTAATAAAAGCATTTAAAAAATTATTAGCACAAAAACAAAAAACTGATAAAACTAAAAAAACCTTAACACATGAAGATATCTATAAATTTTTAGATGATAATAAATTATTTTTAGATGCTGATGAGAGTGTGGAGATTTTTGATCTTTTAATTCAAGAAAACTTATTAGAAGATAATCTTTTAGAAGACGATGAAGAAGAAATTACAGAAAGCGATTTAGAAGATGCATTCCGTAAAGATCCTATAAAAAATAAATTAGAACTAGAAAATAGTGATGATTTAGATGATGAAGAACCTTCTGAATTTGAAGATTCCGAAGACTTAGAGGATGATTCAGAACTTAATATTGATGAATTTCATGATGATTCAACAGTAAAAAAAGATGATGACGATGATTCATTAGACGCAGATTTTTATGATGATACTGAAAAATATGTTGAATTTGAAGAACCAGGCGATGATTATGACGAAGATGATGAAGATGTTGTTAACCTACTAAAAGATTATGACGAAGATGATGATTATTATGATAAAGACTCAATTGAAGATGATTCACTTTCTAATAATCTTTCTGAAACAAATGATATTGTTAAATGATACATGCGCTGAATTGGTAAATATGGAAAATTACTAACACCAAAAGAAGAAAAAGATTTAGCTATCAAAATGGAAAAAGCTCTTGAAGAAGGAAATGATAGAAAATATAAAAAAGCGCGTAGCACTTTAATTAACCGTAATTTGCGTTTAGTAATTAATAACGCTAAACGTTATAAAAATAGAGGATTAAGTTTTATTGACTTAATTAGTGAAGGTAATGCGGGAATTTTAAAAGCGGTTGATAAATATGATTATCATAAAGGATTTAAATTTTCAACATATGCTACATGATGAATTCGTCAAGCTATTACTCGTGCGGTAGCAGATCAAGCAAGAACAATAAGAGTTCCAGTACACATGGTGGAAACAATTAACAAAATCATTAAAATTGAACGTGAATTACAACAAGAAAATGGAAACACACCAACAGACGAAGAAATTGCTATGCGTTATGGTGGTGATATGGATGCTGAAAAAGTAAGATATATAAGAAAAATAAATATCGACCCCATTTCTTTAGATAAATCAATAGGAAAAGAAGAAAATTCAAATTTCAGTGATTTTGTAAAAGATGAAAGTGTAATTAATCCAGTTGATTTTTCTTCACAAGAAGAACTATCTGTAATTATTGATGATATGCTTGAAAATTATTTAGATGAAGAAGATAGAGTCCTAATAAGAAAACGTTTTGGTGTTGGAAAAGATGAAAACGGTATACCATATAGAGCATATACTTTAGATGAGCTTGCTCGTGAAAAAGGAATTTCAAAAGAAAGAGTAAGACAAATTGAAACAAAAATTTTAAGAAAACTAAAACATCCTCAAAAACGTAAAAAACTAAAAGATTTCTTTACAAGTTAAAATGAGAACAAAACACTTAATCGATAATTTATCAAAAGATATTAATTTAAATCTCAAAGAACCTTGAGATCCTATTGGATTTTCTATCCCGCTAGCGGGAAAAAAGAATTTAAAAAATGTTTTAGTTTGCCATGATGTAACTTCAAAAGTTATTCAAGAAGCAATTAAAAATGATTGTAACTTAATAATTTCTCACCATCCATTCATTTTTTATGAAAAAGCAAAAGATTTTGAAATATATCCTTATAAAAAAAATCTATATAAAACATTAAAAGCACATAAAATTAATACTTATAGTTTTCATACTGCTTTTGATAAAAGTGATTTTTTAACAGTGAAAGGAATATTAAAACTTCTTAATTTAGATGATAACAGTTTTAGGCAAGTAAATAGTGAATTTGCATTGAAAATAAACTGAGATAAAACACCCTTAGAACTTATAAAATTATTAAAAAATAGAGCTAGTGTAAAAAACATACAAACAAATATTAAACAAAAAGTTCTAGAAACAAAAATAAACAGTTTTATGCTATTTCCAGGTTCTGGTTTTGTGGGAGATATAAATAAATTTAAAGATGAAACAGATTTAATAATCACAAGTGATGCAAAATGAAGTGATTTTATAAATTATGATGAAATGAATATAAATATTATTAATGTTTCTCACAATTTAGAAAAAGGGTTTATTTATATAATGGTTGATTTACTAAAAAAATATCTTGATCCAAGTCAAATTTTTAGTATTTTTGAAGAAGACAAATTTTATAATATTTAAGGAGTATTTATGATTAAATTAGGAAGTCATATTTCATTTAAATCACCTAATTATTTAGTTTCTGCAGTTGAAGAATCTATAAAAAACAATGCAAATTGCATGATGATTTATTTAGGTGCACCGCAAACATCAAAAAGAGTTGCAAAAGAATTATATAATTTGTCTGAATATACTAAAAAATATCATGATGTAATAAAATCTGAAGATATCGTAGTTCACGCTCCATACATAGTAAATCCATCAAATCCTGAAAAATCTTTATTTGCTATTAATTTTTTAATTGAAGAAATTAACAGAATGAACTATATCGGAGCAAAATACTTAGTTTTACACCCAGGAGCATACACAAAATTTTCTTTACAAGAAAGTTTAGAAACTTTAATAAATTCTTTAAAACAAATAATTTCTTTAACAAAAGATGTTGTAATTTGTCTTGAAACAATGAGTGGAAAAGGTACTGAAGTTTTTACTAATTTTAAAGATATGAAGTATGTTTTAGAAACTTTAAATAGCGATAGAGTACAAATGTGTCTTGATACATGTCACATTTGAGATGCGGGTTATGACATAAAAAAATACGATGATTTTAAACAACAATTAAGAGATTTTGATTTATTAAAGTACATAAAAGTTATTCATTTAAATGACTCATTAAATGATTTAAATTCACACAAAGACAGACATGCAAATATTGATCAAGGTTATATAGGATTAAAAACATTACAAAAATTTGTATTTGATAATGATTTTGATAATGTTCCCATTATTTTAGAAACACCTATCCCTGAACAAGGTTCAATTTATGATATTGAAATTGCTATGTTATTAAAACAATAAAATCAATTGAAAATATTTTTTTTAATTTATAATATAAAAGATATTTACTAAAAAAATTAATAGGAGGAAATATGCCAAGAGAAGGATTAATTTTAAGATGTGAACAATGTAAAATGGAAAATTACATTACAAAGAAAAATAAAAAATTACACCCTGAAAAAATGGAAACTAAAAAATATTGCCATAAATGTAATGACCATACAAATCACAAAGAAAAAAAATAATAAGGAAATAAAATGTTAAAACAAGAATTATTAAAGTCTTTTGATGAATATAATGTTGATGTAATTATTTCAGAAGCCCCAGAAACAAGATTATGAATGGCTGAAGTTTCAACAACTGATGGATATTTAGTAATTGAAAAAGAAACAGCTTATATATTTGTTGATGGAAGATACATTGAATACGTAACAAAAAATGCTAAAAATGTTGAAGTTAAATTATTAAAAGCTAACTCACTTAGTGAATTTTTAAAAGAAAAAAATTACAAAAAAGTAGGAATAGAAAAAGATTATTTAAAAGTTGAAACTTTAGAAAATTTTAAAAAAATATTACCAGAAGCAGAATTTATTTCTGTTCTAGGTCAACAATTTCGTATTAAAAAAGATTTACGTGAAGCTTCAATTATTGAAGAAGCATGTAAAATTTCTTTAGATGCATTTAATGAAGTTAAAAAATACTTAAAAGTTGGTATGACTGAAAAAGAAGTTAGTCATAAATTAGGGTATTTAATGAGACTTTTTGGTGCAGAAAAAGAATCTTTTGATTCAATTGTAGCTTTTGGAACTAATGCAGCTGAACCTCATCACCACCCCACAAATACTCAATTAGCCGATGGAGATATTGTAAAAATTGACTTTGGTGCTCAGTATTTGGGATGAGCAAGTGATATTACTAGAACATTTTTCTTTGGAACACCAAAAGATAAAAAATTAGTAGATATTTTAGAAATTGTAAAAGAAGCCCAACGTTTAGGACGTGAAGCTGTTAAACCAGGAATCACAACTACAGAAATTGATAAAATTTGTCGCGACTACATCGTTGAAAAAGGATATGGTGAATATTTCACTCACTCAACTGGGCATGGAGTGGGGATTAATGTTCATGAATTACCATATGTAAATTCTGTAAAATCAACAGTTTTAGAACCAGGTATGGTAATAACTGTTGAACCTGGAATCTATATCCCTGGTTTAGGTGGAGCAAGAATTGAAGATACAGTTTTAGTAACTGAAACTGGAGCTAAAGTTTTAAGTCGCCCTGAAGAAAATAATTAAAGTGCTCAAAGCACTTTTTATTTTACAAAAATAACAACAAAAAAGCCATTAAAAATGGTAAAATTTTCATATGAAATTTATAGACGAAGTAAAAATAACAGTAAAAGCAGGAAATGGTGGCAATGGCCTTATTAGTTTTAGGCGTGAAGCACATGTTGACCGTGGTGGACCAGATGGTGGAGATGGCGGAAAAGGTGGTGACATTTATTTTGTTGGAGATAGCGGAATAAATACACTTTTAAATTTTCATTACAAAAATAAAATTACAGCACAAGATGGCGAAAACGGTAAAAGAAAAAATGCTTACGGTGCAAATGGTCAAGATACTTACATAAAAGTTCCCTTAGGAACGTTAGTATATAACTATGATAATTTAATCGCCGATATAATTGATTCAAAACCATATTTAATTGCTAAAGGTGGTAGAGGTGGTAGAGGGAATGTTAAATTCAAAACTTCTCGTAATACCGCACCTAGATTATCTGAAAATGGTGAATTGGGTGAAAATCTAGATATTAAATTAAGTTTAAAAGTTTTAGCAGATGTAGGTTTAATTGGAAAACCGAGTGCAGGTAAAAGCACACTATTATCACAAATTTCAAATGCTAAACCTAAAATTGCTGAATATGAATTTACAACACTAGTTCCACAATTAGGTCTTGTTAAATATTATGATGATAGTTTTGTAATAACTGACTTACCGGGTTTAATTAATGGAGCAAGTGAAGGAAAAGGATTGGGGATTCAATTTTTAAAACACATTGAAAGATGTAAAATATTATGTCACGTGATTGATTTTGGTTCTGAAGAAAAAAATCCTATTCAAGACTTCGAAGATATTAATAATGAATTAATTAAATATAATATAAAACTTGAAAACAGACCTCAAGTAATAATTGCTAATAAATCTGATTTAAAAGCATTTAATGACCATAAACAATTATTTAAAGAAAAATATCCTAATATAAAATTAATTGATCATAGTTTAGAAACTTCAGAAAATACAATAAATTCAATTAAAAAAGAAATTTATGAAACTTTAAAAGAAGCTGAAAATATTTTAATAAATGAAGTAAGCAAAAATGAAGTTACAATTACACTAGAGGAAGATGACTTTGAAATTATTAGGGTTTCTTTTGATACTTATGAAATAAAAGGTAAAAAGATTAAAGAATTATATAATCGTATTCCTTTAATAAGTTATGATAACTTAATGCGTTTTAATAATAAATTAAAACACTTAGGAGTATGAGAAGAATTGTTAAAAAAAGGAATTGTAGCGGGTGATACAGTTCGTATAGAAAACTATGAATTTACATGAGATAACGAAAATTAATTTTTTTTGCAAAACTTAAAAAAATTGTGTATAATTATAAAGCAACTTAAATAAATGAGAAGTGGAGAAGTAGCTCAGCTTGGTAGAGCACTTGACTTGGGCTCAAGCGGTCGCAGGTTCGAATCCTGTCTTCTTCACCATTTATGGGGGGGTAGCTCACCTGGCCAGAGCGCCTGCCTTGCACGCAGGAGGTAGTGGGTTCGAGTCCCATCCTCTCCACCATGGCTCTGTAGCTCAGTTGGTTAGAGCGTCCGGTTCATACCCGGAAGGTCAAGAGTTCGACTCTCTTCGGAGCCACCAATTAGAATAGATTAGGACCTATAGCTCAGTTGGTTAGAGCAACCGGCTCATAACCGGTCGGTCACAGGTTCGAGTCCTGTTGGGTCCACCATGGGCAATTACCCAAGAGGCTGAAGGGAGCAGTCTTGAAAACTGCCAGGGGCTTCACGGCCCGCGGGGGTTCAAATCCCTCATTGCCCGCCATATATTTATAAAGTTATACCACTACTTTATAAATACCTAACATAGCGGAGTGGAGCAGTCGGCAGCTCGTTGGGCTCATAACCCAAAGGTCACAGGTTCAAGTCCTGTCTCCGCAACCAAATGGTCCAGTGGTAAAGTGGTTTAATACGTCTCCCTGTCACGGAGAAGATCGCGGGTTCAATTCCCGTCTGGACCGCCATGGCTCTGTAGCTCAGTTGGTAGAGCAACGGACTGAAGCTCCGTGTGTCGCTGGTTCGATTCCTGCCGGAGCCACCATATCAAGCTGATCGACCCCAGATGGGGTTTTTTTATTATCTTTTATAAAAAAATTAATCATTTTTATCTTAATTTGACTTTTTTTCCTAGTTTTTTCCTATTTTTGTATCTAAATAAACAAAAAAATCATTTTTTATTTTTATAATAAAAGCGGGGATTAGATATAATCCCAATTGACTATTTTACGTTAGAGGTAATATGAAAATATCGGAAAATAGACTTATAGATAGTCTAACACAGACTTTATATTCTAGGATAATGATATATAGACAACAATGTGCATTATCCAAAAAACTATTTCACCAAGAAATAACAAATAACAAATTAAAAAGTCAAGACTCAAAAGAAGAAAGTAAATTTAAAACATATCTTCCTATCATGGATTATTTTAACGAAGGCTTAACTTTCGAAGAAAGACTAATATTTTTTAATGAAATATGAAATGTTAATCCAAATAAAAAATGATATGAAGAATATTTTTCAAAAACGACATATTATAAATATTTACACAGTGTATTAGATAGTTTGTGTATTTTTTTAAATGATTAATTACACATATAATTTAAATCAGCAAGAAATCATTAAAAATTATCGTGAAAATCTTTATTTAAAAACTGAAACAAAAATTTTAGATGATTCTTTAAATCCCAATAATTTATTGAAATTAAAAATAAAAAGACATATTCATAATGACACTTCTGTTTTAGAAATAAATTACAAACACACAACAAACCAAAAATTGGTTATTGGCATATTTATAAACAATAAACCTTTACCTATTTCTCGTGTGTTTAATAATGAAATTAATTTTTCACTAATAACAGGAATAAATAAAATTCCAAAATTTGATTTTGAAGAAATTAACCACGTAGCAATTACTGTATATAAGATAAATAATAATAAAATGAATGAATATTTACATAGTCATATTGAAATTAGACATAGTGATATAATAAAAACATTTAATATAAATAATTTTCATCAGGCTTTTGATATTCCTTTGGAATTAGAATTTGAATTATATAGCGGAAATTATGAACGTGTAAATGATGAAAAAATTATAAAAAACATTAAGTATGCAAGATTAATTTTAATAAATGAAAAACCCAATCCCTATAAACATTTAAAAAATATTTATTATCTTGCTGCTAATATAGTTGATAAAAATAATAATATATCAAAAATTCCAGTAGCAAATTTATCGAATATAAAAGCAAAAGTAATGGCTCTTCCAGACATAAATGATGCAGTCGATTGCAATTTTAACTTAGAAGCAACTGCTACTAAATTTCAAGGCTATGATATTATTGGAAAGTTGACATTAAATACTCACACTTATTTCGATTTTAATTTAAATAAAACAGTTCAAGGATTTAGCTTATATTCTAAAGATGGTTATATTATGCCTTACAATTTTAAGGGTATGTTTAGCCCTATATTAATAATTTCAATAAATAATAAGTATAAAAACATAGTTTTATCTAAAATACATAGTATAAAACATCCTCTTTTAAATCAACAAGATGGCAATATTAAATTACAAATCTTAGAGGATACCAATATAAAAAATAGGTTAAATTGAATGACGTTCGATAATATTGCAATTTTAAACATTATTGAAAATCAATATAGTTTAGATCAATTAATTGCACTTTCACGAGAATCTCTTAATAAAATTGAAGAAGATAACGAAATCATATAAGAAAATATTTTTTTTGATTATTGTTGTATTATCATTAACTGGTATAATCACCTTAAGTGTAATTTACATGAGAAAAAACATACAAATTTCTAATATAACACATATTAATAATTCCACAAACACAACAAATGAAGAAGAAAACACAAATTCAATAAATAACACAAAAAACAAACAAGAAATAAATCTCACATCCGAAAATATTTTTCCTTCAGTAAATTTTACTGATTATTATTCTAAAATAAAAATTATTAATTCTGAGCCTATCATTGACCAGGATATGGTGGCATATATTATTCAGGATATTATAAAAAAAGTGGCTGTAAATTATGGAAAAATTGATGTTGGTTATTTTCAACCTAAAAAAAATCAACTTCAATTAAAATTCGCATGAAAATCAGAAAATCAAATTATTTATAAAAATTATTTTTTTAATTTATATGATGAAAACTTAAAAAAATAACACAAATTAATTAAACTATGAATTTATCAAAAATTCATAGTTTTTAATTTTTTTCAGTAAAATTGTCAGTATTTTTCAATGTTTTGTGCAATTATTTTTTAATTTGTGTAAAATTATTTTAAAATTTTCATTATTTTCCTTTTGTAAATTTAGTAAATTATTATATAATAATAAAATTATGGAAAAAACAATGTATCAAAGCTTAATAGCTATTAAATCTAAATATGAAGATATTCAAAACTCATTACAGAAACCAGAAATATATGAGGATATAAAAAAATATAATTCATTGCTAAAACAACAAAATTCAATTAAAGATATTTATAAACAATTTTCAAATTATTTAGAATTAGAAATGAGTTATACTCAAGCAAAAGAAGTTTTAAAAGTTGAAAAAGACCATGAATTGTTAGAATTAGCAAAAATAGAAATTGATGAAACACAAGAAAAAATGACAGAATTAGAAGAAGAATTAAAAATCCTTTTACTTCCAAAAGACGAAAATGATGAACGTGATGTAATCATGGAAATAAGAGGAGCTGCTGGTGGAGATGAAGCTAATATTTTTGCTGGTGATTTATTTAAAATTTATCAAAAATATTGTGATTCTGAAAATATGAAAATAAAAGTAATTGATTCAACTTTTGGAGCTGCTGGTGGGTTTAGTCAATTAGTTTTTAGTGTGAGCGGAGAAAAAGTTTTTTCTAAACTAAAATTTGAACGTGGAGTACACAGAGTACAAAGAATACCCGCTACAGAAACCCAAGGTAGAGTCCATACCTCAACAGTTACAGTAACTGTTTTACCAGCTGTTGATGACGATGTTGAAGTAGAAATTAGAACTCAAGATTTAAAAATCGATACATTTAGATCTTCGGGGGCTGGTGGTCAAAGTGTTAATACCACAGATAGTGCTGTAAGAATCACCCATATTCCAACCGGAATTATTGTAACTTCGCAAGATGAACGTTCACAAATAGCTAACCGTCAACAAGCAATGAATTTATTAAAAGCAAAAATTTATCAATTAGAAGTATCAAAAAGAGAAGCTGAAGAAAGTGCATTGCGAAAATTAACTGGTAGCGGTGATAGAAGTGAAAAAATAAGAACATATAATTATCCACAAGACCGTGTTACTGATCATAGAATTTCATTCAATGCTTCTTTAAAAAGTGTTGCCGATGGTAAATTAGATTTAATTATCGATGCTTTATTAAGTGAAGAAAAAGCTCAAAAAATTAAAATGATTGGTGAAAAGCAAGCAAATGATCAATAAGGAAATTTTATTAAGAGAAAAATTAAGATATAACTTACCTCTTGAAATTTCAAAACGTGAATTAAAATTACTAAAAAAAGATTTTCCAGTACAAAGAATTATCGGATATTGTGAAATGCAATCTATCCGTGTTTTTTTGAATAAATCTACTTTAATTCCCAGATATGAAACAGAAGAAGTTATTTTAAAATGTTATGAATTTTTAAATAAAGATTCAGAAGTTTTAGATTTGGGAACTGGTACAGGTTTTATTGGTTTAGCAATCAAAAAAAATATCAATTGTAAGGTAACTTTAATCGATAAAAACAAAAAAGCACTAAAAATGGCTAAAAAAAATGCTGAATTTAATAATTTAGATGTAGAAATTTTTAAAAGTAATTGATTTTCTAATGTGTATAAAAAATATGATTTAATTGTTGCAAATCCTCCATATTTAGATAAATCAAAACTAAAAAAACAAGACAGACCAAAGTTTGATCCTTCTTATGCCTTATATGCCAAAAATAATGGTTTAAAAGACTACATAAAAATTTTAAAAGATTATAAAAAATTCTTAAAACCTAACGGAATTTTAATTTTTGAAATTGATGATTTTGTTGCTCAATATTTTGAAAAATATTATCCAGATCAAGAAATTATTAAAGATATTAATAATAAAAAAAGAATTATTGTAATAAGATAATTTTTAGCACTCTAAACATTTTTGTGCTAAAATTAAGACTATGAGTAAAAAACGAGATTATTATGAAATTTTAGGTATTTCTAAAAATGCAACTGAAAAAGATATAAAAAGTGCTTATCGTAAATTAGCTATGAAGTATCACCCAGATCGAAACAAAGAAGCTGATGCAGAAGAAAAATTTAAAGAAGTTTCTGAAGCTTATGAAGTTTTAAGTGATGTAGATAAAAGAGCTAAATATGATAAATTTGGTCATGCAGCATTTGAACAAGGTGGTGCAGGAGGATTTGGTGATGCTTCTGATATATTTAGAAGCTTCTTTGGTGGGTTTGGTAAAAGTTTTGGTGAATCATTTGACTTTGGTGATATTTTTGGTTCTTCAAGAAATGCAGGACCACAAAAAGGAAGTGATATTGAAAATCAAATTACCATTGAATTTTTAGATAGTGTTTATGGTAAAAAAATTGATGTAAAATTACCAAAAATTGAAACATGTTACAAATGTAAAGGGACTGGAGCGGATACTCCTGAGGATCTTGTAACTTGTGATAAATGTTCTGGTTCAGGACAAGTAAGTGCTTCTATGTTAGGATTTTTTCAAACAGTTACTACATGTGATAAATGTTCAGGTTCAGGTAAAATGGTTAAAAAAGTATGTTCTGTTTGTAAAGGACAAAGAATTACAAAAGAATATGAAACAAAAGAAATTAACATTCCAGCGGGAATTTTTAGCGGACAAACCATCGTTATTTCAGGATATGGTGCACCTTCTAAAAATAATGGACCAAAAGGTGATTTACATTTAGTTATAAATGTTAAAAAACACCCATTTTACAGAAGAGTTGAAAACGATATTATTATGGAAGTTCCAGTTTCTATTAAATCAGTTATTGCAGAAGAAACAATTGAAATTCCAACACCGTATGGAAAAAAACCACTAAAAATTCACTCAGACACAAAAGACGGTGACAAATTGATAATCAAAGATGCAGGCATTAAGTATCTAAACCGTAATATGATTGGTAAAATGATAGTTATTGTTAAGACGTATATACCTAAACTTTCTAAACAAGAAAAGCATTCTATTTTAGAAGCTTTAGAAAACAATAAAGATAAACAATACTCAAAATGAGTAGATGATGTGATTAAAGGTTAATCTTAAAAACAGAGTATTTCTGTTTTTATTTTATACAAAATATCTTATAATAAGATATTATGATTAGCAGGAAAAAATATTGACAGGAATATAGAGATGAATTAAGTTCAACATCTTCTATTCAAAATGCAATAAAAAAAGAAAATAAAAATTTTAATAAGAAGGTTCAACAAATTGTAAATAACATTCCTGATTATGAAAAAATGTTAGAAGAATTAAATAATGAATTAAATTTAAATTTTTTTCCAAATAATCATAGTTTAAATCAAGAGTGAAATTTTTCAGATGACATTAAAATAGCTTCTTCAATTGAAAAAATTAAGGAGATTGAAACTCAAATTAATAAAATTGTTAATGATCCACTAAACAAAAAAGAACTTATAAATAGGGTTAAAAAATTGATTTTAGATAATGAAATTTTAGTGATTCAAAATGATTTAAAACAAGAATTAGAAAACATAAAAAGAGGGATGAAAAATGATGAATAAACGAATTAATATAGCAATAGATGGGCCGTCGGGAGTTGGAAAAAGTTCAGTAGCTAAATTGCTTGCAAAACAATTGGGATTCTTTTTTATAAGTAGTGGATCATTGTATCGATTATCGGCATTGCTTGCAATTGAGAATAATATTGATGTTAATGATGCTGAAAAAATCGTTTCATTATGAAATTTTGAAGATGTTAGAGTTGATTCATCAGAAAATTGATTCTACAAAGAAAGAAATGTTACGATAAATTTACGGGATGATGAAGTTTCAACGGTGGCTAGCAATATTGCAGTATTTCCTAGTGTAAGAGAAAAAATAGTAAAATTTTTACAATGATATTCTGAGTCGTTTAAAGGTGTAATTATTGATGGGCGTGATGCAACCTATCGAATTTTGCCAAATGCTGAACTTAAAATATTTTTATGAGCAAAAGCGGAAATTAGAGCACAGCGTAGAATGTTACAAAATTTAGAACTTGGTCATTTATCAAATTATGAAGAAGTTTTAGCACAAATAAAAGCAAGAGATTATCAAGATTCTACACGAAAAGAAGATCCATTAAAAGTTTCAGAAGGTTCAATTGAAATTGATTCAACAAACATGAGTATTTTGGAAGTATATGAAAAAATATATGAACTCGCAATTAATAAAATAAATGAGGTTAAATAATGAAAGATCTTGTCGCAATAGTAGGAAAACCAAATGTAGGAAAATCAACCTTATTTAATAAATTAATTAATAAACGAAAATCAATTGTTGATGATGCTCCCGGAGTTACTAGAGATAGAATTTATGATGAAGCATACTGAACTGGAACAACATTTAGAATAGTAGATACTGGTGGAATTACCGTTAGTGATGATGATAATATGCAATCACAAATAACTGTTCAGGCACAAATTGCAATCGAAGAAGCAAATATTATTATTTTTATTTTAGATGCTACTCATGATTTGACTAAAGAAGATTATTATGTTGCTGATTTACTTAGAAAAAGTTCAAAAAAAATTATCGTTGCTTTAAATAAATTAGAAGGACAAAGAGGTGAATTTGATCCTATTTTCTATAGTTTAGGTTTTGATGATATATTCCCTATTAGTAGTATTCATGGTGAAGGAATTGGAGAAATGCTTGATAAAGTCACTTCCTTAATTGATAATTCTAATAATAATGATTCAAATACTTTTAAACTTTCTATTATTGGAAAACCAAATGTAGGAAAAAGTTCACTTCTAAATGCTCTAAGTGGTAAATATCGTTCAATAGTTTCAGATGTGAGCGGAACAACTCGCGATAGTATTAGTGAATTAATTAATATAAATGATGAACAATTTGAAATAATAGATACAGCAGGTATCAAAAGAAAATCTAAATTAGTAGAAAGTGTTGAACATTATGCTCTTATGCGTGCAATGCAAAGCTTAGAAGATAGTGATTTAGCTATTTTGATGTTAGATGCAACTGAAGATATTCACCATTTTCATTTAAGAATCACAGGTTTTGCATATGAACAAAGAAAACCATTAATTATTGTTGTTAATAAATGAGATTTAATTGAAAAAGATACTAATACAATGGTGCAATTTAAAAAGAATTTATATGAAAAATTTAAATTTGTTGATTGAGCTCCAATTGTGTTTATAAGTGCAAAAACTACACAAAGATTAGAGAAACTAAAACAAAAAATTGTTGAAGTTAAAGAAAATATTTCAAGAAAAATACCAACAAATAAATTAAATAGTTTTTTAGTTGATATTCAGATGTTAAAACCCGCTCCTTCTTTTAAAGGTAAAAGATTAAGTATTTCATTTATTCAGCAAGTCGAAGCTAAGATACCTACATTTGTAATGTATGTAAATAATCGAGAATATGCGCATTTTAGTTACTTAAGATACATAGAAAATCAAATTAGAACATATTTTAATTTTGAAGGAACACCTATAAATTTATTATTAAGGAATAAAAATGAAACAAAATACTAGTGAAAATATTACAATTATTGGTTCAGGTTCAATGGGAACTGCTCTTGCAAAAGTCTTATTTAATAACGGACACAACGTAATTATTTATGGAATAGATTCTCAAGAATTAGCTGAATTAACAACAGGAAAAAACACAAAATACTTCCCAGAAACAACATATTTACCTTGCTTTAAAACCACAAATAATTTACATGAAGCTCTAAAAAATACAAATTATGTTGTCTTTGCAGTACCTTCAAAATTTATGGATAATGTGTTTAAAAAAACTATGGAAAATCTTAGTTCAAAAGTCACACTTATTAATGTTGCAAAGGGTTTTTATCCTCAAACAATAACTCCATTACACACACAATTTAAAAATTTAACAAAAGATAATGAAGACGTTTTAGGTGTCGTTTCGCTAATTGGACCTAGTCATGCCGAAGAAATTGTTAAAGATTCAATTACTGTTGTTGATGCTGTGGATGAAAATTTAGAAATAGCAAAAAAAGTTCAAAAACTATTTTCAAATAATTATTTTAGAGTTTATACTCAAACTGATGTAATTGGTGCTGAAATTGGAAGTATTTTTAAAAATGTTTTAGCAATTGCTAGTGGAATTTTATATGCAAAAAACTATGGAATTAACACAAGAGCAGCCCTTATTACAAGAGGACTTGTGGAAATGAAAAAATACGCATTATATAACGGCGGTAAATTAGAAACTTTATTTGGATTAACGGGTATAGGGGATTTAATTGTTACTGCATTTAGTGAATTTTCTCGTAATTTTAGTTTTGGAAAATTATATGGTGAAGTAGGAAAAGAAGCACTAAATACTCAAAAAACAGTTGAAGGTCTTACAGCTCTTAAAGCAATTTATGATAATTTAATTAAAACAAATGTAATGGAACTACCTATTACAAATAGTTTATATCAAGTAATTTTTAACGATCATGATATAAATGAAATGCTAAATAAATTAATCACAAGAGATTTAAAAGACGAATAGCATGAATAAAAAACAACTATTACAAGAAACCTCAAAAAGGTTGAATTTAAATTATCAAGAAGTAGTGAATATTTATGATGCTATTGAAGAAATTATTTTAGAAGGTCTTAAAAAACATGAAAAGATTTCAATTAGTGGCTTTGGCACATTCACCACTCAATTTAAAGACCAAAAAGAAACAATTAATAAATTTTCACAAAAACCATTAACTGTCCAAGCAAAATATGAACCAAAATTTAAATTTTCAAAAGTAGTTAAACAAAAAATTAATTAATACAATTTATATAATCTAAAACTCCAGGAAATATTAAATTTATTTTTTTGGAAATTTTTATCGCTTCTTCATAAGAAAGCGATTTTTTATTTTTTCAAATTTTGTCAATTTCTAAACAATTTATATACAAAAAACAATCAAATTGTTTAAAAAACACAATATAAAAGCCAATTCCACCAAATTTTGTAATATCTAAAAGATATTTGTGTTGGTGTTTTTTTATGTTGTTTAGTGAAAATGATTTCGAGTCTGTTTCTTTCGCTTCAAAAGCAATAAATTTTCCTTTATATACTCCATAATAATCCACTGTACTTTTTGAAAAGATTTTTGCGTCTTTAAGTTGTAGTTTTTCATCTTTATTTATAACTCTTTTGAATTTTATATTTAGTTCCTTTTTTTGACAAAAAGCAACTTGATTTAAATAGTATCTTTCATTTGTTTTATTGATTATACTTTCAAGTAACATTCCACGATTTTTTTGCATTTTTAACTCCTTTATTATTAAAAGTAAAAAAATAGAATAAAATATAAATATTTTATTAAAGTAACCTCAAAAATTAAAAATAATTTATAATTAAAATATTATGAATAAAGTTGGAATAGATATCACTTCAATTAGCAGATTTTTAAACAAAAATGATGAATTTGCAAAGAGAATTTTATCTAGTGAAGAATTTAAAGAATATCAAACCATAAATAATAAAAGTAAATATTTAGCTACAAGATGAGCTATTAAAGAAGCAATTTTTAAAGCAGATAATACATTTAATACTTTTTCCAACATAAATATAAAAAAAGATCACAAATATCACTTCAAGAATTTTGATATTTCAACAAGTAGTGAAGGTGATTTAGTAATTGCAATGGCAATTAAATTTAAGGAGAAATAATGAATATAAAATTAAAAATGATTTTGTTTAGTCCACTTTGATTATGAAGATTTTTTAGAATAGTTTCAAGATCAAATACTTATCGTCGTAACCCAACATTATATGGTGCACAAGAAAGACATGATTATATATTAAAAAGAGCTAAGAAATTAGTTAAAACTTTAAATATTAAATTAGATATTAAAGGATTTGATAAATTACCACAAACAGCGATTTTATATCCAAATCACGTATCTAATTTAGATCCATTAATCATTTTAGCAGCACTAGAAAAACAAAACAAAGATAAGTCAATTAAAAATAAAATTGTTAACTTTTTAGCAAAACAAGAATTAGAAAATGATTGAAGAACAAGAATACCTTCAAATTTCATTGATACATTTTATTTAAATAGACAAAATCCAAGAGAAGGATTAAAAACCTTAGATTCATTTGGAACATTTATAAAAGAAAATAAATCATTAGGTGTTATTTTCCCTGAAGGTACAAGATCTCATAATGATAAACTTTTAGATTTTAAACCTGGAGCATTTAAAATACCTAAATCTAAATTCGTTTCTATTGTACCAGTAACAATTAATAATGCAGGTCAAGCATTAAATCCAAAAAGATCTAAAAAATTAACAGTTGAAGTAATTTTCCATGATCCAATTGATCCATTTAGAATACAAAATTTAGAAACACATCAAATTGCACATATTGTAAAAAATACAATTGAATCAAAATACAAAAATCAAGAAGTTTATGTTTCTAAAAAATCTTTAGAACCTAAAAAAGTTTCAAACAAATTAACTTATGCTGAAAAAAGAGCTAAAAAACAAGCAAAATTAGAAGCTAAAGCAAACAAATATAAGGACTTTTAGGATATGCAAGAATTGCCCAATCAAAATTCTGAAATTACATTTAATTTAAAAAATTTTAACGGCCCACTTGATTTATTGGTTACTTTAATAAAAGAAAAAAATGTTGATATTTTTGATATAGATTTATCTGAACTTGCAAGTCAATATTTAAAAATCATTGAAAATTTAAACAAAATTGATTTTGATTTAGCTAGTGAATATTTAGTTATGGCAGCTAATTTAATTCACTTAAAAGCGAGAATAATTTTACAAAATCCTCAAGAAGAAGAGGAAATTAAAAAAGAAAAAGTAAGACTTTTAAGTCAAATTGCTGAATATCAAAAATTTAAAGAAATATCAGCAACATTAAGAGAACAAGAACAACAAAGAAAACAATTATTTCAAAAAGCTCCTAGCGATTTAACTTCTTTTGTAAAAAAAATAGATGAAAGCGTTTTAGATGGTCATTCTTCTTCTACTAGATTAACAATTATTTTAAGAAAAATGTTTGAAAGAACATATGCAGAAGCTTTAAAAAATATTTCTCTTCAAACAAAAAATATTAGTCCTGAAGAAATGAAAAAAGTTATACTTGATTTATTTAAAGATAAAAATATTTTAAGTTTTGAAGAAGTGTTTAGTGTGCCAAGTATGGGTCACTTTGTGATTAGTTTATTAGCTTTACTTGATTTATCAAGACAACAAAAAGTTGTCATTGAAGCAAATAATGAATCAGAGATTATTACAATTTCAAAAGGTATAAAATATGAATAATTACACAAAAATAATTGAAGCATTAATATATGTTCAAGGTGATGAAGGATTAAGTAGTAAACAATTAAAAGAATCACTTAAACTAGATTCAATTACTTCAGCAAGAACACTATTAAAGAAATTTGCAGATGAATTTAATAACCAAAACAGAGGAATTAAAGTTCACGAATTTAATGATATATTTAAATTTTTAACAACAGATGAAGCAAAAGATGTTATTAGTGAATTAGTAACAGTTGCAAGAAGACAAAATCTTTCACAAGCAGCAATTGAAACTGCGGGAATAATAGCATACAAACAACCAATTACAAGATCAATGATAAACAACATAAGAGGTGTTGCTAGTGATCATATTGTAGTTACGCTTTTAACTAAGGGAATAATTGAAGAAGTTGGAGTAGCACAAACTCCTGGACAACCTATTTTATATGGAATTACAGATAAATTTTATGATTATTTCAAAATTAAAAGTTTAGCAGAGTTACCTCCTTTTCCTGAATTTAATAATTATTCAAGTGAAGGTAATTTAAATGAAGAAGAATTTGATTTATTTAACAGTCAAAGACAAATGGAAAATACGGGTGTTGAACAACTATCACAAGAAATGGAAGAACATGAAACAATTTAAAGCAACAGCAAATGACGAAGGTCGTACATTATTTAAATTTATTGTAAAAAGAGCAGATAATGTGCCTATTTCTAAAATCGAAAAAGTATTTCGTAAAAAAGATATAAAAGTCAATAATATTAGGATAAATGATAAACAATACAAAATCAAAGAAAATGATGTTGTTACTGTTTATGGTATTGAAGATACTACAAAAGATAGTGAATCAACATATAAAAAAGCTAATATAACTTTCAAAAAAATATATGAAGATGATGATATTTTAATTGTTGATAAAAAAGCAGGAATAGCTATGGTTAATGAAGAAAATTCATTAAATGATCAAGTTTTAACATATTTAAAATTTAAAAAAACTGACAGTTTTGTACCAGATTCAATCGGAAGATTAGATAAAGTCACAAGCGGATTAGTTATTTATGCTAAAAATTATCAAACACTGGTTGAATTTAAAGAAAAACAAGAAAACTTTATAAAAATATATCAATTTGTAAGTGATATAAATGAAGATAAACTGGTAACAGTTAAACTTGTAAAGGACATAGAAAAACAAAAAATGAAAGTAACAGAAGACAAAAAAGGTGTCAAAGCAGTAACAAGATTTTTTGTTGAAAATAACAAAAAATATGCAGAAATTAAGACTGGCAAAAAGCATCAAATCAGAGCAACACTTGAACATTTAGGCTTTCCAATTTTAGGGGATACAAAATATGGAGCAAAAAAATCACATCGTGTTTTTTTACATGCATATAGCATTACTATCAGAAATCTAGACAAAAAATGAGATCATTTAAATGATCAACAATTTATAAGTTATCCAAAATGATAGGAGAAAATAATGGAAAAAGAAAAAATGATTAGCTTAGCACGTAATCTTCTTTTTGAACCTAAAGAAGAACTTTTTCAATTCATGAGTCAAGAACACGAAGAAATTAAAAAACAATTAGCATTACTTGATAAGTTTGACCTAACAAATATTAAACCTATGACACACATTAATGAAGAATTAGTTAGTTTTGATTTTTTAAGAGATGATATTCCTTCAAAAGCTTTAGACAAAGAAAAATTACTTGCAAATGCTAAAATACATGATGAAAATTTTGTGATTATAAGAAAGGTTATTAATGATTAAAAAAGGAAACTTAGATAAAGCTATTTTAGATGCAAAAAATGATAATAATAATGCTATTGCTTATATCTATGAAAACGCTAAATTAAATAATAATGGTGTGCTTGCTAACACCGTTTTTAGTTTAAAAAATAACTATGCAACAAAAGATTCTGTATCACATGCATCAAGTTCTTTTTTAGAAAATTTTTATCCCAATTACGACGCAACTATTGTTTCACTACTAAAAGAAGCTGGTGCAACTTGTGCTTTTAAAACTCATTTAGATGAATTTGGACTAGGTGGGACAGGTACTTTTTCTCATTATGGACTTATTAAAAATCCATTAAATAAAGATCACTACGTTGGTGGTTCAAGTTCTGGGTCAGCTGCTACTTTAAATGATAATCTTTCATTTGCAATTGGTTCAGATACTGGCGACAGTGTTAGAAAACCAGCAAGTTATGTAGGGAAAGTTGGATTTAAACCATCTTATGGTACGGTGAGTAGATATGGGTTATTTGCATTCGCATCTTCGTTGGATACAGTTGGGTGAATGACTCACAATGTAAATGATTCATTTGAAATTGCTAATGTACTTTTTAAACAAGATTTCAAAAATGATAATACATCAAAAAATTTAGAATTTTCATCAAGCGAAATTATTGAAAAAAAACCTACTGTTGTTTCTTATTTAGATTGTTTTGATTTTCTAAACAATGAAATTGCTGATGGTTACAAAAAATTGTTAGAAAAATTAAAAGCAGATAATATTAAATTACAACCTATTGCAGTTGACAAAGATCTTCTTAATTCAATTTCTGTCGTTTATCAAATTATTGCCTTTACAGAAGCCTCTTCAAATTTAGCTAATTTAAGCGGAATTCATTTTGGAAAACAAATTTCAGATGATAATTGAGAACAAACATACATAAAAACCCGCCAAACAGGACTTGGGTTAATGGTACAAAGAAGAATATTATTGGGAAGTTATTACTTAGAAAAAGAAAATCAAGATAAATATTTAAAAAAAGCTCAAAAAATGCGCCGTTATATTGTAAATTATTTTACAAACATTCATAATAACTGTGATATTTTTATCTATCCAGCAACAAAATCAGCAGCACCTGCTTTTGATCAAAAATTAGAGATTAGCTTTATGGATGATATTTTAACAAATGCTAATTTAACAGGTAATCCATCAATTACAATTCCATTAGGAAAAGAAGAAAATAATCTTCCTTTTTCAATTTCAATAGATGCAAAAAAATTTGATGATGTAAAAATGCTACAACATGCCTTATATATTGAAAAAATGATCGGAGATAACTAATGAATTATTCAGATTATGAACCAGTTATTGGAATTGAAATTCACCTTGAACTTTCAACAAAAACTAAAATGTTTTCTTATGCTGAGAACAATTTTAATTTAGCAGCAAATACATCTGCTAGCGTTATTGATCTTGCTTATCCTGGTACTTTACCACTTTTAAATAAACAAGCAGTTATTTATGGAATTAAATTAGCAAAAGCTTTAAATATGGAAATTGACCATGAGCTACATTTTGATAGAAAAAATTATTTTTATCCCGATCTTCCTAAGGGGTATCAAATCACACAACAATTTAGACCAATTGGAAAAAATGGAACTCTTCCAATTGAAATAGACGATAACATAAAAAATATTGCAATTGAAAGAATTCACTTAGAAGAAGACACCGCAAAACAAATTCATGAAGGGGATAAAACATTTTTAAACTATAATCGTGCCGGTGTTCCTTTAATTGAAATTGTTTCTTTTCCAGTAATGCGTAGTGCAAAAGAAGCTGCTGAGTATGTAAATACAATTAGATTAGTTGCACTTAGTTTAGGAATTAGTGATGCTAAAATGAATGAAGGTTCTTTAAGAGCTGATGTAAATATTTCAGTTAGAAAAAAAACTGATGAAAAATTTAATACAAGAGTGGAAATAAAAAATTTAAATTCTATTTCAAATGTTGAAAAAGCAATTGAATATGAATTTAAATGACAAGTAGAAAAATTAGAGAATAATGAAGCTTTTGAGCAACAAACAAAACGTTTTGATGAAGCTACACAAACAAATAAAAAAATGCGTTCAAAATCTTCTGCAATTGACTATAAATACTTCCCTGAACCAAACATTCCTGCTATTCAACTAACAGATGAAATTATTGATTCAGTAAAATTAGAAGAATTACCATGACAAAAAAAATCTAGATATATTGAAAATGGTTTAAATAAAGTTCAATATGACCAATTATTAAAAAACTTAGATTATGCTGATTTTTTAGACAAATTAGCAGCAAAATCACGCGCACATTTTAAAAAAATCACAAATTTATTTTTTAGTGATGTTGTAAGTTTTTTAAATAATCAAAATCTAAATATTGGTGATTTAAAAATATCACTAGATAATTTATCTACTTCTATTGACCTTATTGATGGTTCAAAAATTCAAAAAAATTCACTTACTATTATTTTAGATAAAATTCAAAATAATCCTTCATTGGATATTGAAACTATAATTGAAACAAATAATCTGAAATTAAAAGATTTAAGTGATGAAATTGAAATATATGTTGATCAATTAATTTCACAAAAACCAGAAATTTTTGATGAATACAATCAAAATCCTGATAAAGTTACTAAGTTTTTAATTGGTCAAATAATGAAAAACTTTAAAGGACAAGCAAATCCAGTAGCAAGCAAAGAAATTATTGAAAAAAAATTAAATAAATAGTATGTTAAAAAAACCAAAAACAGGCTGAAGTAAGCGCAAAAAAAACAAATTTCAAAAATTTAAACACAATATCAATTTACTAAAATTTAATTCTTCTGCTAATTTCGTAGAAAAAACTATACGATTTGTCATATATTTTATTTTAAAAATTTCGCTTAAAAAATACTTAAAAAATGAAAATGAAAAAACACATTCAATTGTTTTAGAAACACACAAAAAATTACATAGTCATGAATTTGCATTTATTCCTTCCGGGTTTTCATTATATTTATTTATGAGTTTTATTCCCATTCTTTCAATTATTTCTTCAATAGGATACATAAATCAAGAATATAATGACACAATTCATTTTGTTTTAGGGAAAATAATTCCTGGAATTGAAAATATTATTCCTAACTTTTTTGGAAAAGGGGGTGCACTTTCTAAAACTGATGTTTTCGTTGGGGTTATTTTTATCATTTCTGCATTTTGAATTTCAAGTGCTGGATATTCTAAATTCGTTCAATCAAACAGTATTTTATATGAACATAAAAATCTTGGAAATTGAGCTCGAAACAGGTTGAAAGGTTTATGAATTGTTATATGTATGACAATATTGCTTTTTTTAGTATTTTTAATGTTTGTATCATTTTTAGCTTTTCTTAAAAAAAGTGCAGGTTATACATTTTCAGATTGACAATTTAGTTTAACATTTTATTTAATTTTACCTTTTTTAATTTTTAGTTTCTTTTTTGTTGTGTACATTTTACTTTATCATTATGCACCTTTATTTAGATTAAAATATGCATATGTTATGCCGGGTGTGTGAATTAGTACAATACCTACCAGTATATTTGTAATTATTTTTGGTTTTTTAACTTCGCTTTTTAATTACAAAAAATTCGGACTAATATCTTCGTTTATGTATATTGAATTATTTTTAATAACAATGAGTTATTTTACTTATACAGGGGTGTTAATTAATGCTACATTTTATAAAACATTTATTTCTACACAAACAATTGATAAAAAATTAGACAAAATGAAAAAACATAGTTAATGTGTTAATTTATATATAAATTTTATATAATTTTAATATATTAAATTTAAGGAGTAATCATGGATAAAATTCCTGGTGGAGTAAAGCACTATATTAGTTGATTAAAAAGTCAAACACACATTAATTTCAGTAAATGAAATTCAAAAAAGATTGCTTTTGTTGGTGTTTTGATTGCAATTAGTGTTGTTTTTTTTATCATTAGTGTGCGTATTGTTCCGATAAGTGCTTTACCCAGCTTTAAATTTTCTTTTATAGGATTACCTGTAAAAATCACTGGATTTTTATTTGGACCTTTTATAGGTGCTATTACAGGTGTTTTAGCTGATTTAATCAGTTTTGCTTTGGTACCTACTTATTATAATGTTTTATATACACTAGCAGTTGCTATTGCAGGGATTATTCCTGGTTTAGTTGTGTGATATTTCTTTAATTTAGGGGGATTGTTATTTAACTATCGTTACAAAATATATAAATACAAACAAATTATTTCTTTTTATAATAAAAAACATAATGATGCACTTAATTCGGGTGATTTTAATGAAGCTCAAACATATTCAGAAAAGGTTGCTTTTTATGAAGTTAAATTAATTTTAATTGAATCAAAATCTAAACCAACAAGTTTAATTAATTTTTCTTATATTTCAACAGTAATTATTCTTTGTATTCAAGTTTTAATAATTGTTATTACTTTATTAAATATTTCTGATAGTGTATTTCAAAACAATAGATTCGTAAAAAATAAATGATTTTATATTATTTTAACAACAAGTGGTTTTGCTTCTATGATTTTAGGGGTAAGTATTTATAGATTCTTTTTAAGAAGAAAATACCAAAGATTTATGGATATGATGGCAATTGTAACATTTTGTGGAATTTTAGAATTTACTAATGTTATTTTATTATCATGGGGAGATTATCAATCTCTAAAAACTGATTTTTGAATTAATTTAACTTCACACACATTATTAAGTCCCGTTAAAGTCTGGTTTAACCTAATTGTTATTTTTACAGCTTATCGAATCATTGCACCATTAATAAATACAAAAACAGTTACAGGTTATTAATGAATCTAGATAAAAAAATTATTCTAGAATCGATAAGTTTAGCTAATTTTAATAAAAAAAATCATCAAATATATTTTGATGATCTTGATTTTCAATTAAGACAAAATAGTATTTTATCTTTAGTAAATAAAAATAACCATATTCAAAATAGAATTTTCGAAGCCTTGACATTTGAAAATAATTTTCAAAATTACCAAGGTTTTTTAATTTATGATAATAATGTTTTAAACACCAATAAACAAAATATTAAGAAATTTTTAAATGATATAAGTTATGGATTTCACTTTGATATTATTGAAAATAATTATTACAACAGAAGGTTAAGAGAATATATTGAAAAAAGATTTGATTTACTCATCAAAAATAAACCTAACTTGCAAACAGAATTTAATAAAAAACACATAGAAATTATTAATGAATATCATGACGATCTTGAATTAATTTACTTAAATTCATTAACTACTTTTTTTAAAAATGAAAATAAATATATTAGTGACTTCTTTTATAAATATAATAAATTTGAATTTACTTTAAATTCTAAAAATTTTGATGAATGATTAAATATTATGAATATTTTAATCACAAAGTCTATTAATAATATCCAAGATATAGAACAAAATTTAATTACAAATTACAAAAATTATCGTAATTTATTAAATGAAAATATTTTACTTTTTAATCGTCAAGAAATTTTGAAATTAAAAAACCAAATTTCAAAAAATAAAATTCATAAACATAAATTTATATTTAAATGAAAAAATTATTTTACATTTAGAAAACAAGCAAATGTAAATAATTACAAAAAAATGAAAGTTTTATTTAAGATAGTTGATGATATCTTAATAAAAAAATTAATTTACTTACATAAATTTAAGATTGCAAGTCAAATTGATGAAAAAGAATATTATCAAAAAAGATACATATCATTGAAATTGTTATGAAAATTCTTAATAAGAAATATTTTTAAATTTCGTTGATTGGAATCAGAACAAATTAGACAATTTTTAGAAGAATTAAAAAAATTCATAAATGATTTTGAAACTTTATCATTTTTTGATAAAAAACAAAAACGCAGTAAAAAAATTCAAAAGCAATTAATTTTTTCAATGAAAAATCAGATAATCACTATTTTTGATGAATATAACAAAATAGTACAAAAAAATAAAAAAGATTATTTTAATTCAAGAAAGGATATGTTTTTAAAACCTCATTGAAGAGGATTTAAAAAGATTTTCAAAAAAGTAGATAATGTTTGAAATTTAAAAAATAATGTCGAACTTTATAAACAACAATTACAATTAAGAGAATTGGAGTTAGATTTTGAATGAAATAAAGAACAATTTAAAATAAAACATGGTGAATTTAAGAACAAAATAGAATTTCAATTAAGAAAAGAATCTAATTTATTTAATAAAAATTATGAAAATATTCAGAAAATAGTTCAAAAATTTGAAGTTAAATTTAATAATTGATTACTAAAAAATAAAGATTTAAAAACTGAGGAACTTCTGATAAAAAATTTACAAAAAAAATATTTATATCTAAAAAAACAAAAAGAACATTTAACTTATTATCGCGAAAATCTTTATAAAATATTTGATGTTATAAATAACAAAAAATCATCAAATGATTCCGAAATAGCGTTTTTATTAAAACAATTTATTTACGACTTTTTAGATAAATATAAACTACCTAAAAATATTTTAGAAAAAAGAATTCCTAATATAAATAACGAAGTATTAATAAATTTAGAATTATTTGAATTATTTTACTTAAAACCAAAAATAATATTAATTGGAAATTTAATTAATGAATTAAAGCAATCCGAAAAAGAATACGTTTTAACAACTACAAATAAATACATTTTAGATAATAAAATATCTGCAATATATTTTTTAGATGATATTAACTTAGCAGCTAAATATTCAATGGATACAATTATTTTTGATAATGAACAAATTATTGAAAAAGGGAAAATTTCTTCAATTATAAAAAGTCCAATTCATCCATTTACAAAATATATTTTAAAAAATAACATAAATCAAGAAATTTTGAATAGTTATTTTTTAAACTCAAGCAAATTTTTATCAAAACAATTTTTTAAAATCGACAAAGGACATG
The DNA here is from genome assembly GCF_018914005.1 of Mycoplasma zalophi. Lineage (NCBI taxonomy): Bacteria > Bacillati > Mycoplasmatota > Mollicutes > Mycoplasmatales > Mycoplasmataceae > Mycoplasma > Mycoplasma zalophi. Next base: position 41,242 of record NZ_JAHMHI010000001.1, read on the forward strand.
AAATATTTTGTAATTGAAACAATTTAATTTCTTGATCAACACAACAACAAATAAAAGATAAAAAAATATATAATCTTTTATTTAATGTCGAAAAAAAAACACAAAAAAATGCTGAATTTAAGGATAGTTATGAACTACCAGAAACTATAATTGCTAATTTCAGCACCAAAGAACATGAGGAGAAGCAAAAAACTATGGAAAAAATATTTAATCATAAGTTAGTAGAAAAAAATAGATATGAAAAATGAGTTGAATCAAAAGTATTTGAAACTCATGATCAAACCAAGCGACCATTTACAATCATTTTGCCACCTCCTAATGTTACAGGTGTTTTACATGTTGGACATGCACTTGACACTTATATACAAGATACTGTAATAAGATTTAAAAAAATGCAAGGTTATGATACATTATTTTTACCAGCAAAAGACCACGCTGGAATTGCAACACAATCAAAAGTGGAAAAATTATTACATGAACAAGGAATTTCAAAACATACTTTAGGTAGAGAGAAATTTATAGAAGAAGTATGAAAATGAAAAAATAAACATTCACATTTAATTGATGAACAGTGAAAAACACTAGGATTAGCTTTAGATTATTCAAAAGAGCGTTTTACATTAGATGAAGAAGCGAATAAGGCAGTATTAAAAGTTTTTGTTACTTTATATAATAAAGGTTTAATATACAGAGGAACAAAACCAATTTATTGAGATCCAATTCAAAAAACAGCATTAAGTAATATTGAAGTTATAAATGAAGCAACTAATCAAAAAATGTATTATATTAAATATCCATTCAAAGACAATGAAAATGAGTATTTAGAAATAGCTACAACAAGAATTGAAACATTATTTAGTGATGTTGCTGTTGCATTTAATCCTGATGATTCAAGATATATAAAATATTTAAATAAAATCCTTATCCATCCATTAACAAAAAAAGAAATTCCGATAATAAGTGATGAATATATTGATATATCATTTGGTAGTGGGCTTATGAAAGTATCTGCTCACGCAGTTGAAGATATTAACATTATTGAAAAAAATAATTTACAAATTAATGAATGTATTAATGATGATGGATTATTAAATGATTTAGCCAATGAATTTAAAGGGTTAGAAAGAATTGCTGCGCGTGAAAAAATAGCTAAAAAATTAGAAGAAGAAGGTTATTTAATCAAAGTTGAAGACACTGTTTCAAATGTTGGTATTAGCGAAAGAAGCGGTGCTGTAGTTGAAATTTTAGTTAGATCACAATGATTTTTAAAAATGGATGAAATGTCTAAAATGTTATTAGAAAATCTTGAATCTGAAAATGCAGTTGAATTTATCCCTTCAAGATTTAAAGAAGTAATTAAATCATGAATGGAAAAAACATATGATTGAACAATTTCAAGACAATTATGATGAGGACATAGAATTCCCGCATATTATAAAGGTAATCAAATTATCGTTTCATTAGAAAATCCTGGTGATGATTGAGTTCAAGATCCTGACGTTTTAGATACTTGATTTAGTAGTGGTTTAAGTCCTTTTGTATTTTTAGGATGACCGAATGAAACAGAAGATTTTAAACATTATTTCCCAACTCAACTTTTAGTAACTGGATATGATATTATTTTCTTCTGAGTTGCTAGAATGTATTTTATGAGTTTAGAATTTAATAAACAAATACCATTTAAACAAGTTTTATTACATGGATTAGTGCGTGATGCTCAAGGAAGAAAATTATCAAAAAGCTTAGGTAATGGAATTGATCCAATTAAAGTTATTGATGAATATGGAAGTGACGTATTAAGAATTTCTTTATTATTTAATTTAACCGCTGGTCAAGATATTCATTACTCAGATCAAAAATTAGAATCATCTAAACTTTTTGTAAATAAATTCTGAAACATAGCAAGATATGTTAAAGGATTATCAATCGAAAATGATCAAGAAACAAAAAATGATGCTTATGATAATTGAATTTTAGAAAGATTAAAAGAATTTGAACAAAATCTAACAAACAGCATGAATAAATATGACTTTAGTGTAAGTTATAAATTTATTCAAAAATTCTTAGTAAATGAATTTAGTGGTTGATACTTAGAATTTGCTAAATTTAAACAAAATACTCAATTAATACACACAATTTTCAAAAAAATATTAATTTTAATGCATCCATTTTTACCTTTTACAACTGATTATTTATATGAAATAATGTACAATGAAAATATTTTAGAAATTCAAAATCCAAAAATTAAATATCCAAGTACAAAAAATACAAAGGCAGAAAAAATTATTGAAATAATTACTGAACTTAGAAAATATCGTGAAACAAAAAATATTTCTAAAGCAAAAGTTTTATTTTATGCAACTCCTTATTCTAAATTAACAAAAAATGATAAATTAATTATTGAAAAACTAGCTAATTTCCAATACAAAGAAAATTCAGATACTTTAATTCAAGCTTCAGATTTTACAATTAACATTTTATTAGATCAAGAAACAAAAGACTTAGAAATTAATAGATTAAATGATTTAATTAAACAAAATAACATAGATATTGAATTCGCATCAAAAATGTTAAATAATCCAAAATTCATTGAAAAAGCAAAACCTGAAAAAGTACAAGAAATTAAAGAAAAATTAGCAATTTTTGAAGCTAAACATGCTTCATATACTGAAGAAATTAAAAAATTACAAAACTAAAATATAAAAAGTTCAAGATTTAACCTTGAACTTTTTTATTATCTATAAATCCTAAAAACCGTTTTCAAATATTGCCGTATTAGTTTTTTTATCACTAAATCCTTGTGGATATATTTTCTTTAAGTTTTGACGATATGAAGCAATTTGTGCTGGGTATTTGTCTTTATTAGTACCATCGATTAAATTATAAGCTTTAATTGTGTTATCTGCTAAAGTATAATCTTGTGAAAGAAGTAATGGAGTAAATGAAGAGCTATAACTTAAATCACCATATTTAACATTACTACTTACTCCACTATAAATACCAATGATTTGTCCAAAATCATTATAAACCACTGAACCTGATGCTCCATAATATAAAGATGAAAAGTTTATAGTATGTATAAATCCATAAAAATCTGCAAGTGTTTTACCAAATACAGTTGTATAAGGTTGGAAATTATTATTTGTCACTTTTTCTTCATAACTTCTTGCAGGAAGTCCAAAAGCATCTTTATTTTTTGGTGCTCTTGAATTTCATTTTTCTTCACCATTTCTTTCAATTGGGTTATTTTGACTTCAAGTAGAAAAATGTGATTCATAAGCAGGATAACCACCAATATATACGTTTTGAGAATTTGTTAAATTATTTGAAGCATCTTTTTCTGCACTCACATAATCAGTTGTTAAAGTGTAAGAAGAAATAGCTTTATCTTGATTTGGTGTTTTTGCTTCTTTATTTCTTTTAATATAATTATCTAAACTAGTAATTGCATCTTTAAATCAGTTTATATATTCTTGATTTTCTAATTTAGAAAAATCAACATCAATTTCAAAAACTGCAAAGTCTGTATAAAATGGTATGTATTCTTTTTTATCTAGTGTATTTTTTAATATTCAAATGCTACTACTTTTGTCTTTTAAATTTTCAGATGCATTTTCTTCTTGTTGTAATCTATTTAGTTGTTCTTGAGCTTTTTGTTTTGCTTCATCTTGGAATTTATCTATGTATTGACGGTCAATGAAATCATAACCAGCAAAAATTAATTTTGGAGCTGAAATTGCTTCTTTTATTAATTCTGTTCTTGTTGCATCTTCATCACTTTTATGCAAGATATTAAAATATTCATTATTAGCAATTCATTTTACTGTGTAATCTGAATTATTTTCGTAAGGATATTTATTTTCTTTAGCGTTGAAATCACTTATTTTAGTTTGTGTTTTACCTATTGAAATAGAATTTGCTTTATATTTTCTTTCATCTTCGTAATTTAAGTTTTTTGCAATTTTAGGATCAAGAGTATTTGATAATAAACCTGCTACGTGTAAATTAGTTGCAAAAAATAATTTGTATTTATTATCATTTTCTTTGTGGTAATCTAGCAATCAACTTGTTCCTGCAGAAGTTGCTAAGAATGAATCATCTTGATTTTCATCTAAATTTACACCAAATTTAATTGCAAAAGTTCTATTATAAATTTCTTTATAAATATCTTGTGCTTCTAATTTTTGATATGCAGATACATCATGAGAATATTGATGATTTGATTTGTTTAAATTATTAAAAAAATCAGGTGAAAATGAAGGAAAATTTGGATTGAAATTTTGATCGTTTTTGTTATCTTCTTGCTTTTTATCTTCAGTTTCAATTTTTTTATTTTCTTCTTTAGTATCTTTTACAATATTTTCATTTCCAGTGTTATTTTCATTACTATTTGTAGAATTATTGTTTTGGTGTGAATTTGTATCAGGTGTATCATTTTTGTTTTCTTGAGTATTTTTTTCAGTATTTTTGTTTGTGTTTTGTTTATGGGTTGTGTTAGTATCTGAATCTTTTTTATTATTTAAATCGCTGTTTTTATTATATGAGCAAGATACAGCAGTTATTGCGGGAATTGTTGCAGTAAGTAAAAATGGTAATATTTTTTTATATTTCATCATCTTTCTCCTTATGATTTTGTCAATTTATTTTATTAATTTTATATCAAAATTTCACTTTGCAAGTAATTTTATATTTTTTGCTGAATTTATTGATATTTTGTTGTGTTTTTACTACATTTTATAAAAAATATCAAACAGGAATTTACTGTTTGATTATTCAAGAGTTATATTTTTTTTATGGGTTTTTAAGTAATTTTCAATTTCAGTTACTTTATTAGTTCTTTCTCAAGGTAAATTTAAATCATCTCTACCAAAATGACCAAAATAGCTAGTATCACCAAAAATAGGTTTTTTAAGATCTAGTTCTTTTATTATTGCTTGTGGCCTTAAATCAAAAATATTTTCAATGATTTCTTTTATTAAAGATACATTTCTATTATTATCTGTTTTAACATTTATTGAAACAGGTTTAGCAACTCCAATTGCATATGAAACTTGAATTTCAATTCAATTACACAATCCTTTTACTGCGATGATGTTTTTTGCAATTCAACGGCAAGCATAAGCTGCTGAACGATCAACTTTAGTTGCATCTTTACCACTAAATGCTCCACCACCATGGCGACCGTATCCACCATATGTATCAACGATAATTTTTCTGCCTGTTAAACCAGTATCACCTATTGGTCCACCAATTACAAAACGTCCTGTCGGATTTATTAAAATTTTATTAGGCGTTTCTAAATTAAATTTACTTAAAACATATTTTATAATTTTTGTTTTTATAAATTCTTTAAATTCAAAATCATCATAATTTTCATCATGTTGTATCGACATTAAAATTGTGTCTACTTTTAAATGTGTTAGATCATTTTCATCATATTCAATTGTTACTTGACTTTTCATATCTGCTTTAGCTCATTTAAATTCACCATTTTGACGTAATTTATCAGCATATTTTACTAATTCATGTGCAAGTGTTATACCTAATGGCATAAAGTTTTTTGTTTCATTGCTTGCATATCCAAACATAATACCTTGATCACCGGCACCAATTTCTTGATCTGCTAAAATAACTCCTTGACTAATATCGGGACTTTGTTGTTTTATGTCCGTTATAAATTTAACATTATCAATTGGATAATCTAATTTTTGAAATACTTCTTTTGCAATTTGTATAACATCTACATTAGCATTTGATGAAACTTCACCTGCAATTAGCACTATATTTCCAGAAGCCATTGTTTCAATTGCAGTTCTTGAGTTTGGATCTTGTGCTAAATAAGCATCTAAAATACGATCTGATATTTGGTCACAAACTTTATCTGGGTGACCTTGTCCTACACTTTCTGATGTAAATAAAATTTTATTTTCTTTATTTTTTTGCATATAAAAACTCCTTATGAATAACATAAGGAGTTTAAAAGAAGTCAAACATGTTGGAAAAATTCCCCTGACTTTCCACCTTCCAATAAAATGGGGTTGGCATGCCTCAATGCTGTCAAGCTAAGCAACTCGATATGTTATTTTGTAATATTATACACTAAATTTAAAATAATAAATTATTTATATACTTGAATTTTTTTCTATCTTATTTTCATAAGTGTTTGTTATGCTAATATTAAATTATAATAATTAGCATTTGTTGGCTTAAAAAATATAAAGTATGTAAATATTAAGCTTTATTTTGTATAAAGTTAAGTGAGATATATTGTTTCTTTGATTAAATATTTCAACATTTGTTAATTTGAATGTAATGAAAATTTATTGTGTAGTGTTTTAATGATTTCTGTGTTCAAATTTATTTGCATAAAGTCAAAAGTGTTTTGATAAATTGAAATTACATTTAGCAAATTAACACTAGCGATGAAGATATATAACTAAAAAACATATCACACATTTAGTTAATGTATTTACATTGATAATATTATATTTCTAGCTTTTTAATTGCCAAAACTAATTTTGAGTATATTATTTTATTTTTGTTTTTTATTTGTTTAATTTAAACTGCAAACAATCATAATTAAATAGTAATAAACATAATTTCCCAACAATCAAGGTATTATTTTTAATTAAACTATCAAATAATTTTTATTTTGGACAATACTTACTTTTTAATTAATTATTTTAAAAATAAACTTTTAATATATTTCCAGTTATCTATTATTTAAAACTATTGATTTATATGACTTATTAATACATTAATAAATAGTTAATTAAATAAAAAAAGTCCAATTATACAATTTGGACTTTATTTTAGATATTATATTTTAGTTTTTAGCACTTCAAGGTTGACCGTTTTTAATATTATCAAAGATTTCTTTTGTAATTTCACTTGGTAATTTTGAGTTTTCAAAAGAAATTGGAGTATTTTTAAAAGCTCTATTACCAATTTCAGTAACACTTGGCATATCAACACTAGTTAATGATCTAACTTCCTCAAAAGCTCTTTCACCAATTTCAGTAACATTTGGCATATTTACATTAGTTAACGAACTAGCATCCATAAAAGCATAAGCACCAATTTTAGTAACATTTGGTATATTAACACTAGTTAACGAACTAGCAAACTCAAAAGCACCCTCACCAATTTCAGTAACTTTTTGCATATTAACACTGGTTAACGAACTAGCACCATAAAAAGTATAATTATCAATTTTAGTAACATTTGGTATATCAACACTAGTTAACGAACTAGTACCCCCAAAAGCACTCGCACCAATTTCAGTAACATTTGGCATATTAACACTAGTTAACGAACTAGCATCCATAAAAGCACTATTACCAATTTCAGTAACTTTTTGCATATTAACACTGGTTAACGAACTAGCACCCCTAAAAGCATGTTTACTAATTTTGGTTACTTTTGGAATATCAACACTAGTTAACGAACTAGCAAACTCAAAAGCACCCTCACCAATTTCAGTAACATTTGGCATATTTACATTAGTTAACGAACTAGCACTCCAAAAAGCAGATCCACCAATTTCAGTAACATTTGGCATATTAACACTAGTTAATGAACTAGCATACATAAAAGATCAATCACCAATTTCAGTAACATTTGGCATATTGACACTAGTTAACGAACTAGCACTCCAAAAAGCATGAGCACCAATTTTAATAACATTGTCAGGAATATCAATTTTTCCAGTTGCTTGCTTTCCATCAATTAATATATTGTTTACAATTGCAAGTTTTTGTGGGTTATTTTCAATTAATTTTTTTAAATATGCAGTATTTTTAAAAGCATCATAACCAATTTGAGTAACATTTGGCATATTTACATTAGTTAACGAACTAGCACTCCAAAAAGCACTTTCACCAATTTCAGTAACATTTGGCATATTGACACTAGTTAACGAACTAGCACTCCAAAAAGCACAAGCATCAATTTTAGTTACATTTGGCATATTGACACTAGTTAACGAACTAGCACCATCAAAAGCAGATCCACCAATTTCAGTAACATTATTAAAATCTATGTGTATTAATTTTTTTCAATTTATGTTTCTTCTAGGATTAAATTTTTTTATATCATCATCAAATTTAATACTAAATTCTTCATCAGGAAACTCATAAGAGTTACTATTTTCAATTTGTTCAATAAAATCCTTTGTTATCAGAATTTGCTTTACATTATTTTCTTTTTCATTTTTTGTGTTTGTATTATCATCAGTCGCATTATTACCTTCATCTTTGGTGTTTTCGGTTGATGTATTTGTATCTGTATTATTATCATTTTCTTGGTTATTATTGTGTGAATTTGTATCATTTACACCAGTACCATCATTTGTGGTGTTTTCAGTTGATTTGTTTGTGTTGGTTGAGTCAGTACCATTATCTGGTTTGTTTTCGGTTGAATTGTTTGTGTTGTTTGCAGTAGTACCATTATCTGTTTTGTTTTCGGTTGAATTGTTTGTGTTATCATTTACACCATCTTTTTGTTTGTTATCTTTAGTAGATGTATTTGTATCACTATTATTACCATTTTCTTGGTTATTATTGTGCACATTTGTATTATCTACACCATTATCTTTATTATTTGCATTTTCGTTTGGTGTATCTTTTTTAGTTTCTTTAGTTTTATCTGCTACATCTTTATTTGTTTTATTTTGATTGTCATTTTCATTTGAACAAGATAGCGCTATAAACGGAATAGTCGCAGGTAAAATTCCCATTGTAATCAAAATAATAAATTTCTTTAATTTCATACTATTTCCTTTTTAAAAATAAAATCGTTAATATATATATAAGAAAATGTATTCTTTTTTTTTTTTTTTTTGAATCAAAACAAGTAAATAATTTTTGTTTTTCAAACTATATTTACTTTTAAGTTTATTATTTTTGTTATAGTTATATATTTAATTAGTTATTTTTTGACAAAATGTAAATACTAAAATAAATTAAAAGCAACAATACAAATATCGCTGCTTTTAGTAAAGTTTATATTAATTTAAAATGATTCAATTAATTTTTTAAATTCATCAGCACGTGTTTTAGCATAAGCTTTTGTATCTCCATTTGCTAAAGGAGGCACTTTTGTTCCATTAACTTGAATAAAGTTAATTGATTTAGCTCCTACGAATTTAAATACTGAACGTAATCATTGAACTTGTAATGATTCTGTATTTTCAGCTTGTGGGCTTCCTTGTGATGTAACTAAAACAACATTTAAGTTATTTAATAATCCAACTGGATTTCCATCTTTTGATTGTTTGTATGAAAATGTTAAATCTGCTACTGCAATAGCATCAATAAAGTTTTTAACTAATGTAGGAGTTGTATAGTTAACTACTGTTGATGATAATACTAAAACATCTATTTCTTTTAATTTATTGATTAATTCAACTGCCCCAACTTCATTTCAATATGTTGAAATATTTGTTTGTGATAAATGAGTTTTATTAAATACTGAATCAGAAAGATTAATTCTTTCGGGTTTTCCCATAATTTCATGGAACTCATTCATTAATGCTGTTGTATATGAGTTTTCATTAGTAAAAAATGACCCATCTACAAATAATGCTTTTTTCATTTTTATTCCTTTCTTCTTTGTAAATTATTATTTTATATTATATAATATTATCAATTTTTGTTTCAAATAAAATTCCTTTTAAATTTCAATTTTGATAAATATTTAAATTAAGATTAAATAATAAAAAAACACTTTGCAAAATAACTTTTATTAGTTTAAAAATAATATAATTATTAAAGATAGATTAAGGATATATAATGAATGAAAAATTAAAAGAATATTTAGAAAAAACACCAACTAAAGAAGGATTTTTTGGTGAGTATGGAGGATCTTATCTTCCAGATGATTTGCAAATATTATTTAATGATATTGCAAATAAATATTATGAAATTTCACAAACAGAAGAATTTAAAACTGAATTAAAAAAATTACGAAAATACTTCCAGGGACGTCCAACTCCAATATATTATTGTGAAAATTTATCAAAAAAATATGGTAAAGCACGTATTTTTGTAAAAAGAGAAGATTTAAATGAAGGCGGAAGTCATAAAACAAACCATTGCTTGGCAGAAGCTTTATTTGCAAAAATGATGGGCAAGAAAAAATTAATTGCAGAAACAGGTGCCGGTAGTCACGGTGCTGCGATTGCCCTTGCTGCAGCTCATTTTGGTTTAGAATGTGAAATTCATATGGGTGCTGTTGATATTGAAAAACAACAACCAAACGTTGAGAAAATGAAAATTTTAGGTGCTCAAGTTATTGCTGCAACTCATGGTGCACAAACTCTAAAAGAAGCGGTTGATTCCGCATTTGAATCTTACAAAAAACAATCAGACACTGCAATTTATGCAATAGGAAGTGTAGTAGGACCCCATCCTTTTCCTATGATAGTTAGAAATTTTCAAAAAATTATCGGTGAAGAAATTAAAAAACAATTTAATGAAGAATATAATAAAGACCCTGATTATTTAGTGGCTTGTGTTGGTGGTGGTTCTAATGCAATTGGAGCATTTACAGAATTTTTATTTTCAGAAACTAAATTAATGGGTGTAGAACCACTAGGACACGGACCAAAAAAAGGTCAACATGCTTCAACATTATGTTTTGGAAAATCAGGGATATTACACGGATTTAAATCACTTATTCTTTCAGATGAACAAGGTGAACCAGATGAAGTTTATTCAATTGCTTCAGGATTGGACTATCCAGGTGTAGGACCTGAACATGCTCATTTAAAACAACAAGGATTAGTTGAATATGTTTCAATAGATGATAATGAAGCATTGGAGGCATTTTTAGTCATGTCTTCAACTGAAGGGATAATTCCTGCACTAGAATCATCTCATGCTATTGCACAAGCAATAAAAATTGCAAAAGAAAATAGTGATAAAAATATTGATATTGTTATAAATTTATCAGGACGTGGTGATAAAGATTTATCATATGTTTTAGCAAATTACAAAAAAGAAATTGAAGAATTTAGAATTAAAAACAATTTAAAATAAGTATTAAAAAATCCGTGTGAGCGGATTTTTTATTTTAATTTACATAATATTGGATTCTTTGTTGTGTTAAAGTTTTTTTATCTTTTGAAACAAAATTAAAATCAATAACTAACAAATTACGTTCATTTTTTACTGTGTATTTTACATAATCTTCATTATCTGTTTTTGTAATGTCATAATCTTTTTCAGGGAAAAGATTTGGTCTATTTTCATTTGCAATTTTTTTAAATCACTCAAAAACATTGTTTTTAAATTCTTCTGAACTAAAATAATTATTTTCACTAGATTTAGGGCTTGAAATTATTTCTTGTAACTCTGGTTTATATTTTTCAAATGCTTCTTTTAGTTTTTGGTCATTTTCATAATTAAATGAGTTATTTCAAATTGGTATTTTAATATCAGTTACTTCTATTTTTTTGAATTTATGCTTTTTATCTTGAACACTATAATTTACCATGATATGTTGTGAATCATTTTCATTAAATTTTAAATCGGTAAATAAGATATCAATATTTTGCACTTGTCTTGGTGTTAAATTAATATTGACATATTGTGATACAAAATTATTTATAGCACCTTTGGGATTTTTTTGTTTTCAATTATTAAAATTATTAAAAATTTGTTGTGCAGATTGAGTATTTGCATAAGATGATGGACTTAATTTTATTTCATTTTGATCTTTTTCATATTCCTTTTTTGAATATTTTTTTACGTGAGTTATTTTCGCATTGTAATATACATAATAAACAACACCAGAAACAGCAGCAAGAGAAAGAAGAGAAATTAAGCTTATTATTAAATATTTTTTATTAAGTATTTTTTTCATATACTATGATTTCTTTTTATAAAATCTTCTTTTTTGAGGTGCTGTTTCATCTGATTTTGTGAATTTACATTTAGGGAAGTTTTCACAACCTATAAATCTTTGTTGGTTTGATTTTTTATATCTAAATAACAATTTATTACCACACAATGGGCAAATTTCACCTGTGTATTGAATATCTAAAGTGCTTATTTCCATATTTTTAGATGCTTCATCAAAAGTTTTTGTAAAACTTTCTCAAAAACTTACCATAAGGTCATTTTTATGTTGTCTACCCTCTGCTATTTCATCTAATTGTTTTTCAACTTGACTTGTATATTCTTCATTAATTATTTTCTTGAAATTAGTTACTAGTTTTTGATTAATAACTTTTCCAAATTCAGTAGGTTTTAAGATATTTTTAGTACTTTCAACAAATAAACGTTTTTTAATAACATTAATAGTTGTAGCAAAAGTAGAAGGACGACCAACTTTTATATCATCTAATGTTTCGATAAGTTGACCTTCACTATATCTTGCGGGTGGTTGAGTTTGTTTTTTTTCATGAATGTATTTTTGAACTGGTATTTTTGAACCCACTTCATAAACTGGAATGCTTTTTGAGTCTTCTTCAGTTTCTTTTATAATACTATAACCTTTAAAAATCATTTTTGTAAATGACATTTTGTAGCTAAAATCATTATCTAAAAGATCATATGAATAAATTTCTCTTACAGGTGCATTCATAAGTGACATAATTGTTTTTTTATAAATTAATTCATAAATATATGCTAAATAAGTATTTAGCTCATATTTAACTTTTGCTTCTTCAGGAGTTAATTCTAAATCAGTTGGTCTTATAGCTTCATGGGCATCTTGAGAACCTGAGAATCCTTTAATTTCTTGTGCAACAAATTCTTTTCCATATTTTTTTTCAATAAATTCTTTAGAAGAAGATACAAATTTATCATTCATTCTTGTTGAATCTGTTCTTGGATATGAAATAAGCCCATATTCAAAAAGTTTTTGTGCTGCATCTTGTACAATTTTTGAAGAATATTTAGCTTCACGATAAAGAGCAGATTGTTTAAAAGGAGTAATTGTTGCATCTTTTCTAGTAGATACTTTATAATTTACAACTTCTAAAAAATGACTCTGTGATTTGATTGCTTGTTCTGCAATTTCAGGTGTTAATCATGTATTTTTTGCTAAAATAGCAGGTTTTAAATAAAGTTCCGCACTAACATTTTCTGAAATTTGTGCTGTTATAGTTTCATATTTTGTGGGTATAAAATATTCAATTTCTTTTTCACGATCACAAACTAGTTTTAGTGCTATTGATTGTACACGTCCGGCACTCGGATTAGTTGGTCTATTTTTTGTTGTTTTAACCATAAGCTTAGATAATTTAAAACCAATAATTCTATCTAGCATTCTTCTTGCTTTTTGTGCTTCTACTAAATTTTTATCTACCTGATGTGGATTATTTATTGCATCTAAAATTGCTTGTTTGGTAATTTCATTATATGTAATTCTGTGATATTTATTTTCTATATCCAAACAATCTATTAAATTTTGTGCAATTGCTTCGCCTTCACGATCAGGGTCAGTTGCAATTAAAACATCAGAAGCTTCTAATGCTGCTTCTTTTAAATTTTTTATGATAGTTTTTTTATTGCTTTCAATTTCATATTTAGGTTCTCATGTATCAAAATCAATACCAAATTGTTCTTTTCCTTTGGTAGATAATTTTAATATATGACCTTTTGAGGCCAATACCTTGTATTCAGATCCTAAATATTTTTGAATTGTTTTTTCTTTATTTGGTGATTCGACTATTACTAATTTATACATAATATAAATATTATTATATTTATAGCATTTTTTGCAAAAAAAGACAAAATAAAAATAGCTTTTAACAAATAGCTATTTTCGTTATATCTAAAAACATACAATAAATATTATTTTGTGTTTTTAATTTCTTTAAGTCTTGCAGCTTTACCTTTAAGATCTCTCATGTAGAATAATTTAGCTCTACGAACTTTATTTTTACGTGTAATTTCAACGTGTGAAATTAATGGTGAATTATATTTAAATACACGTTCAACACCAATTCCGTAACTATTTTTACGAACTGTGAAGTTTTTAGCAGTTCCTTCTCCACTTAGTGCAATAATTAAACCTTCAAATACTTGGATACGTTCTTTGTCACCTTCTTTAATTCTTACGTGAACTCTAACGTTGTATCCAACTTTTAATTCTGGTAGATCATTTCTAATTTGCTTTTGTTCTGCTAGTTCAATTAATTTATTTCTCATTTTTAATCCTTTCAATAAGATCTGGTCTATTTTTTAAAGTCTTTTGATATTTTGCTTCATCTCTTCATGCTTTAATCTTTGCATGATCTCCATTTAATAACACCTCTGGCACTTTAAAACCTTTGTATTCACTAGGCCTTGTGTATTGAGGAAAATCAAGTAATCCATCACCTTCAAAACTTTCTTCAAGATGTGAACTTTCACGTATTACACCAGGACTTAACCTAGCAATTGCATCAACTATTAACATAGCAGGGATTTCTCCACCTGTTAAAACATAGTCACCGATGCTAATTTCCTCATCAACAAAATTTAAAATTCTTTCATCAAAACCTTCGTAATGTCCTGCTACTAATGTAATTTCATCTTGTTTTGCAAATTCTCGTGCCATTTTTTGAGTAAATGTTTTTCCTTGAGGACTTAGTAGAATTTTTTTACCTTCAACCGTTTGCAATGCTAAGTCTATTGGTTGAACTTGTAAAAGCATTCCCTGACCTCCACCATATACTTTATCATCGACTTTTTGATGTTTTTCAGTTGAAAAATTTCTTCAATTAACGATATTTATTTCAATATGGCCTAATTCTATTGCTCTTTTTATAATAGAAATTTGCTTGAAACCTTCAAAATATTCTGGAAATAAAGTCAAAATATTAAATTTCATACTTATTTACTACGATTTTTTGTGTAATTTTGATAGAAATTATTTGTTTTTAAAAGTGTTCTAACTGTATCGCTAACTTGAGCACCTTGATCTAATCATTTTGTTATTAATTCTTCGTTTAATTTAATTTCTTTGCTGTGTGGGTTATAAAATCCTACTTCTTCTATAAAACGTCCATCACGAGGTGAACGTGAATCAGCTACAATTATTTTGTAAATGGCGTTAAATTTTTTACCATTTCTTTTTAATCTTAATTTAACCATATTTGGTCCTTTCTTTTGAATGTCTTTAAATAGTAATTATTATTTTACCACAAAATTTTAAATGTCAAGCAAAAATGCTTGACACTTTTTAAATTAATAAAAAAAGTCAGTGATGACTATTTTATTAATTCTGGTTTTAAAGTTCCAATGTATGGAATGTTTCTCATTTTTTCGTTTCAGTCAAAACCGAAACCAACAATAAATACATTAGGTACAACAAATCCACAATTATCTACTTTAAAATCATTTGTTCTACCGGCTGGTTTATCTAATAATGTAAGGACTTTTAATGATTTAGGATTTCTGTTTTTTAAAATGTCAATTGTTTTAGAAATTGTTCGACCTGTATCTACTATATCTTCAATTACTAATACATCTTTATTTTCTATTTCATTTGCTAAATCTAAAACAACTTTAACTGAACCAGAAGATTTTGTACCACCGTTATATGAACTAATAGTCATAAAATCCAAAACAAAATCAACATTAATAGTTTTAATTAATTGTGCAAGAAATGGAATACAACCTTTTAAAATACCAACTATAATAAGATCTTTAGAATCTTTATATGTTTCATTAACTCAATCACTTAATTCTTTTATTCTTGTTTCTAATTGTTCTTGGGAAAATAAAATTTTATCCATTCTACTATCTATTTCCATAATATATCCTTATTTAATTTTTTTTGCTTGTTGATCAATTATTTCAATTACTTTTTCACTTAATTCTTTTTCATTTAAATCATTTGCATCAATCACAACATGATTTAAATTAAATTTCTTAGCTAATTCTGAAAAAATTTCATAGTAATGGGTGTGAAGTTTTTTAAAATATTCAATATTTTTATCTCAGTTGTCAACTTCTGTTTCTCTTCCTCTTTTAAAGATGCGTTTTTTAAATGTATCAAAATTTATATCTAAAAATATAGCAAGATCAGGTAATTCTTCTTTTGTTATTAATTTTTGAAATAAAGCATCATATGCTTCTAAATATTTGCCTTGCTTTTCTTTCAAAATAATTTTTGCAAAAATGTAATGTTCAATACTAAATCTATCTAAGAAAATATGATCCTTTGAAGTTTCTAGATTTTCTCTTTTATATTCTTCTAAAATTTCTGCAAATTTAGCAGAGTGATTTTCAACTATGTATGATTGAAAACCTATAGTAAGATTAGGTTTTTTTTCATATAATCATTTTAAAAAAGTATTAAATACTTCATCGTCCTCTTCAAATTCATGCAACATTTTTGATGTCTTATAATGTTTGTGTAATTTTTCTGATAAGCTAGTTTTTCCACTAGCAATCATTCCACTTATACCTATAATCATTTACTTACCCCTTTTTATTATTGTCTTTATTTTACTAAAAAATCAATTCATTTCCAACAAAAAAAATAATTTTCATAAATTAAATAATTAGTTTAAAAAAACTCCGTTCAGGAGTTTTGTAAATTATTTAATTTCTTTGATTATAATTTCATATTTTTTATCAACATCAACTTCAACGTCATCGCCTACTTTATGACCTAAAAGAGCTTTTGCTAACGGACTGTTGTTTGAAATTTTTTGTTCAAAAGGATTTGCTTCTAATGAACCTACAATTTGCAAGGTTTTTTCGATTGATTTGTCATTTTTCATTTGAAAAGTTACAGTTGATCCTATTTGTACTACTGATTTTACTGAACTCTCATCAATAATTTCATAGTTATCTAAAATATGTTGAATTTCAGTAATTCTTGCTTCAATTTGTCCTTGTTTTTCTCTTGCTGCATCATATTCAGCATTTTCCGAAAGATCACCTTGGCTACGAGCATCACGAATTTCTTCAATAACTTGTGGTCTAACAACGTTTTGTAGGTATTCTAATTCTTTTTTATACTCTTCTAGTGATTGTTGAGTTAAATAAATTTTTTCTGTATTATTCATTGTTTGTTCCTTTTGCTATGTAATTTGTAATTAAAATCAAATTAAATGATTTTATTTTATATTTTTCGAATTTATATATTTTCTTGTCATAAAGATAATTAAAAATATCATTTATTTCTTTTTTATTGTACTTATTATATAAGAAAATACACATTCCGTTTTTATTTAAAAAATTTAAATTATTTTCTAGGTAATTAATTGGATCGGATTTTTGTTTAAGTAAAATAATCATATCATTTAAATTTTTGATTTCAGAATTATAAATAAATTTATCTTCTTGACTTAGATTATTGTTACTTGTTGTAATTTTTTTATCATTTGTACTTAATGAAAATGTTTTTGCAAAGTAATTATCATATAAATCATCAATAAATACACTTTGATATTTATTTACAATAAAAGTATTTAATAAAAAAGCAGTTAAAATTGGATTTGCTAGCGGATTTTTGGTACTTTTTTCTAATTTGGTGACAATAGTTCCAAAATTTTCGTTATTTTCAGAAGCTTTTAATAAAATTTCATTTTCTTGTTCAAGTAAGTATTTTTCTTTAATTCTTTTTACTTTTTTGTGCAAGTATATATAAGAAAATACTCCAATAAAAAACACAATAAAAACTGAAATAAGTAAAATAATTTTTCAAGTTGGTCAAGATGTGTTTTCTATTTGTTGGTTTATTTCAAAAAACATTGTATTATCAAGCATCAATTTCATTATTTTCTAAAAAATCATCAAATATTTCTTCAACAATATCTCATTCATCTTCAGGAATTTCAACATAGATATCGTTTTGTTTTTTTAGTCCAACAACAGTTTCTTGATCATTTAAAACACCAAGTAAGTATGTATCACCATTTTCTTCGAAATCAAATAAAATGGTAATTTCTGTTTCTTGACCATTATCATCTTCTATTGTAATTTTTCTTGTTATATCATTTAAATTTATTTTCATAGTTATTTTTTAAAGTGGTAGTTTAAATAATCTTCTAAAATTAATTGAGCTGCCAATTTATCCTTAACTCCTTTTCTTTTTTTTCTTTTAAAACCCGCTTCTATTAAAATACTTTCAGCCGCTATTGTAGATCCATGTTCATTAACTAAAACAACATTTAAATTAAATTGATCTTCTAGTATTTTTTTAAAATTTTCAACCATTTCTGTACGTTCTGACTTGGTTCCATTACTTCTTAAGGGATGACCCAAAACTAATGTATCAATAGTTTTATATTGTTTAATATAATCATTTATTTTTTCAATTACTGCTTGAAAATTATTTTCTTCAAAACGAAAATTTTCTAGCCCCGTTACGATGATATTATTATCATCAGTAATTGCAAAACCACAAGTTCTAGTTCCTAGATCAAGTGCTAGTTTTCGCATAAAATATTTTCCTTAATATCTTTAAATATATCTTCAATTGTATAATCAGTTGTAAAACTTCCTTGACTTACAATTGCGTTCCCCCCACCTTTACCTTGATATTTTGTCAGTATTTGTTTCAATAAATCATTTGAATTATAAATTTTTGAAGCAACAACAACAAAACATTTATTATTATCTAATGTTGCTGTAATCACAAGAGCATCAGTGAATTTTTCTCTTAGCTCTATTGCTGCTTTTTTAGTATCTTGCATGTTATTTATTTGCAATAAAATAGTTGGTTTGTTGTTTATTGTTTGTGGACTAATATCCTCTAAATCTAAATTTGTATTTTGAGATTGTTTAAATAAAATTTTAAATTCTTCTCTTACTTTATTTTCTAAATCTTTTAAATTGTCAATTTCTTTTTCTAAATCACGATTAGATTGATTTAAATTAATGTTTGGTAACTCAAATGAATAGTTTTTGTCAAGTTCCTTGTTTTTTAAAATAACTGAATTAACTATTTCTTGATATTTTTCAATTTCTTTTAATAAATAATTACGAACTAATATATTTGAAGTTACAACTCTTAAACGATAAATTCCTGTACCTTTATTTTCTACACCTGTAATTTTAAAATCTTCAATAAATGCAGTATTTGGTGAGTGAGTACCACCACATAAATCTTTTGTTATTGGATCGAAAATAACAACTCTAACCGCTGATTGATCGTGGTATTCATTTTCTTCAATTGTCATGAATGCACCAATTTCTTCGGCTTCTTTAATTGTCATAATTTTGTATTGTCTTTGGACGTTATCTTTAATATATTGATGCATTATATTTTCGATATTTTTTATTTCTTCTGGAGTTGGTTTTTTATCATGTGGGAAATCAAATGTAAAGTATTCAGGCATAATACTTGAACCTAATTGTTCGATTTTTTCATCTTGATAGGTTTTTCTTAATGCACTAAACATAATATGAGTTGAGCTATGGTTACGCATGTAACCTTGTCTTGCTTTTTCATCTACAAAACAATCTACTGGCATATTAGCTTGGATTTTACCTTTAACTTTATGAATATGATTTCAGTATTTATCTTTAAATACATCTAAAATTTCAATATCATTATCACCTTGTTTAATTATCCCAAAGTCATGGAATTGTCCACCGCTTGTTGCATAAAATGGTGTTTTATTTAAAACAACATAAGAAATATCATCATCGTTGTTTGTTTGTTCAATTTCTTCAAAATCATTTAGTAGATAAAGAATTTTTGCATTTTGATGAGTTGTTTCTTCATAACCTGTAAATTCACTAATTTGTTTTGTGATTATATCTAAACTACTAATTACCTTGTCCATAGCATTTCCAACATTACCACGTGATTTTTGTTTATGGATTTCTAAATATTTATTAAATTCATTTTGATCAATGTGAAGATTTTTTTCAGCAAGTATTTCATTTGTTAATTCAATAGGGAATCCATAAGTGTCAAACATTTTAAAAGCAATTTCAGTTGAAATATTTCCATTTTTTTCAATTTCACGTTCAAGTAATTTTTCACCTTGGTTAATTGTTTTTGAGAATAATAATTCTTCTTCTTTAATAATTTCTGAAACTAAATTTACATCAATATCATAAATTAAAGATTGTTTTGTAACATCAACTAATTTATATAAAAATGCAGTTTCTTTAATACCTAATTTAAGCATTGAACGATATGAGCGACGAATCAATCTTCTAATAATATATCCACGACCTACATTTGAAGGTTTAACACCATCATTTATTGCATTTACACAAGCTCTAATGTGGTCAGCGATTATTTTGAATTGAGTATTTATTTTAGTTTGATTTGGTTCTTTTGTAAAGTAATTATTAATATCATATTTATAATCTGTATATTTTTCAATCTCTTTAATAATTATTTGAAATAAATCAGTATCAAAGTTAGTAGGAACATCTTGTAAAATGCTTGAAATTCTTTCTAAACCAGCTCCTGTATCAATGTTTTTGTGCGCGAGTTCTGTGTAATTATTTTCACCGTCATTGTTAAATTGGCTAAACACTATATTTCAAATTTCAATAAAACGATCGTTTTCAATGTCTTCTTTAATTAATTCAATACTTCTTTTGTCATATTTCGGACCACGGTCAAAAAATATTTCTGTATCAGGCCCGCAAGGTCCTTGTCCTACATCTCAGAAGTTTGTATCTCTTGTTCCTTCAATCATATGATCTTTTGAAATACCTAATTCTAGTCAATATTTAAGCGTATCAGTATCTTCTGAATAATATGTTATATAAATATCATCTTTTGCAAATTCAAGTTCTTTGAAAATAAATTCATATGCAAATTCAATTGCTTCTTTTTTAAAGTAATTTCCAATACTAAAATTTCCCAACATTTCAAAGAAAGTATGGTGTCTAGTTGTTATTCCAACGTTTTCTATATCATTTGTACGAATTGATTTTTGTGAGTTAGTTATTCTTGGATATGGAGGTATTTTTTTTCCGCTAAAATAATCTTTTAATGTAGCAACACCACTATTAATTCATAATAGTGAAGGATCATTTATAGGGATTAAGCTTTTTGATTCTAATACCAAATGATCTTTTGATTTAAAAAAATCAAGTCATAGTTGTCTTATTTGTTTAGAAGTTAATTTTTTCATTATTATTCCTCATATAAAAATGTTTTTTCTTGGTTATTTAAAAATATTTTATCAATAATTGCTCCACCAACAACCTTATTTCCGTCGTATATTACAACTTCTTGTCCAGGAGTCACTGCTTCAGTTAAAGGGTAAGTAATTTCTAGAGTATTTTCATCTATAAATTTAACATTTACTTTAATATCGCTTTGACGATATCTAAATTTTGCAGTTAAATTATCATAATTAAAATCATGTGCAATTTTATTAAAATTAATTGCGATCATTTTATTTGATTTTAGATAATGATCAGCATCACTATTAGCAACATAAATTATTTTCTTTTTGATGTTGTGGCCCACTACAAAATATGGTTTTTCAAATCCACCTAAATTTAGGCCTTTTCTTTGTCCAATTGTATAATACATCGCCCCTTTATGAGTTCCTACAATTTCTTTAGTAGCAATATCAACAATATTTCCAGGTTGTGCGGGAATGTAATTTTCAAGAAAATCACTAAATCTTCTTTCTCCAATAAAACAAATTCCGGTAGAATCTTTTTTATTTGCTGTTATTAAGTCTAAATCTTGTGCTATTTTTCTAATTTCTGGTTTAGTTAAATTTTCTAATGGAAAAATTGCTTTTGCGATTTGTGAATTTGAAAGTTGTGCTAAAAAGTATGTCTGATCTTTGTTTTCATCTTCTGCTCTAAACAATTCATCATTTATGCTTTTTGCATAGTGTCCCATTGCGATATAATCAGCTTTTAGAATATTGACTGCGTAATTTAAAAAAGCATCAAATTTTATAAATTTATTACAAAAAATATCTGGATTAGGAGTTCTTCCTATTTTATATTCATCAATTAAATAAGAAAAAACATTATCTCAATATTCTTTAATAAAATCTACACGATGTAAGGGGATATTTAATTTATTTGCAACCGCTTGCGCATCTAAATAATCTTGCTCTTGAGTACATATATTTTGATTTAAAGTTTCATTACCTTTGAAATCATTATTTGTGAAACTATCTCAATTACGCATAAAAAGTCCGATTACTTCATGACCTTGTTCTTTTAGTAAGTAAGCAGCTACTGAACTATCTACACCACCACTAAGACCTATTACAACTCTTGCCATGTTTTTTACCTCCTATAATGCATATATTCTTTTATATTTTACTTCAAAATAACATATAAATAAAAAAATAGATAGTTAAACTATCTATTAAGAATTAATTAGTTTAAAGCTTTTTTAGCTTGATTTACTAATTCTTCAAATGTTTTTGGATAATTGATTGCTAATTCACTTAGCATTTTTCTATTAACTTGAATATTTGATTTTTTTAATCCATCAATTAGACGTGAATAAGAAATTCCCAATGGTCTTGCTGCTGCATTAATACGAGCTATTCATAATTTTCTAAAATCACGTTTTACTTGTTTTCTATCTCTAAATGCATAAGTTCATGATTTAACTACTGCTTGTTTAGCTACTTTATAACCGATTGATTTGTGTCCTCAGTATCCTTTAGCTAATTTTAGTCATTTGTTACGTCTTGCTCTTGTAACTGTTCCGCCTTTTACACGCATATTAAATCCTTTCCTATATTAATTCTTTTAATCTTTTGTAATCTGATTTAGCCATTAAACCTGATTTACGTGATTGTCTTTTTTGTTTTGTTGTTTTGTTTTGAGCAAGGTGTGAACGATATGCTTTTCCACGTTTAATTTTTCCTGATGCAGTGACTTTAATACGTTTTTTTAAAGCACTTTTAGTTTTCATTTTAGGCATTTGTATCTCCTTCTTCATTTGTTTCTTTATTTTTTTCTAGTTGTAGCACTTTCTTTTTATCTTTTTCTAAATACATATCCAAGAAACGGTCGTTTACTAGTGTTGCTTCTTTTGAAATTTTTGCAACATCTTCTACATAAGAATAAAATTTATTGATAACTTCTTGACCAATTTCAGGGCGAATCATTTCCCTTCCTCTAAATTTTAAACTTACTTTAACTCTATCACCATTTAATAAAAATTCTTTGGCTTTTCTTGCTTTAGTTTGTAAATCATGATCTCCGATATTAACTGTTAGACGAACTTCACGATTTATTGTTACAGCTTGTTTTTCTTTTGTTTCTTTGGCTTTTTTCTTTCTTTCGTATTTAAATTTACCATAATCTAATATTTTAGTTATTGGTTTATTGTTAGCGATTGAAATTAAAACTAAATCCATTTTGTCAGCTTTAGCCATTTCAATTGCTTCTTTTTTATCTAAAACACCAATTTTTTCTCCATTTGAATCTAGTACAAATACTTTTTTGTATGGAATATCGTTATTTAAAACGTGTTCGCTTTTTGGTCTTTTATCTTTTTGAAATTGTTTTTGATTTGATTGAATAAGTATCTCCTTAATAAATAAAAAAAGTGGTTTTATCCACTTCTCACTACAATATGTAAAAACATAGTAGCAACCCGATCTTTAAATAGACCAAGGTGAGAAATGAATCTTCTTTTTGCTTTTAATGCTTCTATATTTTAACATATTTTTATTTTAATGATCAAAATTTTTGATTTTTAGAAATTTTGAGGTGGATTGATTGAGCCAGTTGCGATTAATATCAAATCAATTAATCATCATATTCCAAATCCCCCACCTGTTATTAGTTTTAATACACCTAATCCTATTTGACCTTTCATAAATCTATCAATACCTAGCCCACCTAGAAAAAATGAAACAAGTAAAAATACTAATCTACTCATAAATATAACTCCTTTATTAATTAAAATATAACATATTTACTAATTTACTTTGAAAAATTAGCTAAATCTAAGATATCTTTAAAATATTCTTTGTATTGTGTGTGTGTTTTTGTATATGAAATTAGTAAATTAATTATTAGAGAAATTACAGTCATAGGACCTACACCACCAGGGACTGGTGTAATTGCATAACACATATCTTTAATATCTTCAAAATCACAATCGCCTGTAATTTTATTGTTTTTATCTCTGTGAATTCCTACGTCAAAAACACTTGCATCATGTTTTACGTATTTTTTTGTAATAAGATGTTTTACGCCGGTTGCAACTATTAAAACATCATGTTTATTTAAATAGTCAATATTTGATTCTTTGTTATAACTGGTTACATTTTTGTTTTTGTATAATAAAGCATATTTAACAGGTAGACCAACTATTTGACTTTCACCTACAACGCCAATGCTAGTAGTAGTTAAATTAATTTTATAATAATTTGCAAGAATAATAATACCTAAAGCAGTTGCTGGTAAAAAACCATTTTGTTGATTTTTTAATTTATAAGCATTAATTTCATTTAAACCATCAATGTCTTTTTCTTCGTTAATATTATTTAAAATTTGGCTTTTATTTAAATGTGATGGAAGTGGTAGTTGTACTATCAATCCATTCACTTTTTGTTGAATATTTTTAATTTCATTTAAAAGGGTTTCATTTGAAATATTTTCAGGATATTTAAATAATAAAGCTTCAAAACCTAATCTTTTTGCAGTATCTAATTTGTGTCTAATATAAATATTTGATTCTTCTAAATCACCAACTTGAATAATTCCTAATTTAGGAAGTGGATTTAAATTAAGTTTTTTTAAAATATTTGAAATTTTTTGCTCGAGCAAATTAGCTAGTTTTTTCCCATCTAAAAGTATTTGCATATTCATCCCCCATTTTATATGATTTATATTATATTATACTTTAACAAGCATTATTTTGCCAATTAACACAGAAAAACAAACAAAAAATACTCAAAAAGTATATTTTTATGTTTTGTGATAAATTTTAGACTAAAATAAATGATTTTTTGAGTATTTTTTTGACTTTTTGCTCAATTTTTTTGGAAATAAACAGAAAAATCACTTTAAAAAGCAATAAATCTATATAATTATCTTTAAATTTAAGGACTATTTATGAAAAAAACAAATTACCTACTTTTATTGACTCTTCCATTATCAATATCAGCTATTGTTCCGGCTGTAGTTTCTTGCTATAAGACACCAGAAAATATTGATAAAAAAAGTGAAACTGAAAAAAATAACTCAAAAAATATCACTAATAAAAACCAAAATAAACAAGAAAGCACAAATAATAACACAACAAACAAAGTACGAAAAAATGAAAATAAAGATAATTCCAACACAACAAATAAAAATGATTTAAACACTAAAGGTGAAACTAATAATAAACCTAAAAAAGATATTCAATCTGAATTAGGGCCAAAAAATGAAAATGAAGATAAAAATAATTCTGAAACTAAAGAAGACATCAAATCTGGTTCACCACAAAAAGAAAATCAAAATATTCAAAATACACCAAATCAAGAACAAGAATTAGATATAGAAAACACTCCAAGTAAAAGCTTTTATAATCCTAATTTTAATTTAATTGATAATTACACAAAAAGACCTTCAATTAATGTAAATGATATTAGTGAATTTAATTTAGATGATTCTGATTTTAGAATTTATAATACATGATTGAAAACCAAGAATAATGCAAAAAATCAACAAAATAAACATTTTGATATTTCAAAATTTAATGCTTTTGAATTAAGTCATTCTTATTTAAAAAATAATACATTAACTTTATATATTAGTTCAAAACTTTCTTTAGATGATTTAAATAATTACAAATTACAATATACAAATAAAAATCAGAATCATTTAGTTGATCTCGTTTATAGCGATAATAATAAATCAAATAAAATGTTTGTAGCACAAATTCAAAACATTAATAAAACTGATAAAATTTCTCTTTTAAATGTTCAAAAAAATGATATTATATACCAATTAAAATCAAACAATTATTTATTACCTCTTTTAGATTCTTTTAAACTTGAAGATAATGTTGTAATAAAAAGCATTACCGATTGAAAAACTTGAGATGAAACTCAAAATATACATACTTTTAGTTTGCAATTTTATGATAAAAATTTTAATAATTTAACAAATTTTCCTAATGAAATGCAACTTGTATTATTAAAGAAAAATAAACAAATAATAAATGTGAAATTTAACTATAAAAAAGGTAATCAATATAACCAAGTAGTAGAAACAGATAATTTTTCAAAATTAATTGCCACAGCCGAATCATTTGAAATTTCAGAAGTTGATAAAATTTTAGGAATACAAGTTAAGAAAAATAACGAAGAATGAAAATGACTTGAAAATATACCTAATATCGAAATAAAAAACCAAGATAATGGAAATGAATTTTTATCATTATTTAAAAAGGGGCCAAAATTAACTAAAATTTCAGTTGAAAATAATAATTTAGTGGTTAATTTTCAAAATTCTCAAGATTTTGTAAATAAAGAAATTGAATTAGAAATAAAAAGCTTAGATCCATTTAATCCTTTTTCTAATCTTTATAAATTAAAAAAGAATTCTCAAAACTCATTTATTTATGAAAATATTGATTTTCCTAAGGATATTTCAAAATTAATAGTAACTAAAATAAAAATAGATAAAGAATTATTTGAATATGATATTAATGATCAAGAAACTATATTTAATAGCGCTAATACTTTCAAAGAATTTCAAATTAACAAATTAAATTTTTATCTTGATAATAAAAATAGACAAATACTAGGTTCAGTTGCTATTGATTTTAATAATGATGATCTTGAAATTTTTCAAAATAAAAAATTAGAATTAACATTTAAACGTTTAAGTCCGTTTGTTGGTGAAACACAATATGAAAGCATTTATAATAATTTATTTCTTTCAGAACAAAAAGTACTCATTCCATTTAATAAGTTACAAAAATTTAATTTAAATGGTTTTTATGAAAATATTGAATATGAACTACAAAAAATAAGAATTGTTGATAGTTTTTCACTTAATGAATTTGTAAATGAAGCTAAATTTTCAAAAAGTTTAGAAAAATTAAATAACAAAAAATTATTATACAATTTCATAAATGACGACCAAAAAGATAATAATTTTATTTATAAAGAAAATACAGGCTGTACAAAAAATGATTTAATAAATAAAAAAGATCAAGAATCAAACATTGAATACACACTCCAAAATCATTATGCTATTGTCAATTACAAACGAGAAAATTGATATAAATATCAAGCAACTTTATTTGAAGATAAAATAAATAACAAAATAAAATCTAAAAATGAGTATTTAAATACTAATTTAGATAAATTTAATTTAATAAAAAATAATAAAAAAGTTAATACTCATTTTATTTCACCAAGAGAAATAATTAATAACTTAAGTTGAAATATTAACAAAGATTTTACAGAAGCTTCTATAACAAAAGATTTATCTTCTTTTAGTAATTTAGATAAACATTTAGATGATGCATTCTTTGTACTTGGTTTTGAATTTGACCCTAAGCAAAGACAAGTTATTGATATAATAGAACCTGAACCATTTTTTAGATACAACAAAACTGGTTATCGAATTAATTCTTCTGTAAAAAATATGTCTAAATCATTTGTTTATTTAACTATCCCTTACAAAAGAATATTAGAAGAACAAACTATCAATAACTTAGGTTTTGAATATTTAGCAATACGGAATTCAAAAGAAGATGAATTAAACTTAAAAAAACTAATTGATTTTAGATATAGTTTTAGCATTAAATACGATAACACAACAAAAAAATTGACATTTTCAATTAATTCAAGAAATGATGATATAAAAATTTTTGATACATTAGGTGATCATTATTTATCTTTAAATAATTCAGCTTTTTTAGGTAGTTCTTTATTTTTTGTTCATTGAGCTGATTTAAATGGGCAATTAAATCCTATAGAATATAAACCCATTTATAATAAAGAAATATTATCAATAGGTCTTGAACAATTAAATTTTAAAGATAATTATGAGCATTTAAAAACAACACTAGAAGGTTCATCTAAACGTGTTTATTTCAATAATAATGAAAAAAATGTACTTAACGCAAGACAAAGAGTATTTAATTTCGCTTCTCGGCAAATGCGTGGACAAGGTACTTGAAATGTAATTGGTAAAGTAAAACCTAATGATCCTAATGACTTTAAGTTTTTTATTACTACTAATCAACATGTTTGAGGTGAAAAAGAAATAAGAGAATTTTCTAATAATTATTTTAATCTTCCTATAGATCTTCCTGAACCGCAAGGTGGTTGAAACATTAATAAAAGCGATAAAAGAGGATTGGTGTTTGAATCAAGAAAATGAGCTAAACCTACAGTTGGTGTAAAAATTATTACAAACTTTCATAATGATAAAGCTTTTCCTACAAGTTATAAAGATTTCAAAAATAATTTCGGTGATATAAATTACAATAGTACATGAAATATTTATGGTGAAGGACAATATGGAAGAAATACTCATTCACTTTCTAGTGCTGATTTAATTGTTGCTATTGCTGATTTTAAAGACTTTTATTCAATATTTGAAGAAAAAGATAATAAAGTTTACTATGATGGCGTAGTTGTTGATCAAAATGATCCAAATATTTATAAAACATATAAATTCTTTAAAACATTAAAAGAATTAAAAAATCTTAAACCAAGTAAACATAACTTACATTTATCACAATTAGTTAATTTAAATTGATCACTAGCTTCTTTTCCAATTGGAAAACAAGCTGCTAATCCAGATAGCTTAGATGCAAAAAGATACCGTGAATATATAATTGGGAGTATGGATGAAAGAGGGATAGAAGGTCTTTTATATCCAGGTGCGATGTCAAAAATGCCAACAGTTCCTTTAAGTTCAAAAATATTTGATTTACAAAGTGGAGCATCAGGAAGTATGGCTTTTGATTCAGAAGGAAATATAACTGGACTAGTAACTGAATCTTCTTATTATCGTTCAAATGTTATGATAGTAGATACAAATGCTAATTCATTTTTTGGGAATGGTAGTACAACACAAAACCCAGGATCATTTTATGAAAGAATGAGACTACTAAGTTATTTATACCCAGAAAAATATGACTCCGAACAATTTAATAATTTACCTAATTGAGAAACAAAAACTGGTAAAAATATTTAAAACACCAAACACCTTTTTTTGGTGTTTTTATATTTATAAATCTTTATAAATAAGTTATTAAAACATAAAAACAAGCAATAAATTTGCTTTTTTCTTTTATTTTGTATAATAATATTATTATGAAAAATGATATTCAACAAAAAGTGTTTGAAACACTACAAAATTACACAAAAACAAAAATAAATTTAAATTCAGAGATTAAAGAACTAAATATAGATTCGCTTGATTTAGTACAAATTGTTGTAGAATTAGAATCTATATTTAATATTTCTGTTTCTGATGAAGAATTGTTAAATATCTCTAAAGTGATTGATATTATTGAAATTATTAAAAAATATTAGTTTTATTGTATAATAATAGAGCAAATATCACTTAGGGGTATAGTTCAATGGTAGAACAACAGGCTTCAACCCTGTGTGTTGTGAGTTCGAGTCTTGCTACCCCTGCCATTATTGATATTTCTAATAAAGTTGCTTTGGCAACTTTTTCTTTACAAAAAATACTAAAAAATTTGGCTATTATGCCAAATTTTATTTTTTATTTTTCTTCTTTATCTTTTTTATTTCTTTTGTTTACAAAGAAGAAAATCATTGCTGGAATAATTAGAACTGGAACAACTAATATCATTAATAATCAGAATGAATTTTTATAAGTATTTTCATCGTTTTGTAGAAGATTGTCTAACATATCACGATTATTTTCTGATGA
The DNA here is from genome assembly GCF_018914005.1 of Mycoplasma zalophi. Lineage (NCBI taxonomy): Bacteria > Bacillati > Mycoplasmatota > Mollicutes > Mycoplasmatales > Mycoplasmataceae > Mycoplasma > Mycoplasma zalophi. The sequence goes on from NZ_JAHMHI010000001.1 coordinate 71,016, forward strand.
TTTTGTAAATTCAAGTTGTTTTAAATCATATGTAGATTTTCCAGTTTTTAGATCTGCAACTTGTTCTGTTAATTGTTGAATTTCTTTTGTTAATTTTATGTTTGGTAATTCATTTACTAAAACATTTTTAATTTGTTTAATTTGATCTTCTGAAATGTTATCATTTGCAACAATTTTACTCATAGTTTCAAATGTATCAACTCATTGAACTTCTCAAGCTAAATATTGGTCTTTAATTTCTTGTAATTTTTCAGCAGATGGATTTGCTAAGTAACTTGCCAATTCTTTTAAAGTTAATTCTTTAATTTTGTTATTACTTGTATTTGTATTAACTGTATCATTAAATGTTTTAACTGGAACATATTTTTTAGATATTTCATTTAATGTATTGTATGCATCAATTAATTGTTGATTTTCTGATTGTTCATTTAAATTTAAGTTAGCAACAGTTTGAACTTCATCAAAAATTCATGCATCAACTGGATTTTCTTTATTTAAATCTTTGAATTCTTGTAATTTGTAGTAGTAATTTAAGTATAAGTTAGATGTTTTAAATTCTTCTTTAGCTTCTTGAAGTTTAGCACTTAATGCTTTAGTTTGGAATGTTTTTGGATTATCAAAACTAAATTCCATATTTGCATATTCTTCTTTTACGTTATCTAATGTTTCTTGTAATTTAGCTTTTGGTTCTGCAAATTTTTCATCATTAGTTCCTTGAAGTATTCCTTCAATTTCTGTTAATAGATCTTCGTAGATTTTAGTTTCAACTTCTAAATCCTTGAATTCATCGATTGATAATTTTTCTTCTGTATATGTAAAAATTCCACCGTCATTTTCAGTAACAACATTTACTTTTTGTTTAATAACAAAGTCATTAAATACTTTCGAATTAAGATCATCTTTCTTTTCTATTAATGAAAGTTGGTTTCTAAATGTTCAACTCGCATATTTATCATTTTTTGTAACTTCATTATTTTCTGTTTGTTTTGAAATTCTATATTTTTCATCTTTTAAGTTAAAAGTGTAATTTTTGATAAATTTTGTTGGAGTAGCATCATTGAACATAGTTGTTTTTTTATCAGGATAATCTAATGAAGCTTCAACTAATTTAGTTTCTTTTTTAAATATAGCATTGATAACAACTTTTAAACTTTTATCAATTGCTGGAACTATTTGATTCTTAGCCTGATCTCAATATGGTTTAAATTGATCAATTGCTCTTAAATAAACAGTTTTTTGATTAATTATGTTTTCTTTGGTTTCAGGTTTTACAGATCATTCTTCAGAAGAATCTGTGCTTGTTAATTGATCATTTACGATTTCAAGTATTTTATCATATAAAGCAGTATAGTAATCTTTTGCTTCATTGGCTGTATCAACTTTGAATTGTCCTTCTTCCTGTCCATCAAATGGTTCTGCTTGGTGTTCTTCTTTACCAGCTGTTGATACTTCAAAACTTGCAATGATATCATTTTGTTTATTGTTTTGATTTGCATTTAAAGCAAAAGCAGCAGAAATAGCAGAAACTGATGATATTGCTAACAAGCTAGTAAGTAAAATTTTCTTTGACTTTTTCATATTTCCCTTTCTAAATATTCTATTTATTACTTAATTATATATTAATAATCTTTAAAATAAAAAAATATTTTTTTAACTTTTAAAAAGTTTATTTATAAAAAATTGACAAAAATGCAACATTTCACTATTTTTTTGCCTAAAAATACGATTTTTAGAATATAAAAAATTAGCAAATAGCTAATTCGGTCAAAAATGATATGGTGCCGTCAACTGGAATTGAACCAGCGACCCCTTCCTTACCATGGAAGTGCTCTGCCCCTGAGCTATGACGGCAAATGCTTTATTATTATACTTTATTTTTTTAAATTAGTATTAAAAACTGTATAATTTAAACAATATTATGAACCAAGAAACAGAAAAATTACAAAAATTTGTTTCTTCTTCTGGACTAATGAGTAGAAGAAAAGCAGAAGAAGAAATAACAAAAGGTTACTTTAAAATTAATAATAAAATAGCAAATTTAGGTGATAGAGTATCAAAAACAGATAAAATCTATTATAAAAATAAACTTGTTATAAATAATAATTCGCAAATTTATATAGTTTTAAATAAACCTAAATATGTTGTATCGACTTTAAGTGATCCTCAAGGAAGAAAAACAATTAAAAACTTTTTAAAAACTTCTGAGTATGTTTATCCAGTAGGAAGATTAGATTTTGATACAACAGGTATTTTATTAATTACAAATGATGGGGAATTAACGAATAAATTACTTCATCCTCGAAATAATATACCAAGAGTATATATAGCAACATTGCAAAAAAAATTAAGCGGTAAAGAACTTGATTTTTTAAATTCTAATAATGTTTTTATTGAAGGTAAAAGATCTTTACAAAAAGTTGTATATTTAGATGAGTTAAATTATGAAGTTACTTTGCAAGAGGGAAGATACCATCACGTAAAAAATTTATTTAAAGAAGTTGGAAATCTTGTTATAAACCTTCATAGAAAATCATTTGCATCTATTGAAGATTCTAATTTGCGAAGAGGACAATCAAGAGAATTAACAGCTAAAGAAATTGAAAGTTTAAAAAAATACCAAGCATTATAGTTTGGTATTTTTTATATTATTTTTTAAATAAACGATTATAGATTTGTGTATATTCTGAAACTGGTACAAATTCAATTTGTCTTTTAACTTCTTCAGGAACATCTACTAAATTCTTTTCATTGTTTTTAGGAATAAATATTGTTTTTATTCCAAACTTAGAAGCTGCTAGTGATTTTTCTTTTAAACCACCGATTGGTAGAACTTTACCTCTTAAAGTAATTTCTCCTGTCATTGCAACAGTTGGTGAAACTGGTTTTTTAGAAAGAGCACTAATTATTGCTGTTGTAAATGTTACTCCAGCACTTGGACCATCTTTTGGAACTGCTCCTTCTGGAACGTGAATATGAATTGTATTATTTTCAAAATCAAAATCAATATCAAATTCCTCTGCATGAGATCTTACATAATTTAAGGCAATTTGTGCTGATTCTTGCATAACTTCTTTTAAAGAACCTGTTAATTTTAATCCTTCTTTTCCTGCGAAAGTACTTACTTCAATTGCAAGTGTAGAACCACCATAACTTGTTCAAGCTAATCCATTTACTGAACCTATTTGATCTTCTTTTTCATTTTCTGCATCTTCAAATTTTATAGGTCCTAGGAAATTAGTTACTTCCTCTAGGGTAATATTAAATTCATCTTCAACTTCTTTACTTAATAGTTTAACAACTATTTTTCTTGCGATTTTATCTAAAATTCTACTTAATTCACGAACTCCTGATTCACGTGTGTAATATTTTATAATGTAATTTAAAATATCATCTGTAATTTTAAATTGATTTTTGGTTAGTGAATTAAATTCTAATACTTTAGGGATTAAGTGTTTTTTTGCAATTTGTAATTTTTCAATTGAAGTATATGAACTTAATTCAATCATTTCAACCCTATCAACAAGGGCTTCAGGGATATTTTCAAAATAGTTTGCAGTTGCTATAAATAATACTTTTGATAAGTCATATTCTATTTCTAAATAATGATCTTGGAAATTAACGTTTTGTTCGGGATCTAAAACTTCTAATAAAGCAGAAGTAGGATCACCACGATAATCAGCTGACATTTTATCTATTTCATCTAATAGAACAACCGGATTTGAAACACCTGCTTTTTTAATAGCATTAATAATTTTTCCAGGCATAGCACCTACATAGGTACGACGATGTCCTCTAATTTCACTTTCATCTTTAACTCCACCTAAAGATACCTTAATATAAGGTCTTTCAAGCGCTTTAGCTATTGAACGAACTAATGTTGTTTTTCCAACACCTGGAGGCCCTATTAATGTTAAAATTGGCATAGGTTGAGTTGATTCATTAACTAAACTTCCTTCCTTACTTACAAATAGTGTTTTATCAATAAAAAATTTATCAGTATCAGGTAATTTAATTAAATCATTTTTATGAGATTTTTGTAATTTATTGTGTGTTAAAACAGCAATAAATTCTAAAATTCTTTCTTTTGGGTCTTTTAAACCATAATGATGTTCATCTAGAATTTTTTTTGCATTTACTAAATCTAAGTTTTCTGAAGCCACTTTTCTTCAAGGTAAAACTTGTAATAAATCAACATAATTTTTTGAAATATTAGCTTCAGGACTTGCAGGCATCATATTTTTTGTTTTTGATTTTTCTTTTTCAATTGCTTTTATAACTACTTCTGGAAATTGTTGTTTTAGTTCTGCATTAGAAACTGATTCTTCATAATTTGTTTCAGTTTCTTCATCTCCTAATGATTTTTGAATAATTCTTAATCTTTCACGCAATAGAAATTCTTTTTGTTGTTCTTCTAATTCACCTCTTAATGTGCTATCAATTTCATTATCAATTAATTGTAATTTAAATTGAATCAAAATATATTCAAGAAGTTTTTCGGATTTTAAAACAAAATCATTTTCTTGAAATACTTTGTATTTTTCAGTAGTTTTTAATTTTTGCGCTTGGATTATTGTTAATAAAATTGATTTAGCTCCTGCTTCGTCTAAAGTTTGTACTGTGCTTGTTAATTGCTTTGCGATTTCATTAATATCAATTTGTCTTGATGAAGAATAATCATTTGTTGAATATGCTCCTTTTGAAAATACATCAGCAATTTTATTTAGCATTTCTTTAAGCATATCTAAATTAGAAACATATTCATTAACTTCTTCAACTTCTACATTTCCATCTTCGATTATATCTTCTTCAGTTTCTGAAACATTTAAAGGCAATATATTTTTTAATAAAACTTTCTTTAAACCTTTGAAAACAACAATTTTATTATTTGAATTCGTTTTATTTTGTGCTTTTACTTCTACTATTTCAGCAATAACTCCATATTCATAAAAATTTTCTAAAGTTTTTGTTGTTGGTGTGTGTTTTTTTAATGTCGTAATAACAATTTTTTCATTATTTTTTATAGCATAATCTAATATTTTTAAACTATCTATTTTTCCAATGGTGATTTCTAATAAATCATCTACCATTAAAACTTTATCTTTGATACCGATTATAGGATGTTTCATGTTATTTCCTTTCATTTTCATTATTACAAATTATAGCAAATTTTTAGCACTCTAACTAAAAAAGTGCTAAAAAATAAAAAAGAGTGATTAACTCTCTTTATTTTGTACCAAATAATCTATCACCAGCATCACCTAATCCTGGGACAATGTAATTATTTTCATTTAAATAATCATCCTTTGTTGCTAAATAAATATCAACATCTGGAAAAGCTTGTTGAATTCTTTCAACTCCCTTATCCACACCTACTAAACACACTAATTTTATATTAGTAAATCCTTCTTGTTTTAACCTGTTTATAGCATCGTATGCACTAACGCCTGTTGCCAACATAGGATCAACTACTAAAACGTATGAATCTTTTGAAACATTTGGAACTTTATAAAAGTAATCAATTGCTTCAAAAGTTTTTTCATCACGGTAAATTCCTATATGTCCAACTCTTGCCTGGGGAACTAAATCTAAAATTCCCTGAACCATACCTAGACCTGCTCTTAAAATAGGGACAATAACAATTTCTTTATCTAAAAAATATCCTGTTGTTTCTTCACCTATTGGTGTTTTTATTGTTGCTTGTCGAGGTTTATAATCTCTTAAAACCTCAAAAACCATTAATGATGCTATTTCATTTAAATTTTTTCTAAATACATCGTGAGAAGTATCTTTATTTCTCATTGTTGTTAATTTTGTTTTTATAAGTGGGTGATTAAATATTTCTACCATGGTTAGTTTCTCTTTTCTTCAAAAATTGCAACTGATTTACTCATTCCAAATCTATTTGCGCCAAGTTCTGCCATTTTTTGCATATCTTCGTATGATTTAATTCCTCCGGCAGCTTTTATTAAAAGCTTGTCTTGGGCAATTTTTTTCATGATCTGGATATCTTCAAAGTTGGCACCACGATAACTAAAACCTGTTGATGTTTTAATGAAATCAGCACCTGATTGTAATACTATTTCTGTAGCTTTTTCAATCTCTCAATTTGTTAATAATGCAGTTTCAACAATAACTTTTAAGACATTATTTCCACACGCTTCTTTAATTGCTTTAATTTCATTTAAAACATAATCATATTGACCATCTTTAAAACGACCAATGTTAATTACCATATCAATTTCTTTTGCTCCATGATTCAAAGCTAGTTTTGTTTCAAAAACTTTTGCTTGTGTACTCATAGCCCCTAATGGAAATCCAACTACTGTACAAATTAGTGTATTTGAATCTTTTAATTTTTCAAATGCATATTTAATTCAACTTGGATTTATACAAATGCTTCAAAAATTATATTTTTTAGCTTCATCTATTAATTTGTCAATCTCTTTTTGTGTTGCTTCTGGTTTTAATAAAGTATGATCTACCATTCTGTTATATTCCATATTTTCTCCTACTGAATTTTTTTAAGTATAATTGGACTTTCAATTTGATTGTCATTTATTTGTCAAAAATCTTTTAAGTCATCAATTATATCTTGCGGAATCGGATTTGATGAATATAAAGTGAATAAAACTTCTCCATCAATAACTTTTTCATTTGTTAGTTTATTTAAATAAATTCCAGCTTCATTATCAATTTTATCTTCTTTGGTTTTTCTTCCTGCACCTAATTTCATAGCAGCGATTCCAAATTCAAGTGAACTTAAAATTTCTAAATAACCTGATTTATGAGCAATAATTTCTTTTTTGTATTTTGGTGCGTATCAATTTTTATCAAAGATTTCATCAATATTTCCACCTTGTGATTTAATTCAATCTTTGAATTTTTCAAAAGCTTTACCATTTTCAATAACTTCATCAATTAATTTTTTTGCTTCTGCTAAAGTTTTTGCTTTATTTGTTTCTAATAATAAACTTGTTGCAGATGAATAAATTAATTCCTTAAATTGCTCAGGTCCATTTCCTTTTAAAGTATCAACAGCTTCTAAAATTTCATTTTTATTACCAATAGCTCTTCCTAGTGGTTGTTGCATATTTGTAATTTCAACTAAAACTTTTCTACCTAGGTTTTTTCCAATATTAACCATTTGGTTTGCTAGTTCAGTAGCTTCTTCTATATTTTTCATAAAAGCACCTGAACCACATTTAACATCTAATAAAATCACATTAGAACCAGTTGCAAGTTTTTTAGACATAATACTTGAAGCTATTAAAGGGATTGATTGAACTGTTGCAGTTACATCTCTTAATGCATAAATTAATTTATCAGCAGGTACTAATTCTTTATCTTGTCCTACTAAAGCTAAACCATGTTCTTTAACTGTTTGTTTAAATTCTTCATCTGTTAATGAAATTTTAAAACCACTAATTGTTTCTAATTTATCAATAGTACCACCGGTGTGACCTAATCCACGTCCTGACATTTTTGCCATTGTTAAACCTAAAGAAGCGAGTAACGGAGCTAAAACTATACTAGTTTTATCTCCAACACCACCAGTTGAATGCTTATCAACTACTATGGTATTTAAAAAATCTCAATTTAGAACTTTCCCACTATTCATCATAGCTTCTGTTAAATAAGAAATTTCTTTATCAGTCATTGATTTTAGTCTAATGGCCATTAATAAACTAGCCATTTGATAATCAGGAATATTTTTATTTACATAATTTGTAATAATAAAATTTATTTGTTCTTGATTTAATTCTTTTCCGTTAGCTTTTAAATCAATTAAATCTATCATTCTCATTATTGATAATCCTTAGCGACTGATAAAGCTAATTCCATCATTTTATTAAATGATTTTTCTCTTTCATCACTTGTGGTGTATTCATTTGTTACTAAATTATCAGAAATGGTTAAAAGACATGCAGCTTTTTTATTTAGTTTTTGTGCTATTGTGAATAATCCATAACTTTCCATTTCAACACAAGCAGCATTATTACTTCTTGATTTTCTTGTTTCAACATTTTCGTCGGTATAAAAAGCATCTTCTGAATGAATATGTAAAGTTTTTAAATCAATGTTTAATTCTTTTGAACTATTTTCAATTTGTGAATTTAGTATTTCATTAGGAAAAGCCGTATGTTCTTCTGGAAGACTAAAAGCTTTTCTAAAACTTATATTTTCTCCATAACAGCTAGAAGCTAATACTAAATCATAAAGCGCTAAATCCTTTTCATATGATCCAGCAGAACCGACTCTAACAATAGCTTCCACTCCATAGAAATTATATAATTCATAAGCATAAATTCCAATTGAAGGAATTCCCATTCCTGATGCACACACACTTACTTTGTTACCTTTGTAATCTCCTGTGTACATAAATACGTTTCTTACATTTGAAACTAATTTTACATTTGTTAAGTAATTTTCAGCAATATATTTTGCTCTTAATGGATCTCCTGGCATAAGAACATATTTTGCTATTTCATTATCTTTTGCATTTATATGTGGTGTCATTTTTACTCCTTTAGTTTTATTAATATGTTTAAATTTTACCACAACACATATTGTTTTTAATAAATTAAAAACAGCTAAGAAAAATAAAAAAATAAAAAATTTATAAAAAAAATGGGGCGGAGGACGGGAATCGAACCCGCGTATGCTGGAGCCACAACCCAGAGCGTTAACCACTTCGCCACCTCCGCCAAGTAGTTTTTATATTATAGCATATATTTTTTAAATGTTATAAATTATTTATTTATTTTCGAAAATTTTTCATATTTATTTACTTTTAAATGTTTGGGTTTTTGAATATTAAAAACAATGACAAATTCACCTTTTGTATTGTTATTTATTTGATTTATTACTTCTTTTGCAGTCCCTGAATAAAAAGTTTCAAATTTTTTTGTCATTTCTTTAATTAAAAATATTTTACATTCTTGATCTTTAAAAACTTTATCAAAATCTTCTAAAGATCTAAGTAATTTATGTGGTGAAATGTAAGCGACATAAACGCCATAGCCTAATTTTTTTAATTGATTGATTCTTTGTTCACTTTTATCTTTTAAAAAACCTAAAAAACTAAATTGACTAGAAAAATTTGCTTTTATTACTGCGTGAATAAGCGCAGTTGGACCACTTATTACTTCAACATCTATATCATTTTCATAACAGTGTTTAATAATTTCAAAACCAGGATCACTTATAACAGGCATTCCAGCATCCGAAATCAAAGCAATTGATTTATTTTCATTTTTAATTAAATTAATTGTTTTTTTTGCCATGATTTCTTCATTGAAATTATGATATGACATAAGCGGTTTTTTGATTTCATAAAAATCAAGTAATATTTTTGAATTTCTAGTATCTTCACACAAAATAATATCAACATTTTTTAATGTTTCAATTGCTCTATATGTAATATCTTTTAAATTACCAATCGGTGTTCCTACAATGTAAAATTTATTCATATAAACTCCTTAATTCTAAAATAAAAGCTGATTTTTGAATTTTAAAATTATAAGTACTATTGGTAATTACATTTTGATATTTATTTATTAAATTCAAAATTTTTTCAGTATTTTTTGTTGTTTTATTAATTATTAATTTATCAATTTTATTTAGGTTAATGTTGTTTTGTAAAAAATAAATATTTTTAAAAACATAGCTTAAAAAGTTTAAAATTAAAAAACTGTTTTCAAAATTCATTTTAGTGATTAAGATATCAAAAAAATTCAAGTTTTCTTGATTAATTGCTTTTAAAATGTCTTGTAAAATGTTGTCATTTTCTAATGAATAAAATGTACTAAAAATATCAATATCATTTGTAAGAATTTGATAAAAATTAACAAAAGGAGTGTTTAAATTTTTTAAATAATTTTCCAATTCTTGTGTATTTTCATCAATTAAATCAATAACTGTGCTTCTTGAAAGTATTGTTTTTAAAACAGCACCTTTATTATTTGTTGTAATTAAAACAAAAATATTACTAGATAAAGTTTCTAGATATTTTAATAATGCATTAATTGCCTGTGTTGATCCGTTTTCAATGCTTTTTATAATTAATATATTTTTAATGGCTTTATTCATTGTAAAAAAAGTTTCGTTAATGGAATTTAAAATTTCATCTTTATTTAATGAATGAATATCACCTAGAATTTGAATATTAATTTGTTTTTGTAATTGTTCAAAATCACTAAATTGTGAATTTTGTAACTTATTTATGTAATACAAAATATATTTATCGATTTTAAAGTTTTTAGATGATGAAAAAATAACTGATTGAAATGGTTTATTTTGTTTTATTGAATTATCTATTAATTTATAAACATAGTTATTATCTTTCATATTTATAAAACTTTCTTTTTAAAAATTTCTAAGACATCATTTAAAACTTCTTCAATTGGTTTTGAAGCATCCACAATTTCAAAAATTTCTGGTTCATAATCGATTAACCTTTTATAACCGTCATGTAATTTTTTATAATATTCTAAATCACTTGTTTCCATGCGATCTAAAACAAGACGGTTCTGTGTAATTCGTTGTAAGGAAATTTCTGGTTTTAAGTCAAAGAAAATAATTAAATCTGGTTTTGTGTAATCAGTGGCAATCATATTAATTTCACGAACTTGTTCAATACCAACATTTCCTAAAACGCCTTGGTAAATTAAAGAAGAGTGATAATATCTGTCACTAATTACGATTTTATTATTTTCTAATGCAGGTCAAATCGCTTTTTCTAAATTGATTCTTCTGCTTGCTGCAAATAAAAGAGCTTCGACAGCTGAACTGAATGTATTATTGTTATCCAAAATAAAATTTCTTATTTTTTCAGCTTCATCACTTTTTGAACTTCCTGGTTCACGAGTAAAAACAAAATTATTTATTATGTTTTCCTCAACAAATTTTTGTTTTAATTTACTTATTATTGTAGTTTTACCACTACCATCCATACCTTCAAAAGTTATAAATCTTGCTCTTTTCATAATATCTCCTAAACTTCTGTTTTGTTTTTAAGTGATTGAATTAAAGTAATTGGGTCAATATAATCAACACTAGCTCCAACAGGAATACCTGTACTTAATTGATATATTTTTTTTGTTTTATCTTTTACTAGCGTTTTTAAATATTGCATTGTCATTTGCCCTTCTAAATTACTAGGTAATGCCAATATAATTTCATTCGCGCTTTCAGTTGACGCTAAAAATAATTCAATATTTTTTTGATCAATAGAAATTTTTTTAACGGGATTAATTAATTTTTCAATAACAAAGTATTTTCCATTAAAAAAATCAAGATCTTCAAATTTTTGAATATCTTCTGCCTTTAGAACAACTAACAATTTATTTGCGTTTTTTCTTTGTAAACAGATAGTACAAATATCTTTTTTATCAAAATTATTACAAATAATGCACTTTTTGTGTGTTTGTTTAAAAGTTTTTAAGATATTTGTTAAATCATCAATGTATGTTTGATCAGAAAATAAAATAAAATAAATAATTTTTTCTGCTTGTTTTGCGGTTATTCCTGGTATTTGTTTTAAAAGTTTTAAAAGTTCTTTATATGATTCGTCTTTCATTTAAAAAGGCAGATTTCCTTGTGGTAATGATTGACTCAATTCTTCGTAAGCTTTATCAATAGTTTCCATCGCATCATTAAATGCAACTACTATTAAATCTTCTAATGTTTCAGGATCATCTGGATCAATTAATGCTTCATTTATTTTTACAGATTTTAATTTTCTTGATCCTAAAATTGTTAATGTTATTCCCATTTTTTCAACTACAAATTCTTTTTTTGCAATTTCTTTTTCTTTTAGTTCCATTTCGCTTTGCATTTTTTTTGCTTGTTTTAACATTTCTTGTATATTCATTGTTTTCTCCTATTTTGTTATTTTTAATTTATCTCCAAATGTTTCTTTTAATTTATCTATACTTTGTTTTGATTGGAAATTTGTTGGATTTTTCATATTGCATGTCATAGGCACTATTTTTCTTTGTGAAATTTCCACTCTATTTTCTCTTCAATACTGACTGGCTTTTTCTAATTTATTTCTATTAACTACAAAAATACAAATTTCTTTAGAAAAAACTGATTTTATATATTCATGGAATTGAAATTCTTCTAAATATTGTAAGTATGCATTAATGATACTTTGATAATCTGCTAAGAAAATAATGAATTTTTCTGCAGCAAGTATTAATTTTATGTTTGAAAATAATTTTTTATAGTTATCATATGCAGGATTTTTATCAGTATCTAGACTTTTTAAAATATTACTTTTATAAATAACAGATCAATTTGTTGGATTTGATTCATGTTTTTCTTTTTGACTTATTAACATCATATTAATAATGTCATCAACTTCTATTTCTTTTGGTTTTTTTGTTGTTTGAATGAAGTTAGAATTGTTTTCATAATCATCATTTGAATCAAAAATATCAGATGCGACAATTTCTTCTTCATCTTCTTCTTGATTTAAAATACTATCTTGAACTATTTCTTGTTCGCTTGTTAAATCATTTTGAATAACTGCAAATTCTTGGGTATTATGTAAAATTGAATTAATTTTTTGATTAGTTGATTGTTTTTCAATAATGGTATCATTTACTATGTCATCAATAGGTAAAAATTTATTAATGTCTTTTGCATATGAATTTCGAGAATTTTGGTTATTTTGTTTAATGTTATCTGCATATGCGGTATTTGAATTTAAGTCATTAATTTCATTATCTTTTTCTACTGTTTTGTAAATATTTTCATTATTATTTTCAAAATTTTGCTGATCGTTTAATGAATTATCTTCTAAACCAGTTCAGTCCTCTTCTATGCTTTGTTGATTATTTTCAATTTCTAATAAATCTTCATTTGAATCTTTGGGTGCTGAAAATTCTTGAAAATCATCATTAATTGACATTTGATTTTCTTTAATTTCAGTAGTAATTTGATTTTGAAAATCAGTGGTTTCAATATTGGTGTTTTTATGAATATCTCCATAAAGTTTAATTAATGATATTTCAAACTGTTGTTTTGGTGTATCAGAATATTTTATATCTTTAAGAAGTTGAATGAAGTGATCTAAAATTAAATAAGAGTTTGATAAATTTAATTTTAAATTTTTAATTTCTAGTTCCTGAGAATTAATTAATAATTCTGGATCATTTGTTTGTTTGTATATAATAAAATCTTTTAATATATCTAATAAGTGAATAATTAAACGTTCAGTATCTATTCCATTGTCAAAAATATTTTCATTATATTTTAGTGTTTCATTTAATGAATTAAAAGAAATTAAATTTAGCAATTCAATTATCGTTTCATTTGATGTCAAGCTAAAAATTATTTCAACATCTTTTTTTGTCACTTTTTTTTCACCACTAAAAATAGATACTTGATCTGCCATAGTTAATGCATCTCTCATCGCTCCATTACTTAGTGTAGCTAGTAATTTAAGAGCATCTTCTTCGAATTCAATATTTTCTTTTTCATAAACATACTTAAGTTGTTCAATAATAAATTTATTTTCAATTTTTCTGAAATTAAATCTTTGAACACGACTTAAAACAGTCATCGGGATTTTTTGAGGATCGGTGGTTGCTAATATGAAAATAACATGTAGTGGTGGTTCTTCAATAGTTTTTAAAAGTGCATTTCATGCTGATTTTGATAGCATATGTACTTCATCAATAATATAAATTTTATATTTTGAACTAGTAGGAAGATTTTTAATTTTTTCTTTTAAGTTTCTAATATCATCTATACCAGTGTTTGAAGCTGCATCAATTTCAATTATATCTAAACTATTATCAACATTTTTTATACACTTTTCACACGCTTCAAATGAATTTTCTTCATTATGTGAACAATTTAAAGTAGAGGCAAAAATTTTAGCTATTGATGTTTTACCCGTCCCTCTTGGCCCACTAAATAAATAAGCATGAGATACTTTGTTATTTAAAATAATATTTTTTAATGTTTTTACAATATGTTCTTGACCTTTTACTTCATTAAAATTTCTTGGTCTATATTGTCTATATAAAGCTTTATAAGTATTATTAGTCAATTTTACTCCTTAATAACTTATTTTAATTTTACCACATAAAAAATATAAAAAAGAGATATAAATATCTCTTTAAAATATATTTATTTTAATTCTAAAACGTGTTTTAAAACTCTTACATATTGGCTTACAAAACTTTGTTCATTGTCGTATCAACCAAAAACTTTATATAATTTTTTGCCATCAACTTCAATAACACTTGTTAAAAGCGAATCAAATCATGCACCATGTGAACCGATAATATCGCTAGATACTATAGGTTCATCAGTAAAAATAAGTGATTCTGAAGCGTTTTGTTTCATTAATTCATTAATCTCTTTAACAGTAGGTTCTTTTTCAAGTTCTAAAGTTAAATCAACAATTGAACCAGTAACAGTTGGAACTCTTAAAGCAATTCCGTCCATAACTCCTGCTAATTCAGGAATTACCAATCCTATAGCTTTTGCTGCTCCTGTTGTTGTAGGAACTATATTCATAGCAGCTGCTCTTGCTCTACGTAAATCTCTATGAGGTCCATCTTGAAGATTTTGATCAGCTGTATATGCATGAACTGTTGTCATAAAACCTTTTTTAATTTTATATTCTTTATTTAAAATATTTGCAATAGGAGCTAAACAGTTTGTTGTACATGAGGCAGTACTGATAATTTTATCTTCATTTGTTAGTATATTTTCATTAACTGAATATACTATTGTTTTAACGTTATTTGAACCTTTTGAAGGAGCTGTAATAATTACTTTTTTTGCTCCTGCTTCAATATGTAATGAAGCACCTTCTTCGGTTGTAAAGCGTCCTGTCGCTTCAACAACCACGTCAACATCTAGTGATTTTCATGGGAGATTTTTTGGATCCTTTTCACTAAATATAGGAATTATTTTTTCATCAACTATAATATTATTTTCACTAAAAGTTACATCGTGATTAAATTTTCTATGTGCAGTGTCGTATTTTAATAAGTGAGCTAATGTTTGAGAATTTGTCAAGTCATTAATGGCTACTATTTCTATATCTTTTTCTTCAAAAATATCTCTAAATACTAATCTTCCGATTCTTCCGAAACCATTAATTGCTATTTTTTTTGTTTTTTGCATATTTGTCCTTTCTTACAAACTATCACTATAATGATTTTAATTTAAAAATTTCAAAAATTATTTTTTTAATGTATCAAAATTTTCGTTTATTAATTTTACTAAAATATTTTTTAAATTTTTAAAAGTTTTTTCGTCAAAATTATTTGTATTACTAATTAACTGTGTTGATTTTTTTTCTATATCAACAAAACTAAAAATATATGTCATTTTTTGCATTTGAGTTCTAGACATTAAAATATTCATAATATATTCTTGAAAAAACCAAAGAGGTTTATTAATCAAGCCTAAACCTGTATAAAATAGATAATCTACATCTTTTAAAAGTGGAAGAATAGAATCTTTGATCTTGTATCCTTGAATGCTTAAAAAATTATACAAATCATTTAAATCTAAAAAAGCAACAGTTTTATTTTGTGATGCTATTAAAAAAGCTAAATATTTTAATGAATAATTCACATTAATTAAATCATCATTTACAATAAATAAACTTTTAGTAGCCTTAAGTTTTAAATGATCATTTATTAATTTTTTTATATCTCCATATTCTTTAAATGTTTCTATTGTTTTTTTAAGCGCTTCTGTTTTTTTAGTTTTGCTATTTCAAAAATTATCAATATCTTTTTCAATGTTTGTTATGTTTGAAAATCAAAAATTGTCTAAAATTTTTTGTTTTTTAAATCATGGTTGATTACTAAAATCTAAATCTAAAAATCCATAACTATTTACCACTAATTCTCAATCAGGTTTTTTTTGATATTTTTTTAAATAACTATAATATTTATATAATAAATTCATTCCTTCTTTAACTTGTTCATCATTAAGATTAAGTTTAGCGATAATTTCTTTGATTTCATCATTATTAAGCATTTCTTCTTGTATTTTGCTTAATTTTACTTTAGGAGTATTTAAATTTATTTTAATTTCTTTTATTGATACATTACTCATTTGAATTCCGTTCATTAATATAAATTATTGATATTTTGTTTATTTTTTGAATAGTTTTTTATTTCTAAAGTGATTTCTAATTCCTTTTTAATATCATTTGTTAACATAATGTTTTTTGTTGCGTAGTCACGAGCAATAGTTTCAACATAATTTACAACAATTTGATTGTTAACTTTCAATGAAAAATCAATAAATAAGTTAATTTGTTCATCTAAAAAACCTAAATTAACTAAGTTTTCAATCATCTTTTTATGGTATATAGTTGGCTCTTGATTTGTTTTTTGTTTTATAAATTGTTCAGGAGTTAAAATATTACCAAAATTTGTATTTGCATTAATATTTTTAGATTTTTCTATTTCAGTATGTAATTTATCGAAGTTTAAATTTATATTATCCTTTAATTCAAATAAATCAGTATATTTTTTTGAAGTGTTAATATATTCGTCTTTATTTAAAGTAAATAACTGTTGTGCAAAAAATATTTTTTCATATTTTTTTTCACCAATTAATTTAAAAAGTTGTTTAGCTAAAACTGATTTTTGATATTGTTCAATTGTTAGTGGTTTATTTAAAGAAATGATCATGTTTTGAAATAAGGGAGATTCAAAACATCTTATTAAACCCACGGCTTCTAATTTATCTTTTGCATCAGTTAGGATTTCTATATTACAATTTAAATAATTTAAAACTTCATCCAATGAAAACTCATATCTAGGATTTTGAGTTAAATTAAATTCATCTAATAAATAATGATAAAGCGCAACTGATTCCATACCTATAATAGGTGTGTATAAAATACGAATATTTTCTAAGTCTGTTTGACTAATGTATTGATTTTTTTCAATATAAAAATTATTGTACTGCATACAACACCTCAAATCTAAATTATTAATTTCGAATTTTTCGTTCTTGATAATCTAATTTTAAATGCTTGAAAAATAAATTTTGAAGAATTTTTTAAAAAAATTTCTAGATAGAACTTTATAACAATAAATATTTACAATTTTAGGATCAAAAAAGTGCTTATTTATAGTATCAATTACAATTTTATTCTTGTTATTTACATTTCGTTTTTGTAAGTTTTTTACTCTTCTTTTTTCCGGAATCTCAATGCGAATAACTTTTGAAAAAAAACGGCTGAAATTAGCATTTTTTTTGTATAAAATTGGGATTTCTACGAAATCATAAAAATTATTTTCCAAATGATTTTCAATTAAGGGAAAAATTAATGATTCAATTTCGTTAATAAACTCAGGTTGTAAAAAAAGTCTATCCACAAGTGCTTTTTTATCAACTTCAACATCATTTACAAAATTTTCACCAAGATTATTTTTTATTAATTTATAACCTTCACTTCCATTTTGATAGAGTTTTTTTACTAGATTATCAACAATTAAAACATGATAGCCTTGATGCTGTAAAAAATTTAAAAATGTTGATTTACCTACACCACTTTTTCCAATTATCGCTATCATTTAAATTACCTCTAATTTTTTTAAATTTTGAGTTATTTTAACAAGTTCTAATTCTTGCAATCTATTTTGAGCATTTTCTGATATTTTTACATTTAAAAATGAGTTTAAAATGTTTTTATCTTCAAAAGGTACATCATATCTCAGTTGTGCTAAATATTTATCTCTTTTTAGATCATTTTGATATTCTAAAAATTTTTTTTGAATATTTTTATCTAGTGACTGTATATTTACATAAATATTTTCTACATTATGATATTTGTCTAATAATTTAATTGCAGTTTTTGGTCCAATTCCTTTTACACCTTTAAAATTATCAGAACTATCACCAACTATTGATTTATAGTCTACAACTTGTCAAGGATAAAAATTATAAATTTCAAAAAAGTTATCATTTGTTATTTCAATTAACTCCCTATTTTTGGGTTTTAAAATTTTTACATTGATATCAATTAGTTGATTTAAATCTTGGTCGGCTGAATAGATTAATATTTCTGTATTTTCTTTTAATTGAGAAGTTATTGTTGCAACTATGTCATCAGCTTCAAATCCGTTTTGTTCAAAACTCTTGAAATTAAGTTCTGGTAAAAGATCCTTTATAATCAAAAGTTGAGTATAAAAATCTTCAGGTGCTTTTTGTCTTTGTTGTTTATATTCTGGGTATTCTTCGTGTCTGAAGGTTTTTGCTCTTGCATCAAAGCAAAAGAAAACTTGATCTGGTGAATATTCTTTTAATAATTTAAAAACTGTATTAAAAAAACCAACAATAGCATTTGTTTTAATACCTGTTGTTGTTTCTAACTTTAATTTTGAATATAATGTTCCATAATAACTTTTAAATACTAAATATGTTCCATCAATAATAATTACTCTTTTTTTCATTACATTTCCTTTCAACCTTTAATTTGTCAACTTAAATCTTGTTTTTTAAGAATATCAACATAAATAATTTTACCGACGTGCTCTTTAATTGGTGAATTATTTCAAATAAACACTTGAATTGAGGCGCTACTATCAAATAAATTTACAATGGTAAAAGGCTTATTATTTTTAGTGGTTTTTACAATTGCATCTTTTATATAAACTGCAATTTTATGTTGGGTACCAGGGTGAATATCAATTAATCTTATATCTGATTCAAATTGCTTTGTAAGAGAAGAATTATAAACATTACCTAAATATAATATTTCATTTTTTGATTCAAATTCATAATCATAATTATAGTGAATTGGTTTAACATTTCAGTTAATTTGTTCTCAATTAATCATCTTTGTTTTTGTATTATATCCATTAAATAATTCTAATTTAAATGCGGTAGAATTTTCTAAACTATTTAATATTGAAACTTGATTTTCAAATTCCCTAAATATGCTAGCTTTTGTTAATGTTTTAAGAGTGCTTTCTCCAATTGAAGCAGCTCTTAATCTTAAAAATGTTTCTAAAATGTTTTTAAAAACACCATTTTTATTTCTTTCGCTTACAATATTTTCTGCCCCAACTTTACCAAAACCTTTGATCATTGTTAAAGGTAAATAAATTTTTTTATTTTTTATAATAGATTTTAATTCTGAATCATTAATTGTTGGACTTACTACAGAAATGCCTAATTCTTGTGCTTCGAAAATATATTTATTTAAATCTTCATAACTATTAATAGAAGAAGAGATAATTGCATTATAAAATTCTAGTGGAAAATGGGTTTTTAAATAAGCCATACGATATGTAATTAGTGAATAACTAACTGCATGAGATTTATTAAAACCATAAGCAGCAAAACTTTCGATATTATCAAAAATATTTTCAGCTAATTGTCTATCATAATTATTTTCAACGGCTTTTTTAATAAAAATATCTTTAAAACTTAAAAATTCTTCAACTTTTTTCTTACTAATTGCTCTTCTTAATAAATCAGCTTCAGCATAATCCATATTACTTATTTTTTGAACAATTTCTAAAACTTGTTCTTGGTAAATCATTATTCCATACGTTTTTTCTAAAACCTTATCAAAAATTTTTTCTACTTTTGGAATTTCTTCTTTTTGATTTTTTCTATTTGCATATGATTTAATATGTTGCATAGGACCTGGTCTAAACAAACTAATAATCGCTGCAATATCATTAAAATCTGTTACTTTTACTTTCATTAATGTATTACGCATTCCTGGACTTTCTAGTTGAAAAATACCCGCAGTTTTACCACCTGAAAGTAACGTAAAAGTTGCTTTGTCATTTAAAGGTATATCGTCAATATCAAAATTGGGATTTTGTTTTTTAATTTCTAATAAAATATCATTAATAATAGAAAGTGTTTTAAGTCCTAAAATATCGATTTTTAAAAGTCCAAAAGTCTCTAAATAATCCATGGTTATTTCGGTTTGCAAGTAATCGTTTGCAAACATAATTGGCGATTTTTTAATAATTTTTTGATCAGAAATAACAATTCCAGCTGCATGAGTTCCAGTTTGACGATAAAAACCTTGAATTTTACATGCTTCATTAAAAGCGTTTTTTAAATCATTTTCACCTGTTTCTGGATTTTTATATTTATTTAATTCATCACGAAATGCATATTCTTGTTCGTAAATTTCTTCTAATCTTAAATTGTTAGGAATTTTTTTTGCTAAATGATCAATTACTGGAATAGGAACATTGAAACTTCGTGCACTATCACGCATAGATGATTTTGAACCTAATGTTGAAAAAGTAATAATTGATGATACATTTTCTTTTCCGTATTTTGAAATTAAATAATTTATTAAATCTTGCCTTCTGTCGTCTTGAACATCAATATCTATATCTGGTAAACTAATTCTTTTAGGATTTAAAAATCTTTCAAATAATAAATTGTATTCAATTGGATCGATTTGGGTAATACCTAATAAATAACTAATTAAAGATCCCGCCGCTGATCCACGACCCGGCCCTATTGAAATATGATTTGCCTTAGCTCATTTAATAAAATCTCAAATAATTAAAAAATAATCTTCAAAACCTAATTGTTTAATAATTTTTAATTCGTATGTTAATCTTTGCTTATATTCATCTAAGTTAATTTTTTTTATTTTGTTTTTTGCACTTTCAATTACTAATTTTTTTAAAAATTCAAAACTTGAAATATTTTCTGAATTTTTATAAACCGGCATTTTAAATTTAGAAATAGGTACTTCAATTGCAAGAGATTTAGCTAAATTATTTGTAAATTCAATAAGTTTTTGAATTCTTAAATCATCGGTTTCTATGTTAGCAACTAAAATATCAATAAAACGTTTTGTTTTGTTTTGTGTTTTTATTCATTCCAGTGTTTCAAGTGTTTGATTATCAAAATGATCAAAAATTCTTCCTTCATTAACATAAAGAAACTTTTGATCATTTATTGTATTTAAATCGATTTTTAATTTTTCAATAATTTGTAAGTTTATTGCAATATATGTGTCTATTTCAGTATATTTACACTTAGTTTGTGCAAATAAACCCAATGTAGGATGATCGATAAAAATTAAATTTTGAAATTGTCTTAAATATGTTTGTGAAACTAATTCATTTTGTGATTGATAAAAATTTAGCTCAAATAATTCTTTTAATCCTGATAAATTTTTAGCAATAACTATTAGTTCAGATTCCGTTGCTTCTTGAGTAGTTTTTATTTGGATTCCGTAAATAGTTTTAATATTATTTTCTTTAGCTTTTATACAAAATTGAGCAAATGAAAACATATTTTTGTTCTCTGTTATTGCAAGATACTCAAGTTCATTATCTTTTGCTCATTTTATAAGAGAATCAAGTTCAATAGTTGATTCAAGTAAAGAAAATACTGTGTTTACATGTAAATTAATTAGTTTCATTTTTAGCCTCTCTATTTGTTTGTAAAATGATATATGGTCACATTTTCAATTGCTTCTGTCTCTAATTCCTTTAGTCTTGGCAATTCTTCTTCTAATTTTAGCGCTTCTTGCAAATTAGGTTTTGTAACTGGTTCTTTAGGAGCAAATAATTCACATGTTTCACAAGCTCTTCTTATACTTATTTCATAAGTGTTAATTTGCTCTGCTATTTTTATGGTATCATTTTTATCAAAACTTACCAAAGGTCTAAAAATTGGTAAATTTGTCACTTCTTGAATAACATTAATGCTTTCTAACGTTTGACTAGCTACTTGTGCTAAATTTTCACCATTAGATAATGCAGTATAATGAAATTTTTTTGCAATTGCATCAGCAATACGGTAAAAACTTCTTCTCATTAAAGTAATTTTGTATTTTTGATTAGAAACAAGTGCTAAATAATTCATTATTTTTGTGTAATTTATCTGAAATAATGTTGATTTTAATTGATATTTTGTAATTTGTGTAATTAATTCTTCTACTTTTTGAGTTGTGAAAAAATCAGTGTGTGGCGGAGTTATAAAGTTAATAAAATCAACTATTAATCCCCTTTTTTGCATTAAATTAGCAGCAACAGGACTATCAATTCCACCACTCATTAAATGCAGTGTTTTGCCGCTTATTCCAACAGGCATTCCACCTCTTGTATAATTATAATTTGAAAACACAAATGATTTTTTAGCTTTTATTTCAACATATATTGTTAAGTCAGAATCTTTTAATTGTACATATGAGTTTTCAAAATTTTTTAAAATTATTCCCCCTAATTTTTCATTAGTTTCTTGACTAGAAAACATAAAGTTTTTATCTGATCTTTTTGTCTGAATTCTAAAAGAATTAAATTTAAATTGTTTTGCTTCTTCTAATACACAGTTAACAATATTATCTCAAGTTGTATCTATTTCTTCAACAATGCTATAACTTGATAATCCAAAAATATATTGTAATTGATTTACGTTATTTTCAGAATAGCTAATAAAAGCACGATCAAAAGTTACAACTACTTCACCTTCCATTTTTTTCTTTAAATTATTCTCTAAAACTTTTATAAAATTAATTCTATTTTTACCCTTTAAAGTTAATTCCCCATATCTTAATAAGATTTTTTTCATTAGTTACTTCCTTTTTCTATGTGTTTATAAATTTTATCAACTGCTTCTATATATTTTTTAGATTCAATACTTTTTTCAATTTCCAAGCATAAATTATTAATATCTGGAATACTACTTCTATATCTATTAAAAAAAGTAATTGAAATTTGAAACAATTTATATGCTTTTATTTTTATACCAATTGATGCTTCCATTGCTTTTACTTTTAATACAAAATTTTCGACATCATCATTAAAAGCCTCAAAAATATAACTATTGTTTTGGTTTTTAATCCGAATTTTTTTGTTAAATTCTTTAATATTTTCAATATTTTTTCATTCAATATCTGTTAGTTCTAAATTTAAAGTTTTTAATTCAGCTTGCATAGCTAAAAATTTAAATTCATATTTTTTCATTTTTGAAATTACTTCATTTAATGGTGAAAATTGCTTTTTTAAATCCTGAATAACAATAAGCTGGTTATTTATTTCTTTTATTATAGTTAATAATTGCAATAACGCTTGCTGATTTGTAAATTTTGTTCCACTTATTAAAGTAAAAAAATCATCTCTAAAATCATTTTTTCATAAATTTTTGTATTTTAAAATGTTTTCTTCCATTGCGTATGTTAGTTGATTATTTTTTTTAAAAAATAGATAATCTTTTTTCAATTCTTGTTTTTTTTCTTCTAAATTTTTTAGTAAAGTTTCAACATTTTCTTTATTATAGGTAGTCTCTTTTAAGTATTTATATGCATTCTCTTCTATCTTAAATTCATGTATTATTTTATTTATTTCTTGTAAAAGGTTTGCAAACAATTCATTAATTTTTTTAGAATTTTTTAAATAATTTTTTTGTTCAAATAATTCTTGAAGACTTTTGATTCATTTTTCTATTTCAGATAATCTTTTTGTAATGTTGAATTTAACTATGAAATTTGTAAAACAATTTTGTTGTAATTTAGTTTTTATTTTAAAAAAATCATTTATTTTGGTATCCAAAAACATTTTTAAACCATAAGCTTCATTTAATATTTTTGAATAATTTAACAAAATTAAATTCAAGTTTTTTAAATTAGTAAAGTTTATATTGCTATTATTTTTTATAAATTCATTATTTTTAAAAAAATTATAGTTTTCACTCCATTGATTTTCAATTATCTGAATTTCTGAGTTAAAAAAAACGTATTTTTGTTCATTAATCTTAACATAACTGCTAAGTTTTCTAAAAAATGAAAATAACAAACGAGCGTGATGAATAATTAATTCAGTATTTTTTGTGTGTTTTTTAACAAAAGAATTAATGTTTTTTTCAAGTTGTGAAATTACTTTAATGTCTTTTTTACATTTTCTTAAACCCTTATCTATGTTTTTTATTTCTTTTAAAATAACTACTAGTTTTTTGTCAAAAGTAAAATGAATTGTATTTTTAAGAGTTGTTGAATAAAATACCAAACCAGAATGTTTTGCCTTAAATTTTGTATACATTTGCGCATATTGGTTGTATATTTTATTAAATTCAATATCATTTTTTGAAAACATTTCAAATTGAGTTAATGTTTGAGTAAAATTTTTTAGCACTTTGTCATTTTTTTTAGTTTTTAAAATAATTTTTTCTATTCCATATTTTTTATAATAATTAAAAATCCAAATATATCATAAAAACAAAACAGTAAATGTTAAAAAAATTAAGATTAAAATAGCTAAAAACAAACTTATTTTCATATATATTAATTTTATATAAATTAAACAAATAAACATAAAAAAACAAATTAAATTTGGAAAATAGTTTTTTTGCTAAAAAATAACACAATTTATAGTAAAATTTAAAAGCATTGACACAGCAATTGTACATAGTGTAAAATTTTTGAATTCTTAAGATTTGAGAGTAAGTTAGCTGTTATACTGAAATCATTAAAAACTTAATATTACAACTAGAGTGCAAAAAAGTCCTTGCAGAAAGGAAACAATATGTCTCGTTTTAGAGGATCAATATTTAAAAAATCTCGTCGTTATGGGATTTCATTATTAGAAACAGGAAAAGAATTCGCAAAAGGTAAACAACGTAAATACGCTCCAGGACAACACGGACAAAAACGTGCAAAATTAACTGACTATGGACTTCACTTATATGAAAAACAAAAAGTTCGTTTTATTTATGGAATAAATGAAAGACAATTTGAAAACACATTTAAAAAAGCTTCAAAAAAACAAGGTATTACCGGTACAAACTTCTTACAAATGTTAGAAACCAGATTAGATAATGTTGTTTATCGTGCTGGTTTTGCAAAAACAAGAAGACAAGCCCGTCAATTAGTAAATCATGGTCACTTTACTTTAAATGGTAAAAAAGCTAATATACCTTCAATGCAAGTTGCAATCGATTCAGTTATTGAATTAAAAGAAGGATCACGTCAAAATTCAGAAATTACACAAGCTATGACTGAAAGACAAGTTGCTGAATGAATTAAACGTGAAGAATTTAAAGCAACATTATTACGTCTACCTGAAAGAAAAGAATTAAATCCTGAAATCAATGAATCATTAATTGTTGAGTTCTACAACCACTAGAATTACCAAAAAACATCTTCGGATGTTTTTTTTATTTAAAAAATAAAAAATACTAATTTAATAATATGAAAATTAATAGTAATTAAAGAAAATATTTTGTAAATTTTGCTAAGTTAATAAATAAATTTCTTTTGTCAAAAGTTAAAAATGATAAAATTAAAACAGTTTTTATAGGAGGCTTATGAAATCAAAAAAAGCTTTAATTTTAATATCTATGGGTGTTGTTTCACTGCTAAGTCCATTGTTTTCATTATCATGCATCAAACCTAATGATAATGAAAATACTAAACAAACCTTAATAGTTGAAGAAAATAATTTAAAAGATTACATTAATAAGGGAATTATATTAGCAGTAAATAATTTCAATAAATTACCTGATATTGATTTAAATAACTTTGATCAAGAAAATACAATATTTTATTTAGTTAAACCAATTGAACAAAATTCAGTAAAATGAACATTGCCATATAAATTTGGCATAGGAAATCCTTTTGTTGATTTTTTAAACCAGAAAACTAAATTTAATATTGAATACATCGAATTATCTAATGCAACACAAATTGCAGATAATAGTTTTTCAAACCTTAAAAATCTAAAAGAAATTAATGCCCCTAACGTAATTGAAATAGGTTATGGAGCCATTGAAAATAGTAATTTACTTGAATTAATTAATATCCCTAATGCTAATAAAATTGCGCAAAACGCTTTTTATAACACTAAATTTTTAGAAAATCTAATTAATAAAAACCCACAAAAATTAGCAATTGTAAACAATGTTTTAATAAATGGTCAAAAAGCTAGTGGTAAAATCAATATTCCTAGCAATGTAACAATTATAAGTGATGGAGCCTTTGAAAATGCAGCCGAATTAATAAGCGCTAACATGCAAGGAATTGTACAGGTTGGTTATCGTGCTTTTTGAAATGCTAATTCTTTAAAAAGTATTAATTTACCCAATGCTGTTTCAATTGGTGATTGAGCTTTTGCACACGCAAAATCACTAACAAGTATTAGTTTACCTAATGCAACAGAAATAGGTGAAGGAAGCTTTAAGGATGCAAGTTCACTATGATTTATAAATATTCCAAAAGTAACAGAAATTAAAAATCGTGGTTTTGAAAACGCTATTTCATTAAAGATAATAAATTCACCCAATATAACTAAATTAGGTGACAGCGCTTTTGAAAATGCTAGTTCATTAATTGAAATAAATATCCCTAATGTAACTGAAATTGGACAAAGTGCATTTTACAATGCTAAATCACTTGAAAATTTAAACATACCTAATGTAACTCAAATTAATGAGCATGCTTTTAAAAATGCTAGTTCATTAAAAAATATTAAAATACCTAATGTCATTTTAATCGCAAAAAGAGCATTTGAAAATGTTAATTCATTAACTGAAGTTGATATACCCAACACTTTAAAAATTGATGACATGGCTTTTTATGGCGCAAGTTCTTTAGTTACTTTAAATGCTCCAAAAGTAAAAGAAATTGGAGAAAATGCTTTTTGAAATGCTAATTCATTGGTTAGTGTAAATGCAGATAATGTAATTGAAATTGGGCAAAGTGCTTTTGAAAATGCTAAATCATTAAAAAATTTAAATATTTTAGGTGTTGAAAAAATTAATAAAGATGCATTTAAAAATGCTACTTCATTAACAACATTAGAATTACCTAATATATTAGAAATTTCCGATAATGCATTTTATAATGCAACAGAATTATCAAAACTAAATGCCCCTAAAGTTATAACAATTGGTCAAAGTGCTTTTGAAAATGCTCAATCTTTAAAAAATATAAATATTTTAAGTGCTCAAGAAATTAAAAGAAATGCATTTAAAAATGCAAATTCGTTAATAAAAATTGACGCGCCTAACGTAACAAAAATAGGGCAAAGTGCTTTTGAAAATGTCACTTCATTACAAACATTAAATATGCCAAATGTAAGTGAAATTCCCACTAGAGCATTTAAAGACGCTAGATCATTAGAAAACATTAACATTGAAAATGCAACAGAAATAGGGCAAAGTGCTTTTGAAAATGCTAGTTCATTAACTGAATTAAATATACCTAATGTTACTTTAATAGATAGATATGCCTTTTTTGGCGCTAATTCTTTAGAACGCGTAAATGCAAGCAATGTAACTGAATTAGGTGAAAGTGCTTTTGATGATATCGGTTCACTGGAAATCTTAAATATACCTAAAATTTCAGTAATAAATGAGTATGCATTATACTATACATCAATTTCTCTTGAAGATTCTTCACTACCTACTGAAATAACAGAAAGCGTTTTAGAAAAACTAAAAACTGGAGAATACTGAGAAACAAACAGCTAGATACAACAAATAAGTATTGTCGTATTTTTTTGTATTAAAGAAATTTTAAAAAATATTAAAAAATTCTTACAATATTTAAAATGAATTGTTATTACTTTTAAAAAGTAAAGTATAATAAAATTAAATAAAAAAGGAAATAGTATGAGAGGAAAACGTAAAATTTGAATTATTATAGCTAGTTTATTAAGTGTTTTAACAATGACTACCACAACTTTTGTTGTAAAAGAGATACAACTAAATAATTTAATAAAAAAACAAAGTGCATTGTGAAGCAATTTAGAAAAACTACAAAATAACATCTTCAAACAAGATTATTTTTGAAATTCAAAAATTCAAAACATTTTAGATAAAAATATTGTTTTAAATGCTTTTAAGGAAAATTTTCAAGATGTTAAAAGAAAAATTAATAACCTTGATACTGAATTAAGAAAATACTATGAAATTAGTAATAAAATACAAACAGAAAACATGGAACAAGATTTTATCAAATATAATAAGGTTTCCGAAGAAGTGAAATCATATATAAATAAAAATTTAAGTGAAGAACGGTTTCAAAAAGTAAAGCAAGCGCTTGAAGAAACAGAAAAAAGAACTAGTGAAATTATACACACAGAACCCACAGAAAATAAAACAATAGCACAAACGAGTATTTTGCAAAATGCTTTAGACAAGGCAAAATTACATGGCATAGCAACCAAAGATAACGAATATAATTATTTAGAAATAAATCAAAGTAATTTGAAAAAATATATCGATGAAGGATTTATTTTCGCAAGACCAAAGGATAGTAATTCAACAACTGATTATAAAAAATACTTATATACTTACAAAGATTTACAAAAGTATGAAATGAATGAATTAAAATTTGTATTTACTAAGAACATACCTAATGTAGATGCTATTAACTGAACTTTAGAAAATGATTTTGAAATTAATGAATTTTCTAAAACTAAAATAACACTTAAACATTTAAAATTACAAAATGTTAAAAAAATAAATGAATCGAGTTTTTCTAACGCTAGTGAATTGTTGACATTGGATTTACCAAATGTAATAATGGTAAGTAACGATTCGTTTCATAGGAGAATTCCACTAGTGAGTGTAAAAGCACCAAAATTAAAATGAGTAGATAAGACAACTTTTGGCGAGATTTTTTTAGATGTGCTAATAGAGTCAGATAAAAATAAATTAGCAATTTTTAATGATGTAATCATTGATGGAACTAGAGCAAAGGGAAATATTGTAGTACCAGATAATATTACTACAATTTCAACCAAAGCTTTTATAAGTAACAAACAATTAATCAGTATTGATTTACAAAATGTTGTTGACGTTGAAAATTTGGCATTCATAAATAACATAAATTTAATAAAATTTAACGCTCCAAAATTAAGAATAATAAAAAGTGGTGCATTAAGTTTAAATGAATTATTAACAGGAATATACGCCCCTAATGTCGAAGCATTTGAAACAAATTCAATTAGAAATTCTGGAATAACATTCGAAAATTCCACTTTAACAAAAGAAATAACAAAAAATATCTTTAATGCCATTAAAGAAGGTTCAGCATGAAAAGTAAATAAAACAAAAAACTCCACAGAATAATTTATAAATGTAAGTTCAAGAAAAAAATCTTGAGCTTTTTTATACATAAATGTTTAACAAATAAAATAATTATTTATTCAATTAATATGCAATTAAATAACTTTACAACAAGTTATATTTTTTAATTTTAATATCATGTTAATTAGAATAAATTTTTAAAAGATATACCATATTTCTTCAATTGATTTTATGATATTAATACACATTATACAACATGTTAAAAATTAAAACTTTATATTGCAAATACCCGAAAAATAATCATTTGCCTTACAAGATGTAAATTTATAAATCAAGCAGTCATTATGTCGCTATTTAAAGTGAAAAATGCTAGTGGTAAAAATATTTCAGATTATGTAAGAATAATAAGTAATGGCACCTTCGAAAATGCAATTAAACTAATAAGTGTTAATATGTCAAATGTCATAGAAATTGGTTACCAAGCTTTTTTAGGTGATAATTCTTTAAAAAGTGTTAATTTATCTAGCACTATTTTAATAGATGACCGAACTTTTTCACACATAAAATCACCAACAAGCATTAATTTACCTAATACAAAAAAATAGGTGAAGAAAGTTTTAATGATACGAGTTCATTATGATTTATAAATATTCCCAACATAATAGAAATTAAAAATAGAGCTTTTGAAAATGCTAGTTCATTAACACAATTAAACATATCTAACGTTACTTTAATAGATAGATATGCTTTTTTGGTGCTAATTCTTTAGAACGCGTAAATGCAAACAATGTAACTGAATTAGGTGAAAGTACTTTTGATGATATTAGTTCACTAGAAATCTTAAATATGCCTAAAATTTAAGTAATAAATAAGTATACATTATACTATAACATCAATTTCACTCGAAGATTCTTCGCTATCTATTGAAATAACTAAAAGTGTTTTAGAAAAATTAAAAAATCAAGAATACTGAGAAGCTAATAACTAATTTATTACCTTTTTTTATTCTAAAAAATATTCAATTCATAAAATAAAATTTGAAATCTGCAACTATAACTTTGCGGTTTTTTATTTATTTAAACAAATATAAAATTTCAAGCATGAATAAATTTATTTTAACATTTAAAAAAAATAAATATAAATTAACAAAATGTAACTACAAAAAATATTTATTTTTTATTTAAGTTATAAAAATAAAAAACCAGAAAAATTTAAGATAAAGTAAAAAATAATGTAAAAGTCTATAAATGCTAAAAAATCAAAATGTAATTCACATAAAACTTTGCACTTCAAAATTAATAATGATGTTTTTTACTACACAATTTAATGGCTATAAACTCTCAACTATTGCTGAGATATTTTTTATTTAAGTATTAAAAAAGTAAAAATGATATCTATTGATATACTTAATATGTTATTAAATTTTGAAATGTTTTTGTCATATACTAATTTCCGATAAAAAATTACTAAAACCATATTTACATATAAACTAAAAAAGTAAATTTATTGCATTATACATTAAATTGCCATATTAAACATATTAAAATATTTACTCAACTTGTATGCAAATAATTAATGATATTTAATAGCATTAATATTGAACACTTAATATTTTTACAACACTCTATAATATGCTAAAATAATTATTGTAACTATAGTCACGAGCAAAGATAAAACTATTTAAAAATTAACCAATAAATTATATTTTAATAAATTTAAGGATAACATAATGACAAATAAAAATGACAAACGCAAGAAAAATATAATGGTTATTTTATTAATCATTCTCACTTCTATGTTAATTGCAACAATATCAATTTCAACTAGCACCCATATTAAAAATGCTAATAATTATAAAAAAGAGGATATTGAAAATAAAAATTCTTTAAAAGCACTTGAAACGAAAATAGAAGATAAAAATAAAAAAATAGAAGATTTAAAAGTAAAGTTAAAAGATAGTGATATAACAAAAGAGCAAAATAGTAATTTAAAATCTCAAATCAATAATTTAAATTCAGAAGTAAGTAATCTCAACAACAAAATTATGATTTTAGAGCCATCAATAGAAGAAAAAAATAACGAAATACAAGATTTAAAAACTAAATTAGTAGATGCAAATTATGGAAAGCGAGAAGACGTTGATGTTAAAAACTTTTCAAATAACAATTTTGGTATGACTTTGTCAACTATATATAAATCACAGATAAATACAGATCCACTTGAAGAAATTAATGATAAAAACTTTTCATCAAGACTTACATTGAAAAAAAATACTTCAAGTAGTAATATTAATAAAAAAGAACTATTATTAGAATTTAATGAGGGTTATATAAAAAATTTTTTAAATAATGATTCCTACAAAATGTATATAAAAGAAGAAAATAATAAAACCTATTTAAAATGATCAGCATTATTAATTATGGTTATAGTAGAACATAATTTAATTAACAATAATTTAAACAGAATATTTCCTTTTTCTTTAGAAAATTCAATTTTAAAAATTTCATATTTAGATAAAAACTTAAAAGTACATTCAAAAGAAATTACAATTAATACCAGAAATAATAATAATGACGAAAATAGTAATGAAATCATTGACTTTGATTTTATTTATAGTAATAAAGAATACTATAGATTTGTTGTTGAAATTAAACCGTTCATAAATACAGTTGAAAATTATTCTGATTATTCAATTTATGCAGAGTGAAATAATCCAAAACAATATAAATATACTATAAATAACGATTGAAATATATCCAATTACAACGATGATAAAGATGTATCTTTAACAGATGATGTAAAACTATATTGAAAAGATTATCAACCTAAAAACTCTGAAAATGATATGCCTGCATACCTAGATGTAATATTACATTTATCACGCAAAAAACAATTAGAAATAATAGAAAATATTAAAAAGAACATTCCAATAGAAAAACAAATAAAAGATATATTATTTGCTGAATTATCTAAAAAAGATTTTTATCAAAAAATAGACAATTCAAACAAAAAACTATTAATATCATGAAAATATATACTTGATGATGATAATCAATATAATATATCTTCTATTATCACTGATGATAATACAACCAACAGTCAACCATTTGAATATGACAAATACAGTTTTTTCGTCAATGTATTTAGAATAAATTTTGCAGACAAATAATATTTTTCTTATATAAAAACATTCATTTTTTATTGAATGTTTTTTTAATGCCTTAGCTAGTAAATTAATATTTTGATATTAAATAAAAACTAATATTTTTTAATAATTTTATTAAGTGATTTTATTATATTAATATATATTAATATATAATTTACAATATGATAAAAATTAAAGATTTATATTACAAATACCCAGAAAGTCAATCATTTGCTTTACAAGGTGTAAATTTAGAAATTCAAACAGGTCACTATGTGGCTATTTTAGGTCATAACGGTAGTGGAAAAAGCACACTTTCAAAATTAATTAGTGCAATTTACAAAGCTACTGAAGGTGAAATTTGAATTGATGACATTATATATTCAAAAGAAAATTTAAAAAAAATAAGACAAAAAATCGGGATTATTTTTCAAAACCCTGATAACCAATTTGTTGGCGCAACTGTTGAAGATGATATTGCTTTTGGTTTAGAAAATAAACATGTTCCAAGAGAACAAATGAAAGAATTAATTCATAAATATGCAAAATTAGTTTCAATGGATGATTCTTTAGATCGTGAACCATCTAACTTAAGTGGTGGACAAAAACAAAGAGTAGCTATAGCATCTACATTAGCTCTTGATCCTGATATTATTATTTTCGATGAAGTTACTAGTATGTTAGATCCAAAAGGAAAAGAAGATATCCTTGAAATTATTCATAACTTACACAGAAATACAAACAAAATATTAATTTCAATCACACATGATATGGATGAAGCTGTTTTAGCTGATGAACTTTTAGTATTTAGTGGTGGAAAATTAGTTGCAAGTGGTTCTCCGAAAGAAATTTTAAAAAATAAAGAAATAGTTGAACTTGCTAAAATTGACTCACCTTTTATTTATAAATTATCTGAAATGATTGATGGAATTGAACCAACCTATGATGAAAAAGTTTTAATTGAGGAAATATGCAAATAGAAGTAAATAATATTTCAAAAGAATTTGATAAAAAATTACCAACTCATATCAAAGTATTAAAAGATATAAATATAAATTTTGATGAAGGTGAAATGATTTCAATAATAGGACATACAGGAAGTGGTAAAACAACCTTTATTGAACATTTAAATGCATTATTATTACCTGATTCAGGTATGATAAAATTCAAAAACATAAATGTACCACACAAAAAACTTTTTAGCAAAAAACAAGAAATTCAATTGGTTGAAACAGATATAGAAATAGTAAATACAAAAAGAAAAATTAAAAATATTAAAAGTGTAAGAAAAGAAGTAGGTGTTGTTTTTCAATTTGCTGAATATCAATTATTTGAAAATACAATTGAAAAAGATATTATCTTTGGTCCCGTTTCAATGGGTGTTCCTGTTGAAAAAGCAAAGCAACTTGCTAGAAAATATTTAGAAATGGTCGGTTTGCCTGAATCTTATCTTGATAAAAGCCCTTTCAATTTAAGTGGGGGGCAAAAAAGAAGAGTTGCACTAGCGGGTATTTTGGCAATGGAACCTAAATTTTTAATTTTAGATGAACCAACAGCTGGTTTAGATCCTGTTGGTGTTGAATCAATGTTACAATTATTTAGTGATTTAAACAAAAAAGAAAACAAAGCAGTAATTATTGTAACTCATGATCTAGATAATGCTCTAAGATGAACAAAACGTTGCATTATGTTTAAAAATGGCGAAATCATTAAAGACGATGAAACATATAAAGTTTTAAATGATGAAAAATTTTTAATTGAAAATAACCTAAAAGCCACTCAACTTCTTACTTTTGTAAACAAATTAAAAGCTCGCGGAATTAATTTAGGAAAAATAACAAACATAAATGAATTGGCAGATGCAATAAATAAAAAATTAAAAAACAATAAGGAGTAAAATGAACGCAATTATAGGTAAATTTGTTAATATTGACACCATAATTCACAAAATGGATCCTAGATTAAAATTTATAGCTAATATTTTATTTATTGTTTTATTTTTCTTAGCTGATACTTTTGTTATTTTAAGCGCACTGCTTATTTGTGTTATGATTTTTTATTTAATTGCAACAAGATCATTTAGAACTTTAATAAGAAAATTTAAATTACCAATTTATATCGGATTATTTTTATTAGCCATAAATGTTTTTACAATCAAGGGTGTTGCTGAAAATTATATTCCGATTGCAAATGATGGTGGAGTTGATGATTTTGTTATTTATAGAAATTATATGATTATAAATGACATTTACTGAGCTCCATTTGGAAATGATAATATTTTTCAAATAACTAAATTTTCTTTAATTAGATCAGCAAGTATTACATTAAGAATTTATGGGGTTATTTTAATTACAACTATTTTAACTTTTACAACAAAAAGCGTGCTTTTAACAAAAGCAATCAATGATTTATTAAAACCTTTAAAATTAATTAAATTTCCAAGCGAAATTATTACGATGATAATTAACATAGCACTGAGATTTATTCCTACACTTTTAGATGAAGCAAATAGAATTATGAAAGCTCAATCATCACGTGGAGTTGATTTTAAAAATGGACATGGAAAAGATAAAGTAAAAGCTTTTTTAACTTTAATTGTTCCATTGTTTGTTTCATCATTTTCAAAAGCTAATGATTTAAGTGATGCTATGGTTGTTAGAGGATATGAACCATATTCAAAAAGAACTCAATATAGAATTTTAGAAGCTAAATGATTTGACATTGTTGCAACAATTATATTAATGTTAATTACAACAATGGTAATTGTGTTTCAAATTTCTGCAGTTCCTGTTCCTGAATGATTTGCAAATACTTTTGTAAAGGTTTAATATGGAAAATAACACAAATAAAAAAATCAAAGAAGAAATTATTTTACTTCAAGAAAAAATTCAAGCGTGAAATCACGCTTATTTTGATTTAGATGATCCAGTTGTTGAAGATGCAATTTATGATAAAGAAATCATTAAACTAAAAAACTTAGAACAAGAATATAGTTTTTTATTTACTGAAGATGAATTAGCACAAAGCCCAACACATATAATAGGTTCTTCAGTATCAAATGCTTTTCAAAAAGTAACTCATGATTTTCCAATGCTTTCATTACAAAAATCATACGAAAAAGAAGAATTACAACACTGAATTGAAAACATTAATAAAGTTTCATTTGATGTTAGTTATTTTATTGAACCAAAAATAGATGGTTTAAGTATTTCTTTAAAATATAAAAATGGAAAATTGATTCAAGCCGTTACAAGAGGTGATGGTTATATTGGGGAAGATGTAACACATAATATTTTAACTATTAAAGAACTTCCTAAACAAATTGATTATTTAAAAGAAATTGAAATTCGTGGTGAAGTTTATTTAAAACTTTCTGAATTTGAAAAATTAAATCTTGAATTAAAAAAAGAAAATAAACAGCAGCTTGCAAACCCAAGAAATGCAGCAAGTGGTTCACTTAGACAACTTAATCCAGAAATAACAAAAACAAGAAATTTATCAATATATTTATACAATATTCAAGAACCACATGAACACGAAATTTATAGTGTAGATGAAACAAGAAAATGACTAAAAAATCATAATTTTCCAGTAACAGATGAAGGTAAGGTTGTATTTAATATAAATGAAATGTTAAAATGAATTAATGATTTTAAATTCAAAAAAACACTTTTAGATTACGAAACTGATGGAATAGTAATTAAATTAAATGAAATTAAATATTACAATTTGTTAGGAACTACACAAAAATTTCCACGTTATGCAATAGCATATAAATATGAACCAAATACAGCTACAACTGTTTTAAAAGATATTTTTATTACAATAGGAAGAACTGGAATGGTAACTTATAACGCTACTTTAGAAAATGTTTTTTTAGGTGGTTCAAACATTCAAGCAGCAACCCTTCATAATTATGATTATATAAAGAAATTAAAAATAGATATAGGCGATTTAGTTTATATAAAAAAAGCAGGAGAAATTATTCCTAAAGTAATTTCAACAGTTCATTCAAAATCTCAAACTAATTTTCAAAAAATTTTACACTGTCCATTTTGTAATAGTTTATTAGAAGAAAGTGATACAGGTATTGACCAGTTTTGTGTAAATGAAGATTGTAAAGAAGTAAAATTAAAAAAAATGATTCATTTTACTTCAAAAACCGCAATGGATATTTTGACACTAGGAGAAAGAAATATTGAAATTCTTTATAATTTAGGTTTAGTCAATTCTTTTAGTGATATTTATAAATTAAAAGATAAATATGATGAATTAATTAAAATTGAGAGATTTGGAACAAAATCAGTTGAAAAAATGCTTCAAAGCATTGAAGATTCTAAAAATCAAGATTTAAGCAGTTTAATTCATGCAATTTCTATAAAATTAGTGGGTGAAAAAGTTTCTTATTTTTTAGCATCAAAAATCCAAGAATTTAAAAATCTTTTAGATTTTGATTTTGATTCTTTAATAACTTATCACGAAATAGGAGAAAAAATTATTCATAGTTTAAAAGAATTTACTGCAAATTCAAAAAACAGACAAATGATTCAAGAATTAGTTGATTTAGGCTTAAACCTAAAACACAAAAATCAAATAAATTCTTTTAGTTTAATGAACCAATCATTTGTAATTACAGGTACATTATCACAACCTAGGCCTTCAATTGAAAAGATTCTTATTTCAAAAGGTGCAAAAGTTTCAAGTTCTGTAACTAAAAATACTTCATATTTATTAATTGGTGAAAAACCAGGCTCAAAACTCGCTAAAGCAAAAGCTCTTAATGTAAAAATAATTACTGAACAACAACTTTTTGAAGAAATATTACAAGAAAATTAATAAAAAATAAAGTTAACTGCAAAGTTAACTTTTTTAATAAAATTCAACATAATAACTAACTTTAAACTACTTAATTTTAAAGTGAGGATCTTTTAAATAAGAAGAAATATAGATATAACCGCTTATGTAACTAACTATTAAAGTAGCAATTAACGGTAAAGTTATTAAAAATAAGTATAAATTAATATTTTGTAGTGCATTGCGTCAAATAATTGGTGCAAATAAACCAATTATTACAAGTGATACGCTCATCATAATAGTTTTAATTTTTCCTCATATATTAGCTTGTACCGAAATATTTAATGATGCAGCATATATTCTTATTCCATCAACAACGATATCTCTTAAAACTAATAAAATAACAATAACTATAAAATAAACAGTATTAATTTGTAAGATTAAACTAATTAACATACTAGTTGTAATTAATTTATCAGCAATAGGATCAAATATTTTACCAAAAGTACTAACTACATTTCATTTTCTTGCTAAGTAACCATCTAAATAATCAGTTATCATTGCAAAAATAAAAACAACTAATAATAAATATGGAATAACTAGTGATGAAGGCAGCAAGCTATAATAACTTATATTTTGAATAACGATTGCATGAATAATTAATAAAATAACAAAAATAATTACTGAAGCTAATCTTGAAATTGTTAAAATATTAGGAATATTTTTTTTATTTTTCATAGAATTTTCTTTCAATGCTTTCTTTTACATTTTTTTCATAATTTAAAAATAAATCATCTTTTTCTAATTGTTCATAAAGATTGTTAAAATATTCAATCTCTTTAACACAAGATTTATATCAGGTACTTGCATTTGTATTAATTAAAGTTTTAATATTTTTTATAAAATCTTGGTATTTTTCAGATTCTTTAAAGTCATTAAAATCTTCGCGGTTATAAAGAGTACTTAAAAGATTTTTAGCACCGTCTTTAATTTCTTGCATTTTGTATTTTCCAATACTTGGAACAAAATTTTTAACTTGATTGTTTGTATATTTAATTATTTCAGTAATTGAAATAACATATTCACGATAAATTTCTTTATTTATTGTTGATTTTTCTTTTAATTTTTTGATTTCTTTTCTTTTTGTAACTATTTGTTTAATTATTTTATATAAAATATATGAAACAATTAAAGCTAAAATAAGTGCTAAAATAAGATACATTAATCAACTATTTGCACTAAGTAAACCACCATCTTGTGCTGATTCTTCACGTGATACATATAAATTTGTCATCTTTCCTCCATGATTCTTTTTAAATTATATTTTATTTTTATCAAAAATAAAAAAATACACTATTAAAATAGTGTATTAGCTCTATAAACCCCTTTTTGTACCTTAAATTTAAGGCGCCAATTATTTATCTAGAATAAAAATATTCTCCCGAAATTAGTTCATTTCCCTTTTTCAGGCTCCAATACCATAATTTTTGTTTCTGACTCATGAAGTTTAACCTTTTCACTCTTACTATAAATAGCAGACCTTGTTTCTGTGTCACTAGTTGTTAGTATAAATACTACCTGAATTTATTAGACTCAGCATGAACACTACTTTCATCGCAGAAAGTGCCAGTGGGGATTTTCCTCTACATTGCTGCAGCAATTGGCCAAGCTTAATAAAATTATATTATAATTTTTTATTTTTTTTT
Organism: Mycoplasma zalophi; assembly: GCF_018914005.1. NCBI lineage: Bacteria > Bacillati > Mycoplasmatota > Mollicutes > Mycoplasmatales > Mycoplasmataceae > Mycoplasma > Mycoplasma zalophi. The sequence goes on from NZ_JAHMHI010000001.1 coordinate 109,677, forward strand.
AGATTTTTTACTTTTAATAATGTGAAGATAAATAGAAAAAATATATTATTAATTTTTGTAATTATTTGCATTATTGGAGGGGTTTTTGTTACCAATAGTCTAAAAATAAATAAACAACAAATAACTTTAACAATAAAAAGAAAAGTCATAAATTTATCAGGTGCTATTGAAGTTCCTGGCTTATATGTAATAACTGAGAAAGAAGATCTAAAACATCTTTTATTCAGAGCAAAAGTTTTACATATTGCTGATTTTAAAAATATTGATTACAATATGCAAATTTTTAAATTATCAACTTTATACATTCCTTTTGATACATCTAAAAAAATTTCCTATAAATATATAAAATCTCCTGATTTTTTTATACAAATAAAAATAAGAAAAAAGCAAGCTGATATACTATTTAAATACTTTCAGAATGCAAAAAATCCAACATGAGATGAAATAGAAAATATATATGGAATTGGCAAAGTAGCTTTAAAGAATTTACAAGAACATATTTTAATTTAGTTACTTTTCAATCAAGTTTTTTATCAGTTTTATTTTTATATTTATCAATATTTTTGAGTATTTATTGAGTATTTGGAGTAATATTTCTCTTTTTTTGAAATTTTAAAAACAAAAAATTTTGAAAAGTATTTATCTTATTTTTAATTATTTTTTTATTGTTTTTTGTAATAAGTTTTATTATATGAAACAACATCAAAATATTAAATGGAAATTTTAGGGTTGAACATGTTTTTAAAAATGGGTTTGCAATTAATGTTGCAAATAAAAAATTTTTCGCTTATTACAAAATAAATAATAATGTTGATTTTGTTTATTTAAATTCAGTAATTGAAAAAATAAATAAAACAAATAAAGATTTTTTATTCTTAAAAAATATGCAAATTGATTTTATTTTAAAAATCATAGATATAAAAGAAAATGAAAATACATCAATTTTTAATTTTTTTAAAGTTATTATTCAAAAAAACACAGATATTTCACAAGAATTTCTTAATTATTTTCTTTTTGCTAAAAAGTTAAATGTTGAAAATATTTATCAAAAAATTAAGAATTTAAATATTGTTCATTTATTTGTAGTTAGTGGATATCATTTTTTTATAATTTATTTTATCTTTAAAAAAGTTTTTTCTAAAGTAAAACTTTTAAATAAAATAGATGATTTTATCATAATTTTAATACTTAGTTTTTATATTTATTTACTGAATTTTAATTTACCTTCAGTTAGAGTTTATACATATTTTCTTTTTAAATTAATATTAATTAAAATTCTTAAATGTAAATTTAGCAATTTACAAATATTTGTAATTTCTGCTTTATTAAATTTTTCTTTTAAACCTAATTCAATATCTTCTCTTTCTTTTATTTTAAGTTTTGGTCTTAGTTATATAGGTTTAAAAATGCAAATGTTAAATACTAAATATAAAACACTAAAATTTAGTTTAATTTGTTATTTATTTTCAATTTGTGTAATGAGTCAAATCAATAATAAATTCAATGTTTTTGGGTTTATATTTCAGTATATTTTCAACTTTATAGTGATATTTTATTATATTTACTCACTTTTATTTTTTTGATTTTTCTATTTAAATAATATAGTCTATGATTTTTTATTTCAGTTAATTGAAAAAGCAAATCAAATAAGTATTTATTTTGATTTTTTAAAGCTAAATTTAGCATATGCATTGATATTTTGGATATCAATTAATTTTTGATTAACATATAAAAAAATAAAACAAAATAACTAATTTTTTAAATGCCATAATTTTAGTTTTATATATAATATAATTTTAATTATGAAGTTTATATATGGAGAAGAAGAATTTTTTATAAATCATTATATTCAAAAAACACAAAATGATTTCAAAGACTTAAATAATAAATATGTTTTTGATGAAGGTGCAGACATTGAAGATATTTTTAACACTATAACAAGTATGAACATTTTTAATGAAAAAAGACTTGTTATTATAAAAAATAATGTTTTATTGTCTTCTAATAAAAAATACAATGATATTGTTGAAACTTTTATAAAAGTTTTAAAAGATTTGCCAAATGATATTGAAATAATTTTTTCTTTACATGTTCCAAAATTAAAACAATTTAAACCTTCTAATTTGTTTTTATATTTAGAAAAAGAAGCAGAAGTACAAAAATTTACAAAAGTTAATGATAAAGATTTAGCAAAATTTATAAAAAAATACGTAAAAATAAACAATGCAGACATTGAAGAACTAGCTGTTGCAAAAATAATTGAAACATTTCCTAATAATTTATTTTTAATAACTTCTATTTTAGATAAATATATTCAAAGTAATAAAATAATAAAAATAGAAAATATTCAGCAACAAAATGAAATTTTCTATGAAAATCCTGAGTGAATTGTAAGTGATTCTTTATTAAAAAGTCAAAATTTAAAAGATTTTTATTTAAAAATTTTATATCAATTAAATTTCGGTATAAGCATTAGAAATATAATTGTGCAAATTATGAATATTTTTACCACGGCAATGGATATTTATATTCTCAAAAAACAAAATACATTAAAAGAAATTAGTGTGCTTTTAAATATTCATGAATATCGCTTAAAATTAATTTTTAATTATTTAAATACACATGACATTGATTTTATTAAAAAACAAATAATATTTTTATCACAACTAGATGTTGACATAAAACAAGGTTATATAGATGAAAATATAGCTCTTGATTACTTAATTTTAAATTTATTTAGAACGGTGGAAAAGTAAAATGGCAAATAAAAAAATGATTTTATATCAACTTAAAATTGATAAATTTAAAGACTCAAATGAAACAGGTTATGGTGATTATAAAGGACTTTTATTACAAATAAAATACTTTCAATTCTTACAGATTGACGGAATTATTTTAAATAATATTTTAGATTATTATAAAAATGCTAAATCATTAGCTGAAATTGAATCAAAATATGGGTCTATTTTGGAATTTAAAAAAATGATAAATATTTATACTTCTAACAACATAAAAATGGGTATAAATTTAGATTTTAATAATTTAAGAGATACTTTTAACAATTGAAAACAAGCAAAAATACTTCATGAAAATAAAAATTTCACACCAAATCAAACACAAAAAAATACATTTGAAAAATACATCGATAAAAATAATAAAGAAAATGATATCTTTTTAAATCAAACAGAATTTCTTGATTTTTATAACAAAATATTTGATTTCTATTTAAATTTAGGTTGCATTTTTTTTGTTATAAACATAAATAATGAAAATTCAAAAAATAATAACATAAATGAAAAAGAAATAGATTTAATTAAAAATATATACAAAATCTCTAAACAAAAAAACGAATCTTTTGAGATTTTTATAAAAACAAAAAATCACGAATTACATAAAATTCAAACATCTCAAAAAGAAAAATTTTATGACTTTTTATTTATTGATAAATTTTCTGAAATCGGTAGCGATAAAACATACAAAAATAAATTAATGATAAAATTTAAACCTTGACAATTGCTAAAAGAATTAAGAAATTATTTAAGTTATCAAGATGTAATTATATCATTAGCTTCAGAACATATAGGTAGAATAAATAGCCGTTGAGGTGATGAATTAGCATTTAATAAAGAAGCTTCTAAATCATTTGCTTTATTGTTGCTTGCAGCAAGAAATTCAGCAAACATTTATTACGGAGATGAACTTGGTTTATTAAAAGCAAAAATTGAAGATTATCGAGATTTTAATGAATTTAATTACAACGAAACCAAAAGATATTTAGAAACTAAAAACATTAGTACTGATATTTTTTATAATTCATATTTATATCAACATTCTATTTCAGTAAATAATATAATGCCTTGAAATTTAGAACCTAACTTTGGTTTTTCAAAAATAAAAAATAAAAAATTTATTTTTGCAGAAAATTCTAAACAAAATAATGTTGTAAGTGAATTTAATGATCCAACTTCATCACTTAATTTTTATAAATATTTAATTGAATTTATAAAAAATAAAGATTTTGAAGAAATTTTAAACAATGGTAAAATATCTTTTTCTAAAGATGTATTTAAAAAGGGTATTATTAAAATTAAATATAAATTACAAAATAAAAAATTGCTTTTTGTCATAAATATTTCAAAAAAATCAAGAAAAATTCACTTATCAAAAAAATATGAAATAATTAAATCAACATATCATGATAAAAAATATTTAAATATTCCAAATTCACTTGATCCTTTTGAAAGTTTAATACTATTAAAAAAGTAAAATAAGACATAAAAAACAAATATAACAAAAAACACAAAAAATATTATTTTTTTTGTATAATTAATAACATACGCTCAAAACATTATTATACGAGGAGAAAAAATGGCAAATATTAAATCAAAAATGAAAGCAATCAAATCAAACGAAAAAGCAAGAGTGAGAAATGCAGCTATTAAATCAAGTGTAAAAACAGCTATTAAAAAAGCTAAACTTGGTGCTACAAAAGGTGAAGAAAATATCGCAACTTTAGTAAGCAAAGCTCACCACGAAATTGATAAAGCTGTTTCAAAAGGTGTACTACACAAAAACAACGGTGCACGTAAAGCTGCTCGTTTAGATGCTTTTGTTGCAAAGTCTACTACAAAATAAAAGTGTAATAATTGTTATAACTCTACTCTATGTAGAGTTTTTATTTATTTTTTTTAAATATATATTTTAATAGTAAAATATAAATATGAAAAATATAACAGTTAATATAGAAATTCCTAAGGGAAGTAAAATTAAATATGAATACAACCGTAAAACACAAAAAATAGCGGTAGATAGAATATTAAGAGGAGACTTTGCATATCCTGCAAATTATGGATATATTACAGAAGCATTAGACTGAGATGGAGATGAATTAGACGTTTTAGTTTATTCACAAGAAACATTTATGCCAGGTGTTAGTTTAGAAGCTAGAGTCATCGGAGCAATGAAAATGATTGATGGGGGAGAAACAGATACTAAATTAATTGCAGTTCATGCTGATGATTATCGTTTAGACCACATCACAAAACTTGCTGATTTAGATCAAATGTGATTACAAAGTGTTGAAAATTTCTTTACAACATACAAAAATTTCAAAGGTAAAGGTGTTACATCAGTTAAAGGCTTTGAAGATGAAGTTTGAGCTGAAAAAGAATATTTAGAATGTGTTGAACTAATGGAAAAATATGGTTCAATGGATAAAGATAAATTTATAGAAAAAATGAAAAAAGAACACCCTGAAAAATACGAATTTTAATTATGAACAAACAAGAATTTAAAGAAAAACTAATTAAATACATGGAATTAGAGGCGATGAGCCGTTACGAAGAACCTGTTGCTCATGAACTTAAATATTCAACGAGTTCTGTAAATTTCAGTCATAGTTACGATAACTTTGGATCATTAATTATTTTTAAAAAATCTAAAGTAGAAAATGCACCAAAAGTTCAAATTTCTGCACACATGGATGAAGTTGGTTATATTGTAAGAATGATTGATAAAACCGGACAATTACTTCTTATGCCAATTGGTGGAATATGAGCGTCTGTTGCAATAGGAACTAAAGCAACTTTAGTAACTAACAAAGATAGCAAAAGATTTATAGGGGTATTTGGCCATACATCAATTCACGTAATGACACAAACTCAAGTAAATAATGCTCTAAAAAATAATGAATTATTTGCAGATTTTGGATTTACAAGTGACAAAGATGCAATCGAAAACGGTGTTGAAGTTGGAGATAGAGTTTATATGTCTGGTGAAACTATTTTATTTGCTGATGAAGATTTAGTTGGTGGAAAAGCAATGGATAATAGAGCAGGAGTTACAACACTAGATTATGTAGCTAACCAAATTAAAGATTTAGACTTAGCTTGCGATGTTTATTTAGTGGGAACCGTTCAAGAAGAAGTAGGAACTAGAGGTGCTAAAACATCTGTAAGTATAATAGAACCCGATATAGCTATTGCTTTAGATACAACAACAAGTCATGATACTTATGGTATTGTCGCAGGAAATACTAAATTAAAAGCTGGAGCAGCACTAAGAATATTTGATAGAGATACAATGATGGATCCTAAACTAATTGATTTTATTGCAAAAATAGGAACTAAAAACAACATAGATTTTTATAAATATGTTGCAGTTGGTGGTGGAACCGATGCAGGCGAATTACAATATGGAAAAGGTGGGGTATCTACACTAACAATAAGTATTCCACAAAGATATTTACACTCACCAATTGGTGTTTCTTCTATTCATGACATGATGTCAAGTGGTAACTTAATTGTTGAATTTTTAAAAGAACTTTCACCAAAAACATACCAAGAACATATAAAACATAAATAAAAATTCATTTAAAAAACATGAACAAAATTAACTAATTTTAAAGATGGACAAAAAAAATTAACATTTTGCGAAAATGTTAATTTTTTTATAAACTGTTTAAAATCTGTATTCTCAAAGGTATGTATAGTAAGGAGATGAAATGTCAAGACATTTAAATATTGATGAATGGGATTTAGTATTTGATGCTTATCAGCAAAACGGAATGATTGGAGCATTAAGAAAAATGCATGTAATTTCACCAAAAACTAAATTTGCGAAAAGAGAAAATTTATCAGCAAGAATTAAAAAAGCAATTAAATATTATAATTTAGGAATGAAAGAAAAATTGTTAACAAAAAAAGGTGTAGATAGAAAACCTGGTTCTGGAAGACCAAAAAAAGAACCTGATTTTGATTGAGAAATTTTTGATAGAAATGATTTAATTGAAATAGCAAAAAGATATTATGAAATAACAAATCAAAAACCTAAAAAAGACAAGAAAAAAGAAGCTGCAAATCTAAAGATTAAATCAGTTAAATTAGCCTTATTTTTTAATCTCAGTAGACAAACTATTTCAAAGAGCAAAATTTCACAAAAAAAAGAAAAAGTTATTCCTTATTCTAAAATTATAATTGAAGCATTTAAGGCAAACAAGGCTAGATTTGGAAGAAAAAAACTTAGTATATATATTTATATTAAATATAAAATATATATAAATGATCGTACATTGGGAAGATATTTAAAGTATTTAAAACTTCAATGTAAAGTAAGACAAAAGCAAAAGAAACCAGAAATTAAAGATACAAAATGCGCAATCAGTAATATCATTCAAAGAGATTACAATGACAAATATAGCAGGAATATTTATGCAACTGATGTTTCATACATAAATGCACCTAAAGATGTAAATAGTAGTCATGTTTATCTATCAGCAATAATTAGTCATAAAAGCAAAAAAATTATAGGATATAGACTAAATAAATCAAATGATTTAAATTTAGTTTTAGAAAATATTAAAGACATTGAAAAAGACAATTGTAACAATTTTATAATTCATTCAGATCATGGTTTTCAATATACAAATTATGAATATATTTCTGAAATTATTAGACTCGGTGGGAAAGTATCGCTATCAAGAATTGGAAATTCATTAGACAATAGAGAAATAGAATATTGATTTGGAATAATAAAAACTGAATTATTAAACGATTTAGATTATACAAAAATCACATTTAATGAATTAAATCAAAAAATTAATGATTATGTTTTTTGATACAACAATGATCGAATACAATCAAATTTAGGTTGAAAAACACCACAGCAATATGCTATGATGTTGACTAATTAAAAAATATTAATATTTATTGTCGATGTTTAGCTTATTAAAATTATTTAACTACCTTAAACCGATTGAATTATTAAAATATTTTAAACATTATAATTAATAAAAACACCCATGTTATTGACTTTTTTGCAGGGTTTTATGTCATAATTATGTCGTGGTAAAAAGTCTAATAAAACCTAGGATTGTGACTTCTACAAAAAATAAAACTCTTAAAATGAAAATCTAGTGTTGTTTAGAATTATCTAATAATTAGATGATTATAAACAGCACATAGAATGAGAATGGAGAAATACGTGGATAACGAGATTAAATTATTTGAAGGTAGTCAGATACGTTCTGCTTGGGATAATGAAAAAGAAGAATGGTATTTTTCGGTGGTTGATATAGTAAGAGTACTTACAGAAAGTGAAAATCCTCAAGTATACTGGAGAGTATTAAAAAAGAGATTAAAAGAGGAAGGAAACGAAACCGTTACAAATTGTAACGCTTTGAAAATGAAAGCTGCAGATGGAAAAATGCGCCTAACAGATGTTGCTAATATGCAAGGTATATTCCGTATCATTCAATCCGTACCATCACCAAAAGCTGAACCATTTAAGGCGTGGCTAGCAGAAGTAGGAAAAGAAAGAATAGATGAAATAATTGATCCAGAACTAACAATAGATAGAGCTCTAGAAACTTATCATAAAAAAGGTTATACCAGAGAATGAATTAACCAAAGATTACAAGCGATTCAAGTTAGAAAAGAACTAACAGATACTTGGCAAGACCACGGGGTAAAAGAAGGAAAAGAGTACGCCATTCTAACGAATGAAATTACGAAAGCTTGATCTGGTATGACAACAAAACAATATAAAAATCATAAAGGTTTAAAGAAACAAAATCTAAGAGATAATATGACTACAACAGAGCTTATTTTAAATATGCTTGCAGAAACTGCAACAAAGGATATAGCTAATGCCACTCACCCTCAAGGATTAGAAGAAAATAAAGAGGTTGCAAAGCGTGGCGGTTCAATTGCAGGGAATGCTAGAAAAGAAATCGAACAAGAAACAGATCAACCTGTAATTACATCTAAAAATGCAATTGATTTAGGAAAATTAATATCAGATGTATCTAAGTCCACAGATGAACTAGCGGATGAAGATAAAAAATATTAATTAAAAACAAAATATAAATTACAAAAGACAAGTAAAGAAAAACTGCTTGTCTTTTTTTTGTAAAGAGGAGATAAACAATGAATATATATTTATTTGATGAGCATCCAATAATTGTAATTAAAACACTTGCTAGAGAGATTTTCTTAAATTGACTATTAATATTGCAACAAATAAATTATTAGATAGAAATAAACAAATTAGTAAGAATTTTTTGAGAGAAGATATTAGACATATAATTCAATTAGAAGTTGGAGAGAAAATGACTTTAATTATATGAGTTTTGAAATAGTAAAAGTAACATTTGCAAAACTAGAAAAGCAAGGATATTTAATTAATGGTAATTTTAATAAAGATCCAGGAAATAAAAATTATTTGGGTTGTGTAACTTTTCACTTAAAATGTCCTTATTTTCTAATTTTTAATTAATTTTAAACACATTAAATTACTTAGTGAAAAGACAAAAATTATAAACAAAAAAGATTCTATTCATGGATAATGCAATCGTCTGCTAAAAATACTATAAACTCTATAATATTACCAATAATAAAGTCGATGAATATTATATTTCTGAAAAAAGATGAACAATTAAAAATATCAAAAATATTTAAAACACTAGACAATATTCACATTTGTTAAAGAGAATATTTTTTGCATAAGAATAAAAAAGTATTAATTAAGACTTTTAAAAAATCCTTATATAATTCAATTATCAAAAATGAATGTTTACAAACCCAACTTATAACATATTGTTTTTTTACCCTTCATTAAATTCAATAAAAACCACATTATTTATTACTACAATTTTCACCATTTACTTGACTTCATATATATATATATATATATAATGATGTATATTATGGGAACAATTAGAATATTAGAAACATTTTCAGGTATTGGAGCTCAAAATAAAGCTGTTACAAATATAAATAATAAAAGAAACAAAAAAATTTTTGAAATCGTAGCAACCGCTGATTGAGATGCCAGGGCTAATATTTCTTATTCTGCAATTCATCACAACTTGATTAAAAATTGAGAAATTGTTTTAAAAGAAAACAATTTAACAACTGAAAAAGAAATCGATAATTTTTTAAAAAAATATAATTTTTCATTAAACTCTAAAACTTTATCAAGAATAACATCTAAAGACCTTGTGTTTAAAAAATACTTAGCAGCTTCTGTTATTTTAAGTAACAATGCTGTTGATATAACAAAATTAAACCCTAATCTTATTAAAGATCAAAATATTGATTTAATCACTTATTCATTCCCTTGTCAAGGTCTTTCTGTTGCTAGTATGGGGAAAGCAAAAGGTATTAATGATGAACTGTCAACTTCGAGTTTAATATGACAAATTTATAGAATTTTAAATAATTCAAGTAAAAAACCTAAATATCTAATGATGGAAAATGTAAAAAATTTACTTTCTAAAAAATTTAAACCAGAGTATGAAAAATGAAAAGATGTTTTGGATAACATGGGTTATAAGACATTTACTACTATAATAAATGGTCTTGATGCTGGGTCTATACAAAAAAGAGAGCGTGTTTTTGCTTTAAGTGTATTAAAAAATGTAAAAACGCCTTTTAACAATGATTTAGAATTTAGTGAATACATAAAAAAAATCAATAACGGAAAAAAATTAAAATTACATGAAAGAGAAACACAATTTAACAATATTTTTGATTTTTATAATCACTCAGAGGAAAATATTGAAGCATTAATAAATAATACTCCATCAAGAATAAAATTAGTAAATTCTCAAAAAATAATAAATAAATCAAATAACTTTATTATAAATACATTAACGACAAAGCAAGATAGAATACCTTGCACTGGAATTATAGAATTTAAAAATAATAATAAAAACAAATTAAATTATCGATTTATTACACCAAGAGAAGCATTTATGTTGATGGGGTTCGAAAGAGAAGATTTTAATAAATTATTGCCTTTTTATGAGCAAAAAATTTTAACTAAAGAATCATTATATAGACAAGCGGGTAATTCTATTGTGGTAGAGGCAATAACATCAATTTTTAATGTTGTAGAAAGTATTGAAAAAATGAAGGATTAATTATGGACAAAATAAAATTAAAAGAATTAATAAATAGCTCTAATTGATTAAAAGAATGAAAAATAGGAACAAACATCACTTCTTACATCAAAAATGGTGTTTGTGAATGACTTTATATAATTAAAAATGCATCACCTAATGACAAAATATTGGTAGGTAAATTAGGTGTTGATGAGTACTGTGTTTTTGATAAAAACAATAATGCAATTAATTTATATCGTAGCTCAACAAAAAAAGCAGGTTTATCACTTGCAACATACAATCAATGTGTAGTCACCTTTATTAGTTTTGGTATTTTAGAATATGAAGACGATTATTATAGTGTTTCACAAGAATTTATAAAGCATGTTTTAGAACAAAAAAACAATGATGATGAAACTATTGTTTATGGTTATATAAGAAAAAAAATAACAAGTCTTTTTAATAAATTTTTATTAAAACCGATAGAAGAATTTTTATCAAATAGTAATTCATTTGAAGAGGAAAAAAATTTTTATAATCAATCAACAAGATTTTGATTTACTATTTTATTAAATTTCGATTCCCTTGAAAATAATAGTTATATTATTAAGGAACTTAATAAAAAACAACCGGATGAGTGATTTTTAGAAGTAACTGAAAAAATTTTATCAAATGACACTGAAACAAAAAATATTTTTATTGACGTAACAAAAAAAATCTGTGATTTATTAGGTATTAAGAATGTTGCATGAAAATTCCTTGATATACAAGATTTAATGAATAGAAATGAAAATCAACATTCAAAAGCAGATTTTGAAATTGTAAACAAATTAGGTAAAGCAAATATAAAAATATTAACTGAAATTGTAAATTTCAAACAATTTATTCAACTTTCACATGATATTCGCTATACAATTCCTATTTTCCAAAGATTTTATACTTGAGATCCTTATATGATAATAGGATTGCTAAATAATATGATAATAGATTCAGAAAATACTGATAACACTAATAAATTTTCTTTTTTAAATAGTTTAGTAATTATACAACAAGGAAATATGTTCAATATAGTAGATGGACAACAAAGAATCATTTCTATGCTATTAATTCTTTTAGCGCTATCACGAAAAGCAAAATATATTAATGCAACCGCTTCATTAGAAATGATAAAAAATTTAAATGGATACAACTGATCCATAAAAGATTTTTTAGACGATTTCAAAAAAAGTAATAATGAATATTATGGTGATTTATATAATTTATTTTTTAATGAAAAACAATATAGCATTGAAAATAAAGGATTAAGTAAGCAATTTTACAAAAATTATAATGAAATTGTTCAAAAAGTAGATGAATATTTTAATGTTTCTAATATTGATAATTTTGTAAAATACTTCCTTGAATCAGTATTTTTAAACATAAATATATTAAACGATAAAAGAACAGATGCAAATACAAAAATTTTTCAAAATTTAAATAGATACAGCAAAAGATTAGGTGTTTTAGATTTAATCAGAAACAAGATTTATGAAATAGAAACTGATGAAGAGTTTGTTGTAAAACTTTTCAATGACACAGTATTTGAATATTTTAGAAAGTCAAAAAAGAATGACGAAGATTTAAAAGAATTAATATTATTTATTGATTCTTGATTTGTTAAAGAAGAAAAAAATGAAGAATTAGATAAAATAAGTAGTGAATATTATGATGACACTACAAAAACCTATGAAAAATTTAATTTTTTACTTTCTATAATAAGTAAAAACCAGGATACGGAGTCAAAAAAAGAAGAACTAGTCTATAAAATAATAAATCAGATTTTTTTCTACGAATATGCAAAAACTGGTTCTATAAATAAAATTGAAGCAATACTAGAAAAAGCTTATGAAAATAACGAAAAAAATGATATATATAAAAATTTAGTATACAATGCTAGCGAATTTAAAAAACACACAAAATTGCCATTTATTAATTTTCAAATCTTTCATATAACAAACGGAGGAAGTAAAACTGTTTATATTCCATTAATTTGAAAATTAATTGAAATTAGCGAATTACTAAATGAAGATAAAAATATTGACACTAGATTAGAAATATTGAGTAAAGTTTTACATAAAATTGAAAAATTTTCAATTATTTGAGATATTTATTTTGAAGGTCAATCATTTAGTAAGCAAATTATTAATATTGTTAAAAGCACTTTATATAAAGTTGATAAATTAAATGAAAATATTTCAGAAATGATTTATGAAAAATTAATTTCTCTATTCTCATATGAAAGAATAGATAAAATAAAAAATTGTTCTAATGTTTTAAAAGAGCAATATCGCGAACAACTTGATCAAGTATTTAATAAGGATTGAGAACAAGGAATAAAAATAAAAGAAATTAACAACAAATTATACAAATTGATAATAGGAAGAGTATATTTGGGACTAAACAATACCAAGCAACCATTTTACTATGAAAAACCAGCTTCTCAGGAACAAAAAGAACTAGAAATTGATTTTGTTAATTATTCATATGAACATGTACTTCCTAAAAATCCAAAAGAGGAAATAAAAGAAATTTTTGAATGAAAAGACAATAAAAATAATTATTTAACTTATGTTCACAAAATTGGTAATGGAATTTTATTGAATTTAAACGATAATAAAGTGTTGGGAAATAAGGAAAAAAAGGAATATAAGATAAATGGTATAGAAAATAAAACAAGTCGCTATATTTCAATGACTACAGTTGATGAACAAACACTAGAAATTGACCAAGCTAATTGGGAAATTAAAATACTTCCTAACGATGATAATGATGAAATACAAAAACATATCGATGATATAAAAAATAAAATTAATGTTAGAACTGAACAAATATTAGATGCTTATGTATATATAATATTTGATGAAATAAAAACTTCAAAATAATTAATAGACAAATAAATAAAAATATAAAACTATTTTTGTTTGATAAAATAAACTTTCATTAACTAAATAGTATATTAAAATAAATATTTAGCAATAGTTTATCAATAAAGTATTAATTAAAATACACAAGCATCAAAACTTGTGTAAATTAGGTAAAATAAACGGTTGTTATTTTTATAAATTACATTAACCAAAAGTTAAATATTGCAAAATAATGGCTCAAACTAATTTTAAAATAGCATTAATCAGTTTTAATAGACAATGAAAAAAGATATAAATATTATTGAAACCTATATAAAAACAAAAGAGAAATAGAAGACCAAATCGTTGTGGAAATATAGTACTTAAAAAGTGATAAAAACTTTATAGTTTAAATATGAGTGAATTAAAAATTATTGGATGATTAGCATTTTTTAAAACATCTATTGAACAATTATATCTACCTGAAATTAAAAAAATGGTAAATCTGCATTTAAAAATTGTCTTAATCTAAAGATAGCAAAAGTAAAAAATGCTGTGAAGATAGATAAAGATGTTACTATAGAATGTATTTAGGCTTAGCAAGTTATAAATTAATGTAAAAATCTAGGAATAGAGGAAATTTATGGACATATTTGAAAAATTAAATAAAAGTATCAAGGAAGATAATATTGATTTTGAAAGCATAGATAATAAAAACTATGATCAAGAAGGTGAAAATAAATCTAAAAGTTTAGGCATTAAAAATAAAACAAATGAAATTCAAAACAAATTATTACAAGACAATGATTATGGTAAAAAACACAATAAAATCAAGTCATTTGAAAAAGTAGATTTTACAAAAATTACTAAAATTAACTCTTATATGTTTAAAGCAAAAGCAATTCCTAGTACGCTAGTTTTACCAAAAGTTACTGAAATAGATGAAAAAGCATTTAATAAAGTAAAAACACTAACTTCATTAAAAGCAGATAAATTAAAAACTATTGGTCAAGAAGCGTTTGCGTACACATCAATTGAGAAACTGGATTTACCAAAAGTTGTTTCAATAGATCAAAAAGCATTTTATAATGTAAAAACACTAACATCATTGAAAGCAGATAAATTAAAAAGCATTAATGCTGAGGCATTTTATTCAACATCGATTGAAAAATTAGATTTACCAGAAGTTACAGAAATAGGATTTAAAGCATTTTGTAAAGTAAAAACACTAACTTCATTAAAAGCAGATAAATTAAAAATTATTGGTCAACGGGCATTTAAAGAAACATCAATTAAGAAATTAACTTTACCAGAAGTTACTGAAATATATGATGGAGCATTTGATGAAACATCAATTAATGAACTAAATTTACCAAAAGTTACTAAAATAGGTGGTGGAGCATTTTCAGATACATTAATTAAAAAACTAAATTTACCAGAAGTTACTGAAATAGGTGATTTAGCATTTTATGAAGTAAAAACACTAAAATCATTAAAAGCAGATAAATTAAAAACCATTGGTAAAGCAGCATTTTATCAAACATCAATTGAAAAATTAGATTTACCAGCAGTTACTAAAATATATGATGGAGCATTTAGAGCTGTAAAAACACTATTATCACTAAAAGCAGATAAATTAAAAATTATTGATGAATGAGCATTTCAAGAAACATCAATTGAAAAATTAGATTTACCAGAAGTTACTGAAATAGGTAGTTGAGCATTTAAAGGGGTAAAAACACTAAAATCATTAAAAGCAGATAAATTAAAAATTATTGATGAATGAGCATTTCAAGAAACATCAATTGAAAAATTAAATTTACCAGAAGTTACTGAAATAGGTAATTGAGCATTTTATGAAGTAAAAACACTAAAATCATTAAAAGCAGATAAATTAAAAATTATTAATTGATGAGCATTTGAAAGAACCTCAATTCAGAATTTAAATTTACCAGAAGTTACTAAGATAGATATTGAAGCGTTTGATGAAGTAGAAACACTAACTTCATTAAAAGCAGATAAATTAAAAACCATTGGTGCTGGCGCATTTAAATGAACCTCAATTCAGAATTTAAATTTACCAGAAGTTACTGAAATGGATGATTGAGCATTTTATGAAGTAAAAACACTAACTTCATTAAAAGCAGATAAATTAAAAACCATTGGTGCTGGAGCATTTAAATGAACCTCAATTCATAATTTAAATTTACCAGAAGTTACTGAAATAGGTAATTGAGCATTTTATGAAGTAAAAACACTAACTTCATTAAAAACAGATAAATTAAAAAACATTGGTAGTGGAGCTTTTCAAGGAACCTCAATTCAGAATTTAAATTTACCAGAAGTTACTAAGATAGGTAACGGAGCATTTAGTGCTGTAAAAACACTAAAATCATTAAAAGCAGATAAATTAAAAACCATTGGTAATGGGGCGTTTTATAAAACATCTATTAAACAATTATATTTACCTGAAATTGAAAAAATTGGTAAATATGCATTTAAAAATTGTCCTAATCTAAAGATAGCAAAAGTAAAAAAAGGTGCAAAGATAGATAAAGATGCATTTGATGAAGATGTTACTATGGAATATATTTAATTAAGTTATAAATTAATATAAAAATCTAGGAATAGAGGAAATTTATGGACATATTTGAAAAAATAAATAAAAGTATCAAGGAAGATAATATTGATTTTGAAAGCATAGATAATAAAAACTATGATCAGCAAGGTGACAATAAATCTAAAAGCTTAGACATTAAAAATAAAACAAATGAAATTCAAAACAAATTATCACAAGATAATGATTATGGCGAAGAACATAATAAAATCAAGTCATTTGAAGAAGTAGATTTTACAAAAATTACTAAAATTGAACCTTATATGTTCAAAGAAAAAATAACACCTAGTGTACTAGTTTTACCAAAAGTTACTGGGGTAGGTAAAGAAGCATTTTGTAATGCAAAAACACTAACTTCATTAAAAGCAGATAAATTAAAAACCATTGAAGGATTTGCGTTTGAAGAAACATCAATTAAGGAACTAACTTTACCAGAAGTTACTAAAATAGGTCTCGGAGCATTTAATGGGGTAAAAACACTAACTTCATTAAAAGCAGATAAATTACAAACCATTGACGCTCTAGCATTTAAAGGAACCTCAATTCAGAATTTAAATTTACCAGAAGTTACTAAAATAGGTGAAGTAGCATTTTATGAAGTAGAAACACTAACATCATTAAAGGCAGATAAGTTGGAAATTATTGGTAACGATGCATTTGCTAACACATCAATTAACGAACTACACTTACCAGAAGTTACTAAAATAGGTCTCGGAGCATTTAGTTGAGTAAAAACACTAAAATCATTAAAAGCAGATAAATTAAAAATTATTGATTGATGAGCATTTACTAGAACATCAATTGAAAAATTAGATTTACCAGAAGTTACTGAAATAGGTAGTTGAGCATTTGAAGGGTTAAAAACACTAACTTCATTAAAAGCAGATAAATTAAAAACCATTGGTATAGGAGCATTTTTTAAAACATCTATTAAACAATTATATTTACCTGGAATTGAAAAAATTGGTAAAGCTGCATTTAAAAACTGTTGTAATCTAAAAAAAGTAAGTCTAAAAAAAGGTGCAATCATAGAAAAAGATGCATTTGATAAAGATGTTGCAATAGAATATATTTAGCTCAGGAAGTTATAAATTAATTTCAATTAAGAAACTAAATTTATCAAATGTTACTGAAAAGGTAACGGAGTATCTAGTTGAGTAAAAACACTAGCATCATTAAAAGTAGATAAATTAAAAACAATAAGAACTACAACATTCATTAAAACAATTATATTTACCTGGAATTGAAAAATCGATAAATTTAATACCCATATGGTAAGTAATATGGTATAAATTATATATATAATATTAATAAGTGTTTTTGTAACCTCTCATACAAAATGTCCTTATTTTCTAATTTATAATTTAATTTTAAAATACATTAATTATTTATTAACAAGACAAAAAATCATAATAAAAAACGTTTATATTCATAAACGCAACATTTTAGTATTAAGTTTTCATTTATTGAACTTATTTTTAAATCTAAAATTTGTTTCCTAGAAGAAACTTATTTAATTGCAAAAATAACTTGTGAATTTGTAAAAGTTCACTAAAAATGCTTTCTATTAGCGGAATTACTTCTGCTGGATTTTTATATTCATTATTTAGAAGTTTTTGAATTTTTATAATATTGTCACTAGTGAATTTTGCATTTATATAATATAAATATGCTAAATGTCGTATATTAATATCAGTTTGATCAAATCCTTTTATAATTAATCATATTTAAATCGAAGTTAATTGTTCACCTACTGGTGTTCTTGCTTCATAAATTTTATTGTTTGTTACAAAACAAAGTTTTCCATCAGAATCTTCTGCTAGTTCTATTTATCATTTATCATGCACATAAACTCTGTTTCCTTTTTCATCAAATGGTGCTAGAAACTGGTTTTGATACTTAACAACACCTTTTATTATTTTTCTTTTGATTTTTAAAATCATTTTATTTTTTAATTTAGTTTCATCATATTTTCTAAATACATTAAGTTTTTTATTTTCAGTTTTATTGAATTTATTGTTATAAAATTCAGTAATTTTATCAATATTATTGTTTATATAACCTCAATTTATTTAATGTTATTGTTAAAGAAAAAAAGCGGAAAATTTATTTGTACAATTAAAAAAGATCTTTTACTGTGGTTTAAGAGTTGGATTTAAAGAACAAGCTAAATTAATATCTTTTTTTCAAATAAAGCTTTTGCAAATCTAGTTTCATATCCGTATCCATTGTGTATTGTTGTTTTTTTTATCTGAATAAATATTTTCAGGTAAGCAATATTTTTAAATATAATTCCCTTAATTTTTGGTAACCTAAATTTGTTTGTTTTTTTGAAACATATAATGCAAGTAATTTACCGGTGCTTGCCTGAACTGCATAATATAAATAAATTTCCGAATCTGTATTATCTTCATTTTAAAGAGTTTTAGTGATAATTTTTTGTGAATTGTTGTTTTCAAAATTTCATTAACTCTTTGTTAATGTCAATAAAATCTTAATCATTATATTTTTGTACATTTTTGTTATATTTATTTCTATGATCTATTTTGTATTTTAAATCATTTCCTAAACTAAGAATTATGATTTTTTGTCGTATTTTTTTTATTGTTCCTATTGAACATTCTAATTTATTTGCTAAATGGTTTTTAATTTATTTAAAATTGTTATTAATGTAATTATTAGAAAACTTTTTTGTTTTATATAAAGTTGAATCTTTATTTTTTAGATAAATAGTACTCATTTTTGTCCTTTACAATATTGAATTTTACAGGACAAATTGAATGAGAATATATTAGAAACAATTTGAATTACAATAGACACAAATTTAGAGTGAAAAACACCACAGCAATATGCTATGGTGTTAACGAATTAAAAGATGTTAATATTTGTTCTGTGTGTTTAAAGTAGCATTATTATTAACGCATTATTATTAATCATATAGTTAATTTGTCTTTGAGTTGTTTAATTATTTTTTATTTTTCAGTAACCATTCTTTGAACTTCCTATATATTCTAATTTATCTTCTTCTTTTAGCTTTAAAATATCTCTTTCAATTGTTGATTTTGATACACGCAGAATATCTTGAAGGTCACTTCTTGTTATGTTTTTATTTTCTTTGATTAGTTCTAAAATTTTCTCTATTCGTTTTTGATTATTCAATTTCAAACTTTGGGCTTCATTTTGGGCTTCATAGTTTCTATTAAATAGAGTTACAATAACACCGTTGTTAGAAATATAATATTCGGGTTGTTTTGAAAAATCAGTATAGTCTTCAAATATTCTTCTTACACCTGACGCATAGTTTTCAATAACATCGATTTTATCTAATGTATTAACAATTATCTTATTCCTTTTAGCCACCATACCCACTTTAATATTTTCAAGTGTTAAACCATCTGGCAAACTACCTGGGGAGAAAATTTGAACTTTGTCATCATAAAATTCAATTTTTACATCACCACTTAATGTATAATCTCGATGACAATAACAATTTACGATAGCTTCTCTTAATGCTCTCTTAGGTATATCTAAAAATTCATCTCGTTCAGGTATTCCTGAAATGGTAATTCTTTTTCTATTGGATAAACTAGAAAAATACAGTACTTCATCTAATTGTTTCAGTATTGAGCCTGTAAATTCTTTTTTATCAAGAAACACGCTAACATTCACTCCTTGAAATACTGCAAATTTACTAATTGTTGGATTTTGATCACTCAGTAGTAAAGCTGCATTATTATATTTTCCATCTTTGTCTAATAAAGATAAAGCATATTTATCAAATTTAACTTTTTTATCTCTGAACCTCTTTTCTAAGTACTCAAAGTTAAATCATCTCTTTCAATTTTGATAGATTCAAAATCATTTGAACTATGTTGTCTTATCATTCTTTGAAATTCATCATCACTAGCGACTCTTTTTGTGCTTCCAACTCTAATGAAAACACCTTTAGAGTTGAATCCTTCTCCATCTTTATAATAATATGGTTTGTTTTTTCCTTCTAATATTTTTATTTTAAAAGGTTCTTCATTTGGAAAAATATGAATTAGATTTGTCACATCACCACTAAAAGCATTCACTACCCAATTAGATAAAATTTGTTCTCATTCTCGCTTTTTACTCTGTATCAGGTTGCTGTCAATTATACCCTCATCATTAACACCTAAATGAATTTCTCCACCTTTTGTATTTAAAAAAGATACTATTTCTAAAGATGGACAAAAAAAATTAACATTTTGCGAAAATGTTAATTTTTTTATAAACTGTTTAAAATCTGTATTCTCAAAGGTATGTATAGTAAGGAGATGAAATGTCAAGACATTTAAATATTGATGAATGGGATTTAGTATTTGATGCTTATCAGCAAAACGGAATGATTGGAGCATTAAGAAAAATGCATGTAATTTCACCAAAAACTAAATTTGCGAAAAGAGAAAATTTATCAGAAAGAATTAAAAAAGCAATTAAATATTATAATTTAGGAATGAAAGAAAAATTGTTAACAAAAAAAGGTGTAGATAGAAAACCTAGTTCTGGAAGACCAAAAAAAGAACCTGATTTTGATTGAGAAATTTTTGATAGAAATGATTTAATTGAAATAGCAAAAAGATATTATGAAATAACAAATCAAAAACCCGAAAAGAAAAAAACTAAAATCTAAATATTAAATCAGTTAAATTAGCATTATTTTTTAGCACTAGCATCAAACTATTTCAAAAAGCAAAAATAAATAGGAAAAAGTTATTCATAATTTTAAAATTATAATTGAATAGTTTAAAGCAAATAAGGCTAGACTTATAAAAAACTTAGTATATACATTTATATAAAATATTAGATACATAAATGATTGTACACTGGGAAGATATTTAAAGTATTTAAAACTTCAGTGTAAAGTAAGACAAAGAGAAAAACCAGAAATTAATATACAAAATGTGTAATCAATTAATATCGTTCAAAACGATTACAATGATAAATATAGCAGAAATATTTATTCAACTAATGTTTTAGGTGTAAATAATAGTAATGCTTATCTATTAACAATAATTAGTCGTAAAAGCAAAAAAATATAGGATATAGATTAAATAAATTAAATGATTAAATTTTGTTTTAGAAAATATTAAAGACATTGGAAAAGACAATTGCAACAATTTTATAATTCATTCTGATCGTGGTTTTTGATAACAAATTATGAATATATTGCTGAAATCATTAGATTAGTGGGAAAGTATCACTGTCAAGAATAAAAAATTCATTAGAGAATAGATAAATAGAATATTGGTTTAGAATAATTAAAACTGAACTATTAAACAATTTATATTATACAAAAATCACGTTTAATGAATTAAATTAAAAAAAATAATGATTATGTTTTTTGATACAACAATGATTAAATATAATCAAATTTAGGTTGAAAAACACCACGGCAATATGCTATGGTGTTAGTTAATTAAAGAGTGTTTTTTTTAATTATTTAAAATATTTGTTTTAAAATTTTCAAATAATGGATGTATTTCTCAATAAGTATTTAAATTTTTGAAATCATTTATAAATAAAGTATTAATTTGATTAAATTTAATTACATGTTCTAAGATTTTAATTGCTAATTCATAAACAATTTTGTCATTAAAAATCACTTCTGATTCATCATTTTTAGCAATTTTAATACTTGCTTTAGAGTCTTGTAATAATTTTGTATTCCATTTGCATAAAGTATTTTCGTTTTAGATTAAATTATTTTGATAAATTTTAATTAAAGTTTCATCTATTTCTGAAATTGGATAGTATTTTAAAATTTCTAGCATTTTTTTAAAACTTGACATTGTTGTAAATAAAATCCCTAAAATTTCTGCTTTAAAATTAGATTTAGTATTATTTATGATTTTAATTTTAAGATTTTTATTTCAAGAAGTATCATAATAATCATTTTTAAGTAAATTATTGATTTCTAAAATTTTAAAATCAATCTCTTTTAATTTAAAAAATTTTTTAGATTGAAAAATTAAATCATTTTTTCAGTTAATTAATTCTTCATCAAAATAACTAATATAAAAATAATTAACTTCATCTTTTAAATAAAAATTATTAATGATTTTAAAAATATCTTCTTTAAATTGTTTTGAACATTTAATTTTATTAGTTTTAAATGCTAAAAACAATTCATTTAATTGTTCTAAAATGAATTCTTTAGAAGTTTTATTTACAAACTCTTGGTAAGTTAAATTCTTATTTTCAAACACATCTACCATCCTTTAAACTACATTATATAACAAAATTTTTTTAAAAACAATTAAAAAACAAAAGTTCCTAAGGTAAATAAAAAAACAAAAATTCCAATTTCTAATAAAGTATTAACGTAATGAAAAAAAGTAATTACGAAATCAACAAAAAATATCAATTGGAATATATAAAAAATAATCCAAAAGTAACAGCCAGAACATTGTTGCTGACATAACATTTCAACAAAAACAATTTATAAACTTAGAAAACAATTAACAAATGAAAGTCAAATAATAATTACGCATAAGAATTTAAAAAATCAGCATTCAAAAAAATTAGCATTAGTCAAATTGATTGAATAATTGAACACTATTACTCTATATTAACTGAAATATACAAGGATAAATATTTAGATTTTTATTTAAACTTAAGATATTTTTATCAGTACGAAATACCTGAAGATCTTAAGAAAAATATGACTTATGCTAGTATGATCAAAAACCTAAAAGCGCGCGGATTTTACACATATGGTATGAGTAAAAACGGAAGAAAAGAAGCACGCAAAAATTTAGCAAATTTATCTAAAAAAGATGAATCAAAAACAATCATGTTTATCAATAAAATTTCAAAAGAACTCGATAAAAATATTGCTTTTGTTTCAAGAAAAAATAAAGGTTCTTATTTAAATTTTGGAGAGATAGTTGAAATTGATGCAACCGAACATTGATGAAATTGCAATAGTAAGTTTAATATATATGTTGCTGTTGACCGAGCGACAGGAATTATATTAGCTTTACATGCAGAAAAAGAAGAAACAAATCAAGGGTACATGATTTTGCTTGAAGATTTATTTTCAAAATGAGGTTTTCCAGTCTTAATAAGAACTAATAAAAGAAGAACTTTTTATGGAAATGAAGCAAAAAACACACCTTTGTAGAAGAACATGAGTAAAAAGAAGATAAAAGTGGAATCTTCAAGTGTTGCTATATTTAAACCTCTAGTTGAAAGAACCAATGACTCAATTCAACGATTTTTCCCTATTCATTTTAAAAATTTAGGTATTAAAACAGCGGCAGATTTTAACAAAAATAAAGAAGTTTTAATCAATGACTTTCATCAATGAAACAATAAATTTTATGCCCATAAGCAAAACATTTTCAGAACATGTGACACTTCCAAAAATGAACATAAGGTTTATCTGGAAATTAAAAGAAAAGCTTATGCTTCAACATTTCAGTATCAAAACCAGTATTATGTTGCAGTGAACGAAAAAGGACAAAAATTAAAGATCTGACCTGATGATGATGCACGAATAATGATAGATAGTAAAGGCGAAATCAAAATAAGTATCAACAACATTATCTTTAGTACTTTAATTCTAAAAGGTGATGAATTAAATGATTTTCAAAAATTTTGTTTGCAATACAAAATATCATCAACTGAGATCTTTTCCAAACCTATGTATAAACTTTTTAAAAACAGCAGAATATTTGCAAATAATCTATATAACGTTATACATAAATTAGAAGAAAAAATATAATTTGAATCCGCTAATGCAACACACTTACGAAGTGAGCATTGAAATTTATAAGGAAATGCAAAAAATTTTCGAAGAAATAAAAAGAATGGTTTCATTTAATTACCATTCTTAATTGTTTTTGTAATAATGGGCTGAATTAAAAGGAGTCAACCCAATTAATCATATCAAATATATTAACCAAATAAAAAACAACATAACAATGATGTTATGTCTGAAAAGCATATTTTTTCACGTATTATTTCGTCCTCAATATATTCCACTTCTAAGTATCTAAACGGAAAATCCCCTTAGCGTTACAAATATATCACTGCAACATCATTATACACCCAAGTCTTAATTTTTACAAACAAAATAAAAAAGCGACATAACAAAGTGTGTCTGAACAAAATTTTTCTCCTGTTTAAATTTTGTGTTTGTTTTTGTAATTTAAAAAATGAAATAGTATTTTTTATTTAATTTTTAATACAAAGTTTTTAATACCGGCTTTACATTCCTAATTTTGAGTATAGTATATTCTTTGATATTGTTTTTTGATTTAATTATTATTGAAGTTGGTATATATGTATTATACTGATAATTATCAGAAGTTATATCTCTTAATACCATTATCGGAATAAAACCATTTGTATTGTTTTCTCAAGATAACGAAAATGTTTTTTGATTATTATTGTTAGTTTTATTACTTCAAAAATAAAAACTATCACTTTCATTATAAATTAATTCAATAAATTGAACAAAAAACTCAATTCTAGAAATTAAAAAGGTAAAAAAATTATTAGGAGAATATTTATCTTTAAGTTTAACTTTTTCTCCTAATTTTTTTTCTGAATTAATAGTTTTCTCTGAAATTATTTTTCAATTATTAATTAGTAATCTTTCTAAATAAGATAAAGGATCATTATTATTTATTATTTTATTTATAAAGGTTTTTATGTATTTATAATCATTGGTTTTAGTCTTTTTTTCTAGCTTTTGTCAATAGTGAAGTCCTAAAATATGTTTTATATTTTTATTTTTTATTTGTATTAAATAGTCTCTGCCTTCTGAATTTTTAATATTTTCCATAAAAATATTTAATTTATTTTCAAAATGAATTTCTTTGTTTTCTTTGTTTTGCTGATAAAAAATTTTATCTAATATATTTTTCAAATTTAAAAAAATGCATTTAAGTTTTTCGTTATTGATGTTCATAAAATCCTATAAAAAAATGATGGGTTATATAGCTAACAACAGCCCCCATCCTATAACAAATTTAGCAACCTTATTTTATTAGTGTGTGGCAATGCTCGCAGGTCGGTTGTTCCACCTAAATATATCACACATATAAGTATGATATCATATTTTTGATATTTTTAAAAAATTTATCATCTTAAAATAATTTTAATATGAAATAAAAAACAAAAGTTCCACTTTTTTGAATTCAATAAATGAGAACTTTTGTTTTTTATTTTGTAATCTCTCCAAGTTTAAATAAACACTTTTTTTTGAAACAAAAGCAATATTTTTATCGAGTTCCTTTGAAATTTTATTAATGACATGGTGGTTTTTGATTCATCTTTTTTGAATAAATTTGCTAAATTTTTGCGCGCTTCTTTTCTTCCATTTTTATTCATAATCCGCGTGCTTTTAGGTTTTTGATCACACTAGCATAAGCCATATTTTTTTGATCTTCAGGTATTTCATACTGATAAAAATATCTTAAGTTTAAATAAAAATCTAAATATTTATCCTTGTATATTTCAGTTAATATAGAGTAATAGTGTTCAATTATTCAATCAATTTGACTAATGCTAATTTTTCTTGAATGCTGATTTTTTAAATTCTTATGCGTAATTATTATTTGACTTTTATTTGTCAGTTGTTTTCTAAGTTTATAAATCGTTTTTGTTGAAATGTTATGTCAGCGACAATGTTCTGACTGTTGCTTTTGGATTATTTTTTATATATTCCAATTGATATTTTTTGTTGATTTCGTAATTACTTTTTTTCATTATGTTAATACTTTGTTAGAAATTAGAACTTGTGTTTTTTATTTACCCTAGGAACTTTTGTTTTTTATTTCATATAATATTTATTGTCTATGTTTATTCTAAAGTGTATTTTTAGTTTAATGATATAATAATTTAAAAAGGAATCTACTTATGACTATAAAAAACCACATTATATATCAATATCAAGAATATAAAGTATCAACTAAATTATATAAATTTAGTTTCTGATCATTAATTTTATATATTTTATTTTTAATATTTTTAATATTATTTGCAAGTTGTATTTTTGTAGGATATAACTTTAAAAATCCTGCTTCAATAACAATTTTAACAATTTCATCTATTTTATATATTAGTGCATATATTTTACAAATTTTATCTTTATTTAAAATAAATAATTCTAAATTAAAAAAATATCAAAAACAAACTTTAAAACTGTTTTTAGGTTTAGGGTTAGTATTTTTTGTAATTGCAATATTAGGACTTGTTTATGTCTTAAAATATAAAAAAGAATATATCCATCAAAATAAAGATTTAATTTTAGCTAAAATATCTCAAGATGATAGTTTAAAACTAACCCCTAAACAAATTAACAAAGAAAACAAACATAATTCCACATATCAACTTCATGAAGTTGATTCTATATTAAATGGTTTTGTTTATAAAGATAAATTAACTAGATTTATTGAAAATTTATCTTTAAAACACCCAGATATTTCCAAAAAAGATCTTGAAGCAAAAGTTGCTGAATTTACTAGAAATTATAATCTAGAAAATAATACTGGTTTTGAATAATAAAAAACCACAACAAATTAAAGATGGACAAAAAAATTAACATTCGCGAAATGTTAATTTTTTTACAAACTGTTTAAAATCTGTATTCTCAAAGGTATGTATAGTAAGGAGGCGAAATGTCAAGAAATTTAAATATTGATGAATGGGATTTAGTATTTGATGCTTATTGGCAAAATGGAGTGATTGGAGAATTAAGAAAAATGCAAGCAATTTAACCCAAAACTAAATTTACGAAAAGAAAAAATTTATCATCAAGAATTAAAAAAAACAATTAAATATTATAATTTAGAATTGAAAGAAAAAATGTTAACAAAAAAGGTGAAGATAGAAAACCTGGTTCTGGAAGAGCAAAAAAAGAACCTGATTTTGATTAAGAAATTTTTGATAGAAATGATTTAATTGAAATAGCAAAAAGATATTATGAAATAACAAATCAAAAACCTAAAAAAGACAAGAAAAAAGAAGCTGCAAATCTTAAGATTAAATCAGTTAAATTAGCATTATTTTTTAATCTCAGTAGACAAACTATTTCAAAGAGCAAAATTTCACAAAAAAAGAAAAAGTTATTCCTTATTCTAAAATTATAATTGAAGCATTTAAGGCAAACAAGGCTAGATTTGGAAGAAAAAAACTTAGTATATATATTTATATTAAATATAAAATATATATAAATGATCGTACATTGGGAAGATATTTAAAGTATTTAAAACTTCAATGTAAAGTAAGACAAAAGCGAAGAAAACCAGAAATTAAAGATACAAAATGTGTAATTGATAATATCGTTCAAGGGGATTACAATGACAAATATAGCAGAATATTTATGCAACTGATGTTTCATACATAAATGCACCCAAAGATGTAAATGGTAGTCATGTTTATCTATCAGCAATAATTAGTCATAAAAGCAAAAAAATTATAGGATATAGACTAAATAAATCAAATGATTTAACTTAGTTTTAGAAAATATTAAAGACATTGGAAAAGACAATTGTAACAATTTTATAATTCATTCAGATCACGGTTTTCAATATACAAATTATGAATATATTTCTGAAATCATTAGACTTGGTGGGAAAGTATCACTATCAAGAATTGGAAATTCATTAGACAATAGAGAAATAGAATATTGATTTGGAATAATAAAAACTGAATTATTAAACGATTTAGATTATAAAAAAATCACGTTTAATGAATTAAATCAAAAAATTAATGATTATGTTTTTTTGATACAACAATGATTGAATACAATCAAATTTAGGTTGAAAAACACCACAGCAATATGCTGTGGTGTTAGCTAATTAAAAATGTTAATATTTATTGTCCATGTTTACATAGTGGTTTTTTATTTTAGTTTGTAATTTGTAATTTAATTTACAAAACTATCAGTTAATTTCAATAAATAATCTATCATTTCAATTCAATAATGTGGTTGAGAATTTAAATAACAAATAATAAATAGTCATAGTTTTAAAATTAAATATATTTTTCAATTTGCTAAATTTAATAATTTTTGTTTTCATAATTTTAAATTATTTCAAGTATTTATTTCAAGTTCTACTAAAATCATTTTAAGTAAATAATCAAGCATTTTAATACTAATTAAATTATTAAAATAATTTTCTTTGATTTGTTCTATATTTGTATTTTTAAAAGTTATTTTTAAATATTGTTTGATAATATCATCTAAAGAATTAAATTTAAATTGTTTGTTTCTAAATTCTAAATTAATTTTTGCGCTCTCTTGTTTTATGAAATTAATATTAATTAAAATTTCTTCATCATTTGTTTTTGATACTGATTTGAGATGTTTTTGTTTAATGAAATCAACATATTTTCATAAAGTTTTATAATAAAGTTTTTTGTTTTCATATCCTATTTCTTTTAATAATAGATCATCATTATTAATTTTCATTAATAGTTTTGAAATATTAATTTTGTGATTTATAGTATAAATATTTTCTAAATAATTTAATAGTTTTTATTACTACATGAGTTTTTTGGTGTTTCCATTGATTAATAATTAATATATTATAAGGTATAATTAAACCTTAAAAATGGGTATTTTTTATAAAGATATTTTAAAATTGGTATAATTGAATAAAAGAAAAATTATGAAAACTGATTATGACTTATTAAAATTAATAAATAAATATGATATAGCATCTTTAAAAGCAAATCATTTAGATTTACATTCAGCAAAAATACCTTCTATTGATATTTATATGCAAAATAAATATAGTGTTTTTAGATTAGAAACTCAAGAAGAAATTAAAAATAACTTTTTTTGAGTAAATGAATTATTAAAAAAATATGATTCTGAAGTAATTTGAGAACATATTTTTAAATATTTAGAAATTGCTCATATTGATAATATGCAATATCAAATTAATGATATTTATGATTTTTTTAAAAAAAGACCTATTTTAATTGAAAATATTTTTTAGAACTTAGTTTAAATTATCATTTTGAAGAATTTATTGATTCTGAAACTTTTTTAGATACTTTAATAACTAAATTAATTAATTGATATTTATTATATAGACCTTTTAGAATATATTTTAAATTCCCAGATGCAAAAAAAATCATTGAAGATATTATCATTTCTAAACTAAAAAATGCAATTATGTATTTTCAGCCTAAAGATGAAATTATGTATTTTCAGTTTAAAGGTGGCGGTTCTAATTGAATTAGGGAGTTAAAAAGAAATTATTTTGATTTTATTATCATTAAAGACAAACACTTTGAAGATTCAATTTACAGAAAACAAGTTATTAAAAAAAATATTACCTTAGATTTTTATAAAAATCTATTAAAAAATGCATATAAAAAATCAAGAGTAAAATGATTAATTAAAAGCATTAAACGATATAAAATAAATTCCAACAATCAATTAAAAAAAATAGATGAAATAAC
This sequence comes from Mycoplasma zalophi, assembly GCF_018914005.1. Classification (NCBI taxonomy): domain Bacteria; kingdom Bacillati; phylum Mycoplasmatota; class Mollicutes; order Mycoplasmatales; family Mycoplasmataceae; genus Mycoplasma; species Mycoplasma zalophi. The sequence goes on from NZ_JAHMHI010000001.1 coordinate 139,510, forward strand.
TAAAAAAAACTTGATTAGAATTTGTTTGAAATTAATTAGTTATTATCTTCACCCTACTTTAGATTTAGTTTTTAATATTTCATTATTTAATTCATCAGCTGAATTAAAAAAACAACCTAAACTCTTTAAAAATACTATTAATACCCTAGTTTTTGATATAAAACACCCTAAAGATCACTTCTATATTGATAAAAAAATTGACTGTTATATTTTAGATTTAAATTTATTAAAAGATTTAATTGAAAAGCAACTAAATTATGATGAAATATCCAAAATCCACTAAAAAATCTTTAAGAAGACTTTGATTTTAATAAAATATATAGCAAATGATAAATTATCTTTATTTAAATCTCAAAATTTAATTATTAAAGAATATTCTTTATATTATTTAAATTTACCAAAACCATTACAGTTTTATTATTTTCAAAGGATTTTTCTAAGTAATTTAAATTATTATCTAAATAATAATATGGTGCTTTTAGAGATTTAGATTCTAAGATTTAATTAAGATTAAGTTATTATAACTAATAATATTTAACATAGATTTATTCATTTAATTCTGAATTTTTAAGTTCAATTTCAGTTAGTTTTTTAATTTTTTGGTGAATCCAATTTTATAAATAATTACTAAAAATTTAAAGTAAATCAAAACCAAATAAAGTTCAATAAATTACTTTACTTTTTAAATTAAAACTAATATAGTGATATGTAATAGGATTGTAAATAAACAAAAACCCTAAAAAAGTTACTAATATTATTACAATACATCTTAATTGAAAAAAATATAATTAAGTATTTAATAGTTATTATTTAAAATTCAACTTATTGTTTCTTGTAATACCATTTTAATTGGTTTTTCAGTTTCTCTAACTATAGCAGAATTTTGACTTAATTCTGAATTATATTGAGTTTTAAAAATTTTGGTTTTAATTTATGAAAAGTGTTACTTTAACTTCATTTTCTGAGTTTCAAAACACATCTTCATGTAATTTTTGTTTTGTTAATTTATTGTAAATATCAAAATATAATTTAGCAGTTGATTTTGTTTGTTTATATCTATTTGGAACAGCTTCATCACTTTCAATAACAACTGCACATTCAACATCTAAATCAAAATATTCATTAATTATTCCTGATTTTATAGTTAAATATCTATAATCTTCTTTATTAATTGATGTTCTTCAAATTTAGATTCATTTAAAGATGTAAATTTAAGATCAAATAAACTAAATAAATCTTTTAAAAAAACTGGATTTTGTTTTAAATAATTTACAAAATTATATGGTGAAATATAAAGATAATTATTTAATTTAACTAGTTCTATAGCATTTGGATCATTATAAGTTTTGTAAATTCTACTAAAATTATAAAGATCAATACTTTTTAATAAAAAATCTTGTTGTTTTTTAGTAAATGGTTTTTTAGATTAATTTGTTTAGATATTTTATTTTCTTTTTTATCTTTTGAATAATTTCATAATCTAAAACTAATGTTTTAGCATATATACTGAACTTTCATTTTCTTTACTTATAATTTGTTTATTTAATAAATTAACTTCTAAATTAGCATTTTCATTAAATATTTTAATATCTGCTAATTTAATATTACCAAAATTACTAAAAGTTAAATCTTCTGGCAATTTAAACCCTATTTTTACAGATGCTTTTTCTAAATCAAGAGCTTCAATTACTTTTGGTTTAGATTCTGCATTATCAGAACTTTGATTTGTATTTTCTTTTTTAATTGTATCTTTTTTTGTTTCTTCTTTATTATCATTTTGTTTAGTTTTATCTGTTTCAGTTTTAATATTATCATCTTTAACTTCAATTTTAGCACAAGATACAGATGATAAAATACTTACTCAACTTACCATTAATAAAGAAGTTAATAAAAATATTTTTTAGTTTTTTTATAATGTATAACTTCTTTTTATTTATAAACTTTTTGTATATTTTTATACTTTATACATGAATAATATCATAATATATTATTATTTAATTATTTACCATTTAAACTTATATCATTGTAATAATAATTAGTTAAAATCATATCTTTAAGATATTGTTCAGAAACTCTATAATTTTTAAAATCTTGGTGTTTTTTTAATCATCTATTTTTTTCGATTTCTTTTAAAGATTCAAAATTAGATTCAATTATTGATTTTTTTGAAATTTGATTTGATATAACTTCTTTTTCATTATTCAAATTCTTGGTTATATCATTTCAATCATCATTTTTTTCCTTAATGATATCAATAACAAAACCAACAAACATTTTAAGAATCATCAATAAAGCAATTAATAAAGGGATAATAATTGGACTTAGAAGTACTATTTTTTCTAAAGTAGTTAGATGTGGGAATAAATATGATAATAAATGTCAGAATAAATATTTGAATCACATAATATCTCCTTAATGATATTTAATTACCTTAATTATAACAAATAATTTATAAAAATATTTTTATGAAATAAAAAACAAAAGTTCCAATTTCTAATAAAGCATTAACGTTATGAAAAAAGCAATTACGAAATCAACAAAAGATATCAATTGGAATATATAAAAAATAATCGAAAAGCAACAACCAGAACATTGTCGCTAGCATTAAATATTTCAACAAAAACGATTTATAAACTTAGAAAACAACTGACAAATGAAAGTCAAATAATAATTATGCATAAGAATTTAAAAAATCAGCATTCAAGAAAAATTAGCATTAGTCAAATTGATTGAATAATTAAACACTATTACTCTATATTTAGCTGAAATATAAGGATAAATGTTTAATTTTGCCTAAACTGAAGATATTTTTATCAGTATGAAATACCTGAAGATCAAAAAAATATGACCCATGCTAGTATGATCAAAAACCTAAAAACACGCGGATTTTAGACATATGGTATGAGTTAAAAATGGTAGAAAAGAAGCACACAAAAATTTAACAAATTTATCTAAAAAGATAAATCAAAAACCATAATGTTTATCAATAAAATTTCAACAGAGCTCGATAAAAATATTGCTTTTGTGTCAAAAAAAAGGTGTTTATTTAAACTTGGAGAGATCACAAAATAAAAAAGATTTTTAAATTGAATGTAGGTTATTTATGAGTGTATGAAGTGAATTAAAGATAATGGAGAATGAATGCGACTATAAGAGCATCAAAGATTTTTATAACAATTTAAATTTTGAAAATAAATACAACCAGAAAAAATATGACAAGCAAAATTTAGATCACATTAGAAAATTCATAAAAAGTGGAAAACTTGTTATTTCTGAAAGTTGAAAAAATAAATTATCTGGAGATCTTGTTTTATTAAAAATTTTTATAACAATTAGAATCTACAGAAATTCAAATATTAATCTTTCTAAAAATGATTTAATTAGCGAACTTGGATTTAAGAAATCTACTGTTAATTTAGCGATTAAAAAAATGGTAGATTTAAATATCTTAGATGAAGCATTTTTAAAAGAAAAAAATCTTCTAAAATTGAAAAAAATTAATCTTAGAAAAAAGGGTGAAATTTATGTAGTTATCAAGGGTGGTAATGCAATGAAAATTTTACTTTTATTAGGATTAAAATCTGCATGATGATTTACGATTGAAAAATTTAAATCTAAAGCTCTTTTTGGTAAAAAATTCTCTTCACATAAATTAAGTCAAAAAATAGTTTTACAGAATAATTTTAAAAGTGAAAGATATTTAATTCTGAAATTTTAATTAGGTAAAAAATGAGTCATGTATATGGACATGTAGTTTAATGCAAAACGTGCTTTGTTTACAACGCAATTCTGGTTCAAATCCAGATAAGTCCTCCAATTATATAAAGGTATAAACATGATTCTAATTAAAAACAATGTTAAATATTTTTAAAAAAAATGAAAAACTACTTGCTTTAGTGGTGCTTTTAACTTTGGAATTTTTGAAAAAATCATGAATTTTTTGCAAGATGTATTATTCTTCTGTTGTGGCCTCTCTAAACACAACTAAAGAAAAATCATTGGTTCTTATTCGTAAAACATTTTTATAAGATTCAATGTAACCTAATACTACAAAGTCATAAATTTTATCTTTATTTTTATATCTGAAAATACTTGTTTGTTCCTTTCATTGATTCACTGCTTTTACTTTTATAAGTAAACTAAAACAAATTCCATTTTGAGTTTGGATTTCTTTGTTTTTTAATTTTACTTTTCTGTAAAAAATAAATAATTCATTTTCATCTGATTTGTTCAGGGGATTATTTATAGACCTTCTTTAAAATAATGTTCCAAAATTGTTTGTATATATTTTTTTTGTATTTGTATAATTGTTATTATGAGTAATTGTTATTTCATTCAATTCTTCTTTTTTTATAGGTTTTGATAATAAATTTAATACTGATTGAAGTCTATCGCTTATTTGGTCTTTTGTGAATAATTTTTGAATATATTTTTTTGTATTTTGAGATTCATAATTATATAAAAATGTGCAACTATATACATGAATTGATGGTGGATATTTTGATAAAAAAGCTCATCTTTTTTTTAGTTTCATGAGTAAATCTTAATTTAACCTCTTTACATTCGGGGCAAAAAATTTTATCATAATATTTTATAATATTGTTCGAGTGTTTACATTCATTTTCAATAACAAACAAATTATAAATCATACCATCACCACTATAATAAAAACTTTCAAAAGTTCTATTCATATTTTACACCTCATTAAATTATAAAGTTTATATTACTTTTAAAGTGATATACTACCATAACGATTTGATTTATATTTCTCTTTTGTTTTTTATCTAGATCTCAACAATAATATTTATTTTTTCTTCATTGTATATTAAAAACTGTATTAATGCTGTTTTAAAATCCGTTCGATCAATAATTTTGCAATATTTAACTTTTTGTTGTTCAAATGTAAAATGTTTTGACACAAAAATAATACTTCTTTATTTTGAAGTGTCAATTTTTTTACCTAACTTACTTGTGCATTTTAAATATTATTTTTAATAATAATAAATTCTTTTTTACCCTTTTTTAAAATAGCATATTTATTATCAAAATTATTAAATGTAATTTTTTGATTCTCATCTTCTATTTGGTTTGAATCAATGCTTAGAGCTTTATTATTTAAAAATTCTCTAAATTCTCTTCTACTGCTTAATATTTTATTTTCAACTATAAAATCAATAATAGATTCATTTTTATATTCAAATGTTCTTAAAAAACCTTGTAATAAGTTAATATCTTCTAATGTTAAATCTAAAATATTATTTTTAAATAATTTATCAGAAATTTCAACACATTTTTGAGCTGTTTCTTTTCCGTGAATAATAGCTGTAGTTTCAAAAGCAAGAGTTTTTTGAGCTAATCTTAACTTGGGATTTTTAGTATGTTCATATATGATGTTTTTTATTTCAGAAGTTTCTAAAAAAGTAAGTCAATTCAATAATTTTTCAACATCATTATCACTTTGATTTAATAAATATTGATAAACATTATAAGGGCTGGTTAATTCTTTATCTAATCATAAACTACCACCACCAGAACTTTTTCCTATTTTATTACCATTAGCATCTGTTAAAAGATTACTAGTAATTGCCAATGCTAAATGATCATCTCCATGAAAATTTTTAATAAATTCTAATCCTGTTGTTATATTTCCTCATTGGTCACTTCCACCCATTTGTATGCAAACATTTTCATTTTCATATAAATATTTAAAATCTCAACCTTGAATTAATTGATAGGAAAATTCAGTAAATGTCATACCATGTGCTAATCTTTGCTTAACAGAATCTTTTGCTAACATATAATTTATATTAATTTTTGTTCCAACAAGTTTTAAAAAGTCAGCTATGTGCATATTTTTATAAAACTCTAAATTATCAATAACTTCAAGCCCAAAACTTTCAAGTTGTTTAATTATATGATTTTTGTTATCTAAAAGTGTCTTGGCATCTAAAAATTTTCTTTCACTATCTCTAAAACTTGGATCACCAATCATTCCAGTAATTCCACCAACTAAAGCAATTGCTCTATAACCTTGCTTTTTAAATCTCATTAAATTAATGATATGAATAAAATTACCTAAATGTAAGCTTTTAGCAGTAGGATCAAAACCAGTATAAATTGCATGATTTGTGTTGATTTTGTTTAATTTCTCAGTATTTGAAATATCTTTTAGTATTTTTCTTTCAATTAAATCATCAATAACTTTTTTCATAAAACTCCTTTAATATAATAATTTTATATTAAATTTATACATTTTTATTTAGATAATATAAATAAAAAAATATTAACTCTAAGGTTAATATTAAATTATTTAATAAATGTTTAATTATCTTAGTTAGAAGATGCTAATTTTTGTGCTCTTCTTAAGTCACGTGCTTGTTCTTTTGCTAATTTTTTAGCTCTTTTTTCTGCACGAACTTTATTTCTTAGTCTAATTTCTTTACGCATATTAAGCCTCCTAAAATGTTATAAATAATATTATAAATGATAAAGCAATTATTTTGCTTTTTTAAGAGCAGAATTGATTAATTCATCTACATCTAATCATTCAGCTCTTTTGATTGTTTCTTCGCTATTTTGTTTTGGTTTTTGTTCTAAAAGAACAGGTTTTTCTATTTCTTTTGGTATTTCTTTTTTTGGTTTTTCTAATTGAATATTTTCGGTGTCATTATATAAAAAATCTTTTGAATTAGAATCTATGTTTTTATTATAAATAAATCTACCTAAATTATTGATACTTATTTTTGGATTGCTAAAGTTTTCTTGTACATTAGAAGTTGAAATATTATTTGTATTATAAACATTAATTTTATTTTCATTATCTAAGTAATAAAATTCTAAGTTTTTTTGGAATTTTAAAGCATCTATTACTGAAAATGGTACTGTTTTTAAAGGTCAATACAACACTTTTGCGACATTTTGTCTTTTTACTTCTTTAATGTTTTTAGCAGCAATTCTTTTAAATTGTCCACGATTATTTGCAAGAATTAATTCATCTTCATCACTTAATAATTCAATTTTGTTAACTGAATTTTCAAATAATTTCACAGCAGTAATTCCGCTTGCTTTTAAAGAATAAATTGGTATTTGAGTTTCATCAAAAAAATGATATAAACCATCATTCAAAATAAAAATAACTTTTTTATCATTTGTTGATATTTTAACATCAATAATTTCATCATTTGATTTTATTTTCATGCAATTGAATTTTCGTGCAGTTGTTTGCGAAAATTCTGCTAACTTAACTTTTTTAGCGGCACCTCGTTTAGAAACTGCTAAAAATAATAAATTAAGTGATAAATCTTCAATGTTAAATACACTTATAATTTTTTCATTATCAGATAATTTTACATAATCACTTATATGATAACCTAAATCTTTTCAACCTGAATCTTTTAATGTAAATGCATCTAAAATAAAATAATTACCTTGTGATGTAAAACACAGTAATTTTGAGTGCGAATTAATGTTTGAAATATACTGAATTACATCATTTTCTTTAATACCAAATGTGCTAATTTCGTTAGCTGAATATATTTTCTGTGAAATTTTTTTAATGTATCCATCAACTGTTACATAACATCAAAAATCTTCACTTTTTACTAAATCTTTTTCATTTATATTAATTTCAATATTTTCAGCAGAAATTTCACTGCGTCTTTTGATTCCATATGTTTGTTTTATATTAACTAAAAGATCAATTAAATATTTTTTAAAGTCTTCTTCATTGTTTAATAAATTAGAAATTCTAGAAATTTCTGATTCTAATCTAATTTTTTCTTCTAAATATTGTTGTTGATCCATTTTTGATAATCTATATAAACGTAATTCAGCAATTGCAGTCGCTTGAATTTCTGTAAAATCAAAAATTTTGATTAAATTTTCAATAACACCTTTTTTAGAATTATCTGAATTTTTAATTACTTCAATAACTTGATCAGATATTTCAGATACTTTAATAAATCCCAAAATAATTTCTAATCTTTTTGATAATTTTTCAAAATCATATTGAAGACTTAATTGTTCACAATTTTTTAAATGTTCGATATAAATTTCTAAAAGTTCTTTAATTCCTAATAATTTAGGTGCATTATCTGAAATAGCAACCATATTGTAGTTATAATAAACTTTTAAATCTGTTTTTTGGTATAAAAAATCTAAAATAGCTTTTGCATTTGTGTCTTTTTCTAGTTCAATATAAATACAAATACCTTCACGATTAGATTGATCTCTTACTTCTTTAATACCATTAATAGTTTTATTAATAATTAAATTTTGAATTTGTTTAACTAGTTCGATTTTTATAACACCATAAGGAATTTCTTTAACTTCAAGGCCGATTATTCCATTATTTTTATTAGTATCAAAATTTATTTTTGAATAAATTGAAATTTTACCTTTTCCAGTTTCAAAAGCTTCTTTAAAACCATCAATGTCACTTATTGTAGCACCAGTAGGAAAATCAGGACCTTTAATAATTTTTTGTAATTTTTGTAAGGTAATTTCTGGGTTTTTAATAATTTCAATACTTGCATCTAAAAGCTCATTTAAATTATGTGGTGGAATATCAGTTGCATAACCTTCTGCAATACCTTTTGCACCATTTGCAAGCAGATTAGGAAATAATGCAGGTAATACAGTGGGTTCATACTCAGAATCATCAAAATTTGGAACAAAAGAAACAATTTTTTTATCGATATTTCCTAAAAGTAAACTAGAAATTTTTTCTAATCTTGTTTCAGTATAACGCATAGCTGCAGCTGGATCATCGTCAATAGATCCTTTGTTTCCATGCATTTCAACAACAGGAAGAGCCATTTTTCATTCCTGTGACATTCTTATTAGTGCTTCATAAATACTACTATCACCATGGGGATGATACTTACCAATTACTTCCCCGACAACTCTTGCAGATTTTTTAAAAGGTTTATCATGAGTTAAATTCATTTGGAACATACTAAATAAAATTCTTCTTTGAACAGGTTTTAAACCATCACGAGCATCAGGAATTGCTCTTTGTTGGATGATATATTTTGAATATCTGCTAAAACCTTGTGACATAATTGTATCTAGGGATTGATTTATTATTTTTTCAATAATTTCATTATTTTTAATTTTAGCCATGTTATTCCTTAAATTTTAAAATCATCTTCAATACTGAAGTCAATATTGCTTTCAATTCATTGTTTTCTTGGTTCTGAATTTTTTCCCATAAAAATTGAAACTCTTTTTTCTGCTTTTATTGCATCATCAACTGTTACTTTAATTAATGTTCTTGTTTGAGGATTCATTGTTGTTTCTCATAATTGATCCGCATTCATTTCCCCTAAACCTTTATATCTTTGTATATTATATGAACTAAATTGTTCAACTGTAGGTTTTAAATCTTCTTCTAATCAAACGTATTCAATTGTATTTGTTTGTCTTGCTTTAGTTCCAGAAACTTTAAATAAGGGAGGTAAAGCAATATAAATGTTTCCATTTTCAATTAATTGTTTCATGTATCTAAAGAAAAATGTTAATAAAAGAATTTGAATATGAGCTCCATCTGTATCAGCATCTGTCATAATTATGATTTTGTCGTATTGAAGATTTTTTATATTAAAATCATCTGCTAAACCAGTACCTAAAATATTTATAATAGTTGCTAATTCTTCATTTTTTAAAATATCTAATAATTTTTCTTTTTCGGCATTAACAACTTTACCTTTAAGTGGTAAAATTGCTTGAGTTTTGGAATTACGACCTTGTTTTGCTGAACCACCCGCTGAATCACCTTCGACTAAAAACAATTCTCTTTCTTTTGCATTTTTAGATTGAGCTGGTGTTAATTTAGAACTTATTAATTTTTTATTATCTAATTTACTTTTAACTTTTCTTATTTCATTTCTTGCATTTTTTGCTGCGTTTCGTGCATCATATGATTTTTTAATTTTGTTTAAAATTTTTTGTGCTTCGTTTTTGTTTTCAATTAAAAAATGTCTAAATTTATTAGATAATAATTCTTCTAATGCTTCACGTGCCTGAGGTGTACCTAATTTATCTTTAGTTTGTCCTACAAATTCCAGAATTTTTTCAGGCACTTTAAGACTAATAATAGCACTTAAACCTTCTCTTATATCAGATCCATCAAAAGATTTATTTTTCATAAATCCTTTTTCATTTGCGTATTCATTTATTAATTTTGTTAATGCTGATTTAAATCCGGTTTCATGAGTACCACCATCATGTGTTTTAACGTTATTCACAAATGATAAAATTAACTCTGAATATGTATCAGAGTACTGAAAAGCAACATCAATTTCAATACCCTGATAAGTACCTTGAAATGAAATTACATCACTAATAATATCTTTATTTTCGTTAATAAAACTAATATATTCTTTTATTCCATTTTGAGTTTGATAAGTATTTTCAAAATTGCTAATTTTATCAATAAAATGAATTTTTATTTCAGGAATTAAAAAACTAGTTTCACGCAATTTTTCTATTATTGTATCTTTTGAAAATTTTATTTTTTTAAAAATTAATGGATCAGCTCAAAATTGTATTTTTGTTCCATGTTTTGTTGTTTTTTGTACTTTTGTTGTGTGTTTTGTAATAGTTTCTTGAGAAAACTCTGTAACATATTCATAATTATTTTTATAAACAGTAGCCACTAATTTTGTACTTAAAGCATTTACAACACTACTTCCAACACCGTGTAAACCACCAGATACTTTATATGCATTGCCATCAAATTTTCCACCTGCATGAAGTTCGGTAAAAACTAACTCAACACCAGTTTTTTTTGTTTCAGGATGTATATCAACAGGTATACCACGCCCATCGTCTTCAATAATAACAGAATTATCTTTTTCTAATGTAATACTAATATTTTTTGCATAACCTGCTAATGCTTCATCAAAAGCATTATCTAAAATTTCTCAAACTAGGTGATGTAATCCATTTATATCAGTTGAACCAATATACATTCCAGGTCTTTTTCTAACGGCTTCTAAACCTTTTAAAACTTTTAAATCATTTGAATTATAATTTGACATGTTTTAATTATATAGCAATTTTAAAATTATCAAAATAGCTTACAATTATTGATGATTTTTTACATATTTGACTATAAAATCAAAATAAATAAAAAATCCACCCATAATTATAAATAAGAGTAGATTTGTTTTTTAGTTAATTATTTTTAAATTAATATCGTAAATAAATATTAATTAGATGCATCACTTGCTGAACCAACAAGAGTACCAGAAGATATAGATCATATAGATTTTTGACTTTTTTCTATAATTCCTGTATAAAATTTAAAAATATTTTTTGTTAATTCTTTTAATTGATTTTTTTGTTCTAAATTTAAATTAGTGTTATTCAATATGTCATCAATATTGGATTCTAAGTTTTTTTCATGTCTTGATGTTGAAAATAATATATTTCATCCACCTCGTAAAAGCAATCATCTTCTACCTAAATCACTATTTTCTATATTAGTTCCATTTTTTGATAAATGAGAATTTTGGAAAAGAGAAAAATTTTGTTTTTTACCAAAAAATATAATTTTTCAATCTGTTGCATCATATTTTAAATCATCAATCACTTTATTTGCTTGATCATCAATTGCACTCAAAATCTTTTCAATTATTTCATCTAAATTTTTAACTAATTCAAACTTTTGATCGTTTTTTAAAGCGTCTAAAGCAAGTTTATTTTCAGTTCTTAATTTGGTAAATATTTCACCTATGTGTTCAAAATAATCCACTGTTAACTTACCAAAATTACTTAAATTATCATGACTTAATATTGAATACAATGTTTTAAAGAATCCACCTTCGGGATTAACTATATTTTTTCTTGTTGCAGTTAAAAATACATTTTCATAGGTTTTTGTTGAAATTTTCAATGATGTTAATAAATCATTGTATAGAGTTTTTAGTTCATTGTTGTATCCATAAATTTTATTATATTCTTGTAAAATTGAACTTGCCATTTCATCCATTTTATTGTACAATTCATAAGCTAACTCTTTATGTAACCCAGCTTCTACTTTTTCTTTAGCTTTTTGTAATTTTGCTTTTTTAGTAGTATCTGTATGATTTACATCAAAAGTATTTATAATTTCTTCTTTACTATTTTCAAAAAATTCTTCAAATTCTTTGTCAAATTTTGCCTTTATTTCTTTTTTGTCATTATTTAATGAATTTTTATTTTGTAATCCTGATATGGTAATAGTTTGATTAAATACTAAATCACTAAATTGGGGTTTTAAACTAATAATATCAGCATTAAATGTTATTGTTCCAGCATCTACATTTTTTCAATTTTCATCTGTTTTTATATTATCTAATTTAAAATTGATTGCTTCATATGTAGTTTTTAAATCATCTATATTTAATTCTTCTATATATGTTTTAGATAGTGGTGTTCCATCATTTTTGAAATAATTATTTTTATCTTCTGAAATTGAAGTTAATCTTTGTTTTTCTTCATTTATTTCTTTTTGACGTGTTGTTAAAAAACCTGAAATAATTTCAGTAATAGGTTTTGTTATAATATTTTCTTTTAATGACTCATTGAATTTTTGTAGTTTGTATTCAATATTTATTGTTCCTAAGTCATTATTTTTAGTAATTTGTTTAGCAATAATTTCTACATTTTCCGCAAGATTATTAACTAATATTTGATCATCATTTACATCACTTGGAAGTGTATTTTCTTTATTTTGTGCATCTTTTAATGTGTGCAATTTACCTAATGAATTTAAATATTTTAATGTTTGTTGTCTTTCATCTTCATTATTTGTTAAAAAGTTATTGATAATAAGTTCTTTGGGTTCTGTTTGAATATTTGAATTTTCTTTAGATTGAATTTTAAAATTAATAGTTAATTCACCAGTTTCATCGTTTGTTGTTAATGAGTTGATAATAACGTTATATTTTTCATTATCTATAACTTTAAAATCTGATTCTTTATTTATTTTTGATGGCTTTGTTTCTTGTTTATTAATATCATCTTTTAATTCTAACTTGTTAATTTTACTAAATTCAGAATTTAAGTTATTTAGAATATATTTATCCGTTGTTAAAAAGTTATTAAGAGTAACTTTTCTTTCATTTGAAACAATAGAATCTTTAAATTTACTTTTTAATTTTAAAGTTATATCAATATTGCCTTCATTATCTTTAGCTTCTATATTGACAAAATCCAGTAAATAATTTTCGCTATTGTAGTTTTTTATTTGAAAATTTGTTGTATTAGTAGTAATTTGTGAAGGTAAAAATTGTTTTAATTCTTCTGCTACATCAATTGAAAGATTATTTATTTCTTGATTAATATCTTTTGATATAGTTTTAAAACCTGTAATAGTTTTTGTTATAACATTTGAATTTTGTCAAATGTTTTGATTATCTTTTTGTCTTACATAATATTTAATAGTTAATGAACCATTTTCATCATTTGAAATCATATTTTGAATTTGAAAAATAATTTGATTATTATCTTTGTTTTTTAAAGTAATGTTAGTATAGTTTATATCAGATGCAAAAACATCATTTATGTTATTAATATTTAAAGAAATATCTTTGCTTTTTAAATAAGTATCTAAAGGTGATTCTTTCTTTTCTTGTTCATTTTCTTTTAGGGCATTTGGATTAACAATATTTGGTTGAGCGCATGAGTATAATGCAATCGGACTAAGAGTTAAAATACTCATTGTAGCAGTGCATAAAATAATTTTTTTCTTTTTCATAGTTTTCCTTTAAAAAAATTAGAAGCAACCTTATATAGGTATTGCTCCTAATATCTACAATTATTTAATAATAGTGTTAATAATTTCTACTAATTCTTTTGTTTTCTCTTTTAATAATGTTTCACTTTGTAATGCAATATTAAATAATGTTTCAAATTTAGGGTAAAGAATACCTTTAATTGTGTTGTAATCTTCTTCGTTTGTTAGTAATTCGTGAGCTTTAACTCTTGAATCTTCTTTAAATTTATCTAAAACAGTTTTAAATTTAGCAACTTGTGCTTCAATTCCTTCAGATGCTAAATTATCAAAACTTATGTTTTGAATTTCTGTTATTAATGTTTTAATTTCAGTGTTATAAAATTCGTTCATTTTTTCTATAAAAGTATCAAGTACAGCAATATTTTTTGTACTTTCATTTTCTTTTAGTGAATTAAATACTGATTTTTCTATTCCCTTTATGTTATTTAAGTTTCCATCTAATACTGTTACTAGTGAAAATTTTAAATTATTTAGTGTTTCAACATTTAATTTTCCTTTAACAAATGCAAGACCATCATTAATTTCTTGATCGTTATTTACTGCAACAATTAGTGAATCTAAAATATCTTTTAATTTTTTATTCAAAATACTTGAAGCTTGTGAATACATATTTGTAATTTGGATTAATTGTTCTTCAGAAACTACATCTTTAAGTGTAGTTTGAACTTTTTCAATATTTTTGTTTAAATTATCCAAAATTGAATTTGATAATGTTTCAACTTTGCTTTTAATAGCTGTGTTTTTTGTTGTGTCATTTAGTGATTTTAATTGTTTTCATTCATTTTTAATATTATTATTAAATTCTGCTTTAACTTCTGGTAATGTTTTTTTAGTAATATTTAATTCAATATTAATTTCTTTTTTAGGTGTAATTTTTTGTTCAGGTTCATCTTTTTTAGATGAAATAAGTGAAGTAGTTATAGCAATAGGTGCAATAATTAATCCTAGACTAATTGCAACTCCAATAATATTTGCTAGTGGTTTATTTTTTGATTTCATTTTTTTCTCCATAATGTTTTATTCTTGTAAATAATGGAAAAATTATATTACTTTTTAATAAAAAGATTTAATATATTCGCATATTATTGATTTTTGCATAAAATAATTCCCAAAAATAAAATGAAATCTGTTATTTAAACAAATTTCATTTTCTTATTAATTATTCTTCTTCGGAAGTTTCTTCATCAAAAATTTCTTCTTCTGCTTCGCTTTCAGATTCAATTTGATTTTTAATTTCATCTAAATCATTTTGGAATTGATATGAAGCTTCATTAATGAAATCTAAATTTAGATTTTCTTCAGTTTCATTTGTCGTAAAGTAACTTATTGATGGTTTTATATTGTATTTTACTGTATTTGCAGCTTGTGCAAAGTTTGTTCCTGCTGGAATTTTTTTACCGACTATAATATTTTCTTTTAGACCTTCTAATGGATCTACTTGATTAGAAATGGCTGCATGAACTAATATTTTAGTTGTTTCTTGATATGAAGCAGCTGCTAAGAATGAATCAGAAAGTAATGGGGTTTGTTTTGCTCCTTTAATGATTACATTACCATATGGAGGTTTTTTACCTTCTGAAAGTAATTTCCCAGCTTCATCTTGATAATCAAAAATATCAACAATAGCCCCAGCAAAGAATTTACTATCTCCCGCATCATAAATAACAACTTTTGACATCATTTGACGAACAATTATTTCAATATATTTATCACTAATAGCTATACCTTGAGAACGATAGATTTTTTGAATTTCTTTTAATAAATAATTTTGTACTGCATGAGCATCTGCAATTTGTAATAGATCTTTTAAAATAATTGGACCTTCTGAAAGTTTTTGTCCTATTCTTACTTGATCCCCTACTGCTACTCTTAGTTTTTTCTTAGTATAAACAGCTTCATTTTTAATTGCTGTTTGTTTTTGTGAATTTTGATATTCAATTTTAATTACAAAATGACTATCATCTGAACCTTGAGCAATTTCAATAACTTTTCCATTTACAGGACTAATTACTGCAGGCGTTCCTCATGGTTGTTCATAAGCATCTATTAATTCGATTAAACGAGTAAACCCACCGGTAATATCTTCAACACCAGCAACCCCACCTGAGTGGAATGTACGCATTGTAAGTTGTGTTCCAGGTTCCCCGATACTTTGAGCTGCAATAATTCCTACAGCTTCTCCGATATTTACTAATCTATTTGTTGCTAAATCTTTACCAAAACAGTGTTTACATACACCATTACGTGTATTACATCCAAAAATTGAACGAATTTCAACTTCTTTTATTCCTTCATTTTTAATTCTCTTAGCAATTTCTTGACTAATTAATTTATCTTTAGCAATAATTAAATTTCCGTGTTTATCATAAATATCTTTATTTGTAAAACGACCTTCAATTCTATCTACTAATGAAACAATTGTTTGTTGTGTTTTGGTATCAATTATATCTCTTATAATGAATCCATAATCACTACCACAATTTTCTTCTTTTACAACTATATTTTGAGCAACATCTACTAAACGACGTGTTAAGTAACCACTTTTTGCAGTATTAAGCGCGGTATCTGTTAGACCTTTACGAGCCCCATGGGTTGATGAATAGAACTCATAAGCTGTTAATCCTTCAAGGAATGAACTTTTAACAGGAACTTCAACTGTAGATCTAACAACACGGTCATTTTTAGCATCGGCTTTTAGGGTTTTGGTATTATTGGCCATAAGTCCACGCATACCAGCTAATTGAACATAGTTATTAATTGTTCCCCTAGCACCTGAATCAATCATCATGATAACTGGGTTTTCAACATTATCTTTTATAACTTGTTTTAATTCTTGTTGGATATTTTCTTTAACTTCTGTTCATTTTTTGATTGTTAAGTTATATCTATCATCGTCAGTTAATTCTCCACTTTGATAGAATTCTTTTAATTTTTCAATATATTCATCACCTTCTTGAATATATTCTTGTTTTTTATCGGTTTCAATAATATCATTAATTGAAATACTTATTCCACTAATTGTTGAATATTTGAATCCTAGTTCCTTAATTCTATCAAGAATAGATGCAACTATATTTGTATATTTAAATCAAACACCATCTAAAATTTTAGCTTTTTCTTTTGCATTAACTACAACAGGGTTTTCTCCCTCTTTTACAATTTTATTTGCATTGTAATTTAACTCAAATTCTTCTTTTGTGAATCTTGCTAATAATTTAGCATGAATTGATGATAATTTTTCACCACGATAATTATCGATTTTAATAAATTCTGTCATTACTTCGTGATAATTATCTGCAGTTATATTATTAATAACTTTTGCAATATCTTCGATTGTAATTGAACTTACATATTGATTAAATGCTAAACGAACGATTTTAGCAATATTTTTCTTTGTGAAAGCTTTTTGGATAGGGCTTTCCATTTTAATAAATTCATAAATGTTTTGACGTGGTTTTAAAATAAATTGACGTGAATAACGTTTAATTTCTTCAAGATCGTCTGAAAAGTCCCCACTATGAATAAAAGGGAATGATTTAGGGAAAACGCTATTGAAAATAAATTTACCAACACTACTTACTATATATTTATCATCTGGATTATAAAAGTCTAATTTTTCTTTAATAGCATCAATTGGTAATGCAACACGAGCGTGAAGATCAACTTTTTTCTCTTCATATGCTCTCATCATGTGTTCAAAATTACTAAAGAATCTTCCTTCACCTTTTGCTTCACGTTTTTCTAATGTTAGATAATATAGTCCTAAAATCATATCTTGTGATGGGTTAATAATAGGTTCTCCATCTTTAGGTCCTAAAATATTTTTATTTGCTAACATTAATTCCCTTGCTTCTAAAAGAGCTGCTTCAGAAACTGGTACGTGAACTGCCATTTGATCCCCATCGAAATCGGCGTTAAATGCGGCACAAACTAATGGGTGTAGACGCATAGCTTTTCCTCTAACTAAAACAGGTTCAAAAGCTTGAATACTTAAACGGTGAAGCGTTGGAGCACGATTAAGTAAAACTAATCTTCCCTTAATAGCTTCAGCTACGTGAGGTCAAATAATTGAATTTTCATCTTCTATTAATTTTTTAGCTTGCTTAATTGTACTTACAACTTCTTTTTCAATTAAACGGTTAATAATTCATGGTTCAAATAATTTTGCAGCCATTTCACGTGGTATTCCACATTGGTGCATTTTTAAATTTGGGCCAACAACTATAACACTACGCCCTGAATAGTCAACACGTTTTCCTAGTAAGTTTTGTCTAAAACGACCTTTTTTACCAGTAAGTGCATCTGAAATACTCTTAAATGGACGGTTATCTTTACTTAAAACAGGACTTGGACTACGACGAGCATTATCGATTAAAGCATCAACAGCTTCTTGAATCATTCTTAATTCGTTTTGAATTAATAAAACTGGAGCTTGTTTTTCTTGTCATTGTTTTAAACGATTATTTCTAATAATTACACGACGGTATAATTCATTAATATCAGATGTAGAGTGACGCCCTCCATCTAATTGAAT
This sequence comes from Mycoplasma zalophi, assembly GCF_018914005.1. NCBI lineage: Bacteria > Bacillati > Mycoplasmatota > Mollicutes > Mycoplasmatales > Mycoplasmataceae > Mycoplasma > Mycoplasma zalophi. The sequence goes on from NZ_JAHMHI010000001.1 coordinate 157,827, forward strand.
TAGTGGACGTAAGTCAGCAGGTATAACTGGTAAATCATAAATCAACATAGAAGTTGGTTCTTGACCACTTTCTATAAATGAATTAATAACTTGTAAACGTTTATATAATTTTTCACGACTTGTTTTAAGGGTAGAAGTTATTTGTCCATTTGCATATTCTTCTTGATTAATTTTTTGAATTGCGTCAGAAACTTCTTTTTGTTCCTTGTGCAAGTCTATTTTTTTAAGTAAATATTCAATTGCTTCTGATCCAGTTCCAATTTTTGCATCTGAATATTCTTCAATAATATCATTGAATTCATAAAAGTCAATTCCATGGTCTTGACCAATTTTTGATTCTGATTTTTCAATAACAGATGCTATTGCTTCATCAATTTCTTCTCTTTCTTCACTACCTTCTTCATAATTTAAGGCAATTTCATTAAGAGCTTCATGATAAATTGGACCAGCGTTATTTATATCAATGATTTTATTTTTAGGTAAACTTGATAATCCACCACTTTCTAAAACAATATGACTTTTGTAATAGATTAAGTTTTCAAGATTTGAACGTTTAACGTATTCTTGTGTTCCTTCAACTTTTAATCCTAATAATTTAGCTAAAATTGAGTGATCAACTTTAAAGTATCAAAAGTGAACAACAGGGCTATTTAAATGAATATGTCCCATGTGATTACGACGAGCTATTTTAGGTAAAATTTCTGGTCTTTCAATTCTACAAAGTTCAGTTCTAACACAAACATTAACTTCATTAACTTTTTTATATTTATGACCACAAATTGGACAACGATAGTCAATCATTGGTCCAAAAATTAACTCATCAAATAACCCATGACGTTCTGGTTTATATGATTTATAGTTAATTGTTTCAGGTTTTGTAACTTCCCCGTGACTTCAAGTTCTTATATCTTCTGAAGTTGCAAGCGCTAGAGATATTTTTTCAATTTTATTTTCATCTAAATTTGCATATTTACGGCTTTTAGGTGTATTAGACATATTAATTATCTCCTTTTGCTTCTTGATTGTTTTGTGTTTTTTCAGTTCTTTCGTGAACTTCTAGTTTTATTCCTAATCCTCTTAATTCATAAGCAAGAACGCTAAATGATTCAGGCATTCCAGGTGTAGGAATTTTTGTTCCAGTTGCTAGCGCGTTATATAACATATTACGTCCAATTATATTATCGGATTTATATGTTAATAATTCTTGAAGGACATTTGTTGCACCATAAGATTCAATAGCTCATGTTTCCATTTCCCCAAATCTTTGTCCCCCGTTTTGACTTTTTCCTCCTAGAGGTTGTTGAGTAATTAGTGAATAAGGTCCGACACTACGTGCATGCATTTTGTCATCAACCATGTGGTAAAGTTTTAGATAATACATAACTCCCACTGAAATTGGATTGTCAAATGGTTCACCTGTTTTTCCACTATATACTGTCATTTTTCCTGATGGATCAATTCCTGCTTCTTTTTGAATTTCTTGAATTTGTTTATAACTAATTCCATCAAATACTGGAGAAACAAATTTACAATTTAATTTTCTAGCAGCAAGTCCTAGGTGCAATTCAAGCACTTGACCTATGTTCATACGAGATGGTACCCCTTGTGGATTTAATAAAATATCTAATGGTGTTCCATCTGCTAAATATGGCATATCTTCTTCAGGTAAAATGATTGAAACAACCCCTTTGTTACCATGACGCCCAGCCATTTTATCCCCAACTTTGATTTTACGTTTTTGAGCAATTGAAACTTTAACAATCATTTCAATTCCATCTTCTAAATTAGTATCATCTGTATCTCTTCTTAAAACGTCAACAGCAACAACAGTTCCTCCGTGCCCATGTTTAACTTTTAAAGAAGTATCTTTATGAGTTGAAGTTTTTTGACCGAAAATAGCAGCCATTAATTTTTCTTCAGGTGATGGGTTTTCTTCAGCTTTTGGACTAATTCTTCCAACTAAAATATCACCAGGTCCTACTTCTGAACCAATAATAACTATTCCATCTTCACCAAGGAAACGTTTTGAACGATTTGAAGCATTAGGGATATCACTTGTTAAAATATCATCTCCTGCTTTTGAACGACGGAATTGAATAGTTTGTTCTTCAATATGAATTGATGTATAAACATCTTCTTTAACTAGTTTTTCATTTAAGATAACAGCATCTTCATAGTTGTATCCAAATCATGTACTAAATCCAACTAATACGTTTTTACCTAAAGCAAGCTCACCATTTTCCATACTTGGTCCATCGGTTAATAAATCTCCTGCTTTAATTTCTTGTCCAACTTTTACAAGTGGTTTTTGATGAATAACTGTTCCTTGATTTGAACGTTCAAAAGTTCTTAAGAAATAAATTGAAGGTTTCTTTTCGTCGTCGCTTTGAATTCTAATTTCATTTGCATCTACATAAGTTACGATTCCATCTTTTGTTGCTCTAACGTTTGAAGCACTAAATCTTGCAATGTCAGCTTCAACTCCAGTCGCAACTAATGGTGCTTCTGGTTTAATTAAAGGAACTGCTTGACGTTGCATGTTTGAACCCATAAGAGCACGGTTAGCGTCATCGTTTTCTAAAAATGGAATTGCAGATGCTGAAATTGATGTCATTTGTCTACTTGTGACCCCAATATAATCAATTTCTTTTTTATCTAATTCAATATATTCATTATTTTTTCTACTCATTACTCTTTCATCTAATATTTCACCTGTTTCTTCATCAATGTTTATTGATGATTGAGCAAAAGTAAAATTGATTTCTTCTATAGCTGTTAAATATCTAATATCATTAAAATCAACTACTCCATCATTTACTTTGAAATATGGAGTTTGGATAAATCCATAATCATCTATTTTGGCATATGATGCCATATTTAAAATAAGTCCAATGTTTGGTCCTTCGGGTGTTTCAATTGGACATATACGTCCATAATGAGTTGAGTGAACGTCACGAACTTCGAATTGAGCAGTATCACGGTTAAGTCCTCTAGGTCCTAAACTTGTTACACGTCTTTTGTTTGAAATTTCTCCTAGCGGATTTACTTGATCCATAAATTGTGATAATTTTGATGAATTGAAAAATGTTTTCATTTGATTATAAATTGGTTTATTATTAGTTACATTACGTGCTGTAATTTTTTCTAAATCTTTACCAGCAATTTTCTCTTTAGTATTTTTTTCTAATTTTAATAAACCAATTCTTAATTGATTTTGTAATAATTCACCTATTGTAACAATACGTTTGTTAATTAGTGAATCTGGATCATCATCATTTCCAATTCCATGTAATAAATTAAAGTAGTAATTTACAGCTGCAACTAAATCTGGAATAATTAAGTGTTTTTGAGTCGCATTTGGATCATTTCCAATTACTAATAGTGGTTCTTGTCCATTTTCCATTTCTTTTAATGTTGGTCAAATTCTAACCATTGCAACATTCATTCTTTGTGCCAATTCCATAGCTCCTGAAAGTTCTAATTGATTTGCATAAACTAATTCAGAAACATTTGGAATTCTTGTTAAACTAATTTCTCCGTTTTTAAATTGTTCATTTATATCAAGAGCCATTTGTGGAGTTATAAATGTTCCCGCTTTATAAAGAACTTCGATTTCTCCATCTTCATTAGCTGCAGAATGAATATCCTCTGCTAAATATGTATTTGAAATACGATCAATAACATTTAACTTACGATTTAAAGTAAAACGTCCAGTTCTTGTTAAATCATAACGTTTTTCATTAAATAGTATATTAGGAAGTAAGTTTCTACAACTTTCTTCAGTTAAACGATCCCCACGACGAATTAAACGATAAATTAATTCACGTGCAAGTCTTTGATTAATTTCCATATCAGGATCTTTAACTTTATCGCGACGGAAAGTTTCTAATAAAACATCACTGTTTCCAAAAAGTTCTATTGCAGTTTCTTCGCTAATACCTAAAGCTTTTAAAAATGTACTTAAATAAACACCTTTATTTTTATCGATTTTTATTTTTACACTATCAACACTTGTTCCTGTTACTTTATGACTTATTTCAATTCATGAACCGATTTGAGGAATAATTTCTAATTTGTTGAATAGGTCATTAGCTTGTTTATTTCTAACTCCCAATCCATAATATGCCCCAGTTGAACGAATTAATTGACTAACAATAACTTTTTCAGAACCGTTTATAACAAATGTACCTCCATTTGTCATAATAGGAATTTCACCAAAAACAACTTCGTAGTCTTTAATTTCCCCTGTGTTAATGTTATGCTGTCTTAATTTAGCTTTTAATTTACCTGTGTAACTTGATCCTTTTTGTTTAGCAATTTTTATACTTTCAAATTCTGTTCTACTTGGTTGTTCAAATGTAACTGAATTTGGTATGTATTCTATTCTGACTTTTGAAGGTGCTTCAATTGGGTAAATTGATTGTAATTCTTCTTCAATTGTTTTTGTAAAAAATTCATGAATTGATTTTCTTTGCATATCTAGAAAATCAGGTGTTTCAAAAACTTTTGGTGATTTAGAATAATCACGTCTTTGTGTGATTGGTCCGAAGTAACGTTCAGTATATTTTTGTTTTAGTTGTTCCATATGTCACCCTTTTTTGCATTTTATTTAATATTTTGTGTGTAAAATATTCAGTTTTAAGATTAGAATATATTAATATATTCTAATTGTCATATAAATAACAAAAATGGCAAAATTGCCATTTCTTATTTATTTGTTATTAGTCAATAACAACTTCTGCTCCAACAGCAGATAATTTAGCTTTAATGTCTTCAGCTTCGTCTTTTTTAACGTTTTCTTTAATAACTGCTGGTGCGCTTTCAACAAGTTTTTTAGCATCCATTAGTCCTAAACCTGTTAATTCTTTAACAGCTTTAATAACGTTAACTTTTTGATCTCCTGCTGATTTTAATGTTACGTTAAATTCTGTTTTTTCTTCTGCTGCTGCTCCAGCTGCTGGTGCTGCTGCAACTGCAACTGCTGATGGATCGATTCCAAATTCTTCTTTTAATCCTTCAACAAGTTCCATAACTTCTTTAATATTCATTTCTTTTAATGCAGAAACAAATTCTTCTTTTGTTAATTTAGCCATAATAATTTCCTTATAATTTTGTATTTTATTCTTGAATTTTATTTTCATCAACTAACATTTTCATTCCTAGACCTAATTGTCTTATTGGTGTTAGTAATGAGTTTCCTAATATCATTAATGCTTCTTCGTATGATGGAAGTGTTGCTACAACAGCTACTTCTTGAGCATCAATAACACGATTTTCATAAATTCCAGCAACAATTTCTAATGCTTGGAATTTTTTAGCAAAATTTGCAATAACTTTAGCAGCACTAATATCATCATCATTTCCAAACACGTAGATATTTGCACCAACTAAATAATCGTTTAGAGCTTCGTAATTTAATTTACTAGTTGCTTGTTTAACAAGTCTATTTTTGTAAACTTTTAAACTTACACCATGAGCTTTTGCTTCTTTTCTAAGTTCTTGTAGGTTTTCGACGGTTAAACCTTGATATTTAGCTACTACAAGTGATTTAGATTGTTCAATTGCTCTAGTAATTTCATCAACTACTAAAACTTTAGCTTGTCTTAAATCGCTCATTATTTCTCCTTTTATTTTTATTGGACACAATACATTTAGATTTATACTTGGTAACAAATTAAGCTTTTAGCAGTTACTGTCTTCATATATTGCTTTTATATTCTACCACAAATTTAGTGATTTTATGTAGAAAATGATTATTATTTTTAAACTCAAATTTTTTATAGCACAAAAATCTATTTAAATTTATTTTTTTATTTAAAATTAATTTATGAAAAAAGATATTTCAAAAGACAAAATTCAAGTAATTTTAGATGATTCTACATATTTAATAACATTAAAAAAAGCTAGAGGAAAATTTAGTAATTTAAAAATTAAAGATGATGAAATTATTTTATCACTTGCTAAAGATGATAATATAGTAGATCTTGAAACTTTTATTAAAAAAGGTCTAAGAAATATTTTAAGACATATAAGTACAAACTTATTGTATGAAAGAACAAAAATCGATTTTGAAAATGGTACTTTTTATCTTTATGGTTTTAAAAGAAAGTTTTTAGTTGAAAAAAATAAGTTAACAATTTATTCACTATTCGAAACATTTCAATATGATTTAATACAAAATACAAAAGCAGAAATAAAACAAATTATCGAAAATTTTTTTGAATTGCAATTATCAAAAACAATTCGTATGCTACACAAAAATTATTTAGATTTAGTTAATGTTCAAGATAAATACAAAGGATTTACAATTAAAAAAGTAACTTCATACTGAGGAAAGTGCAAATTTGATGGTAATTTAACTTACAATCTTTATTTAATTTGTTTTCCTTTTGAAACAATTGAAGGTGTCATTGTTCATGAATTAAGTCATTTAATACATTTTAATCATTCAGAAAAATTTTATAATTTAGTTAACAAAATCTATCCAAATTACAAAAATAGTCAAAAATATTTAGAGCAGAAAAGAGTAAAAAAAATATGGAAAAAACAATAAAAACAGGTTTAATAATTTCAATGGTTTTATTATTAATTATTTTAGTTGCGGTCATTTATAAGGTGATTGTTTATAAAATAAATGTAAAAAATAAAAAAGGTAGAGGTAAAAAATTTGAACAAGAATTTTCTTTAGATATTGCCAAATGAGCACAAGAAAACAATTTCTTTTACATTGAACCTTCTTTATATAAAAACAACAATAAACTGTTTGAAGTAGATGGAATAATAGTAAATGAAAAAGGAATTTTTGTAATCGAAACTAAAAGTATAACAGGAAATATTGAAGGAGATTACAATGATAAAACATGATACAAAGTATTTAAAAACACAAAATACGAAATTCCGAATGTAATTTCTCAAAATGTTAGACATATCAAACATATTGAAGAAATTTTTAGTAATTTAGAAATTAATTTATATTCAATATTAGTATTTGAAGATTTTAATAAAACTATAAAAATTATTAATAATCCTGAGTGAAATTTAATTACAAAAGATACAATTTTTACTAGTGATTTAATGAAATTTATACAAAATACTGATTCGACACTCAACCAACACACAGTAAACACTGTTTACAACACACTGTCTTCACTTAGAACAAATTCAACAAAAGACAAGGTAAAATTTAAATCTTATCGCTATAAATTTTAGATTTTGAGTGTGAATTTGTGTATTTTTTCAATAAATGCAATGTGTTTGAAGAAAATTGTGATATAGTAATTACATATGATTGGAATTTGACATTAGAAAACTAAGGAGAAATATGAGAAAATTTTACATAATAGAAAAAACAGATGATGAAAATAAAAAAATATGACAATTAAAAGAAGCTAAAATTGACGAATACTTAACTTTTTATTCATTTAACGAAAGTTTAGAAAAATTTATGGATTTAGCTAAAGATGACGAATCATCAAGAGTTTGATTCCACCAAAATGGAGCATTTAGAGGAAGTATGAGTTTTGAAAAAGCTCACACAGCGCTTGAATTATTAAACGAAGAAAAAATTGAATCAGAAAGCGCAACAGACTATCTAGTTTCAAAAAGTTTAATTGAATCATCTTCAACGAAAAAAGAAGAAAAAACAGAACAACAAGATACACAAGAAATTACAAATGAAACCAAAACATATCCAACAATTATTACATCAGTGGAAGAAAAGGGATCAAAATGATTCTGAGTATTAATTTGAATATTAGTTGTTTTAATTCTAGTATGCATTGGATTGACATCATTTGGAATTTACAAACTATACAACTAAAAACATAAAAATTAAAACTGGTTGTTTTAATTTTTTATTTACCTTTTTTAATTAAATTAGTATAATTTAATTATTAAATTTAAAGGAAATAAATGAATTTAGCAACTTTACTTAGACCAAAAAAAATTGATGATCTCTTATTAGATAAAGAATTTAAAGAATTATTTAATAAAATCATTGAATATAAAGACTTTAGATCATTGATTTTTTACGGTTCACCTGGTACTGGAAAAACTACACTAGCTTTTATTTTGGCAAATGAATTAAGTTTAAATAGTAATTTTGATTATTTTAATGCAGCAACTGACAATAAAAATAAGTTAATTGAATTAATTGAAAAAAATAAAATCATTATCATCGATGAAATTCACAGATTAAATAAAGATAAACAAGATATTTTACTTCCTTATGTTGAAAATGGTTTAATTACAATTTATGCAACAACAACTGAAAATCCATTTTTTAAAATTAATCCCGCACTCAGAAGTAGAACAAATATTTTTGAACTCAAAAAACCAACAATTGAAAATATGTCAAACTATTTGGAATATCTAAATAATAAATTTAAATTAATAAATATTAAAGATAAAAAAATATATGATTTTTTAGCCGCATCATCAGCTGCTGATTTCCGAATTGCAATAAATAATTTAGATTTGTTAAATAAATTGTATTCGGATCAAGATATAGACTTAGAAAAAATTAAAAAAATACTACCAAGTGTAAATTTAATTATTGATAAAGATGGTGATGAACATTATAATTTACTTAGTGCTTTTCATAAATCATTAAGAGGAAGTGATGCCGATGCCGCATTATATTATGGTTATTTATTGTTTAGAGCACAACAGTATGATGCACTTTTTAGAAGAATGTTGTGTGCTTCATATGAAGACATCGGATTAGCAAATCCTATTGTTGCAACTCAAACACTTAATGCAATAGAAAGTTTTGAACGATTAGGTTTTGCTGAAGGATATTTACCAATTGCATTTGCGATTTTAAATATTGCTTTAAGTCCCAAATCAAATAGTACTTATTTAGCTTTTAACAACGTTAAAAATTTTATTGAAAATGGTAATGTTTATGATGTCCCTGTTTTCTTAAAAGATGCACACTATAAATCAGCTAAAAAACTCAATCGAGGTGTTGATTATAAATACCCACATGATTTTAAAAATAGTTATTATGATATTTCATATTTACCACAAGAAATTACCAATACAAAATTTTATAGTCCTAAAAATCAAGGATATGAAGAAAAAATTAAAATTTATTGACAACATATAAAAAATAAGGAGTAAAAATGATTTTTGATTTAGAAAAAATTCAAACACTAGAAGATCTTAAAAAAATTAAAGCAGAATTTAATTCACCTAATGGCGAACTAGCGACACTAACAAAACAAATTAAAGAAGTACCAAGTGAACAAAAAGCAGAAATTGGTAAAAAAATTCAAAAACTTCGTGAACAAGCAAATGATTTTTTTGAATTAGCAAAACAAAAAATTGAAAATTTAGAAATTCAAAAATCACTTGAAAATGAATGAGTAGATATTTCAGAACCTACATACAAGCAAGGTGGAATTCATCCTACTAATTTAGTGATTCAAAGAATGAAAGATTGATTTAATTTAAATGGATATTTTGAAATTAAAGAAACAGAAATAGAAAATGATGAATACAATTTTGAACGTCTAAATATTCCAAAGAACCACCCTGCTCGTGACATGCAAGATTCTTTATATATCGATGAAGAAACGCTAATGAGAACTCATAACACAGGAATTAGTGCAAGAGCATTAGAAAAAAATAAAAATCAAGCATTTAGTCAATATGCAATTGGAAAAGTTTATCGTAATGATGAAGAAGATATGACTCACAGTCATCAATTCACTCAACTTGATTTTGTTTCAGTAGGTTATACAAATTTCGGTAATTTAATGTGAACTTTAAAAAGTTTATTAAGTTATGTTTTAGAAGAAGAAGTAGAAATTAGACTAAGACCATCATATTTCCCATTTACTGAACCAAGTGTTGAAGTTGATGTCTTTTATAAGGGTAATTGAATTGAAATTCTTGGAGCAGGAATGCTACATAACAAAGTTTTAAAATTAGCAGGATATACAAATGATATGAATGGTTTTGCAGCAGGATTAGGAATTGAAAGAATTACTATGATTAAATATCAAATCACTGATATACGAGAACTATATATAAATGACAATAGATTTTTAAAACAATTTAAGTAGGAGGAAAAATGTTATTTTCATACACAAAATTAAAAAAATTAGCTAATTTATCAGATGATATTTCCGTTGAAGAAGTTGTTGGTGCAATTAATTCAATTGGTTTTGAAGTTGAAGAATATAAACCTTTTACAGACTTAGAGGGTTTAAAATTTGGTCATGTTTTAAAAACCTACAAAAATCCTAATGCAGATTTATTAACTGTTTGTGAAATAGACTTTGAAGATAAAATAAGAATTATTCAAACTAATGCCCAAAACGTAAAAGAAAATGACTATTTAATGGCATTTGTACCAGGTTCAAGATCAAAAAAAATAACTTTTGCACCGCGTGAAATGAAGGGTATAGTTTCTGAAGGGATGCTAGCTGGATTAGAAGAAATAGGTTTTGATATTGATGTTTTGCCTGCTAAATGAAACGATGGAATTTTTACTTTCCAAGAAAAAGTAGATTTAAGTTTAGATCCAATTAGTTATTTTGAACTACAAGATTACATTATAGATATAAGCATTCTTTCAAACAGAGCAGATGCAAACAGTTATTATGTAATGGCTCGGGAATTAGCGGCTTATTTTAAAACAAATATTAATTTCCCAAAAAACGATATAAAACGTTATAAAACTGAATTTAAAGTTGAAAACTTACAAGAAACTGATCACTTTACTTTATTTGAAACAACTCAAGATAACATTAAAATAACATTACAAGACGAAGTATTTTTATTAAAACACGGTATAAAAATATTTTCAAATGCTGTAAATTTAAGTAATTTAATTCTTTTATACACAGGAGTTCCTAGTCACTCATATGATTTAAATAAACTTGAAAGTAAATCAATTAGTGTACAAAAATACACAGGTGAAGTTGAAGTTTTAGGGAAAAACAAAATTGAATTAGAAAATGTATTAGTTGTTAAAGATCAAAATAAACCAATTTCAGTAGCTGCTACAATCGGTCTTGAAAATACAAGTTGTGATAATAAAACAAAAAATGTTTTATTTGAAATTGCAAGTTTTAGCACAAAAGAAATTAGACATTCAAAAAAACAAGTAAAATTAGAAACCCTTTCAGCTAATAGAGCATCTAAAAAAATAAATAATGGATTAATTCATCTTGCTCATGATTTTGCTGCAACACATTTAAATGAAGCTAGTCAAATTGTTAATTTAGAAAAAATAGAAACTACACATTTTAAATTAGATGAAACTTTTTTAAATAACTTTGCTGGCTTTGAATTAACAAAAACCTCAAAATATCAAGAAGTATTAAAACAATTAGAAATTCTTGGTTTTGAAATTAAAGATAATACGGTTTTTGTTCCTGATTATCGTTTTGATGTTGAAACTATACAAGATTTTAGTGAAGAAGTATTTAGATTTTATGGTTATGAAAACTTTAAAATGATTGAACCAACAATAATTAAAACAAAAAACAACATTTTTAAAGATTATGAAACAATTCTAGCAAAAATGGGATATCAAAACGTTAGAACATTTACCCTAACAAACAAAGAAAAAAATATTTTTGATCCTTTTGAATTTAATAATGTAATTAAACTACAAACTTTTGCATCATTAGATCATAGTGAAGTTAGAAATTCATTTATTTACTCACTATATGACGTTTTAAATTACAATGCAAAAAGAAACATCAATAAACTTTCAATTTTTGAAATTGGAATGATAAATAAAACAAATAATGTTTTGGCACTTGCTTCAAATATAAAAGATTTTAATGCTATAAAACAAGATATAACTGAATTATTAGATATTGAACTAACATACAAAAGATCTGATTATTCACTATTTCATCCTAATTTAAGTGCTTGAATATATCATAAAGATAAAAAAATAGGTTACATAGCAAAAACACATCCATCAACATTAAATTCCGATGCTTATTATGTGGAAATTTTATTAAATGAAGATATCGATACAAGTAAAGTATTTAAAAAATACAAAAATGACCCACTAAAACAAAGAGATTTTACATTTAGTTTAAAACCTCAACAAGATATTGAATTTATTTTAGATAAATTAAAAAATCTAAAAGGAATTTATGAAATAAAAGTGGTTGATTCATTTAAAAAAGACCAAAACACAACAAACATAACACTAAGTATTTTAGTAGAGGATTGAGCTATTAAAAAACTTGAACAAACAATTAAACAAATAAATGTATAAAAAAGTGTTTACAAAAACACTTTTTTTATATACAAAAACTTCAGTGTTTAGACTGAAGTTTGACTATTAATATTAGTTATTTGATTCTGTGCTTGTTACAACTTCAATTAAATCTTTAGGTATAATGTAATATTTTACAGATCCTAAATTATTCTTTGTTGTAAATTCACCTATATATTTTGCACCTGTTAGTTCTTTATCATTTCAGTAGACTTTTTTTGTTGTTGCATCATATTTTAAATGAGCATCAGCAGAAACGAAGTTAGATTTTAAATTATCTTTATCATTTACTACATTTGCTTCAAATAATAATTTTGATTCATTATTTGCAGAATATAAATCAGTGTTATTTTTTGCATTTGCTTCATCTTTTGTCATATGTTTAACGATTGAACTTTCTTCAAGTGTTAATTGTAAAGCATTATTTTCTAGTGTTTGTACTTCTTTTATTAAATAAGTTAATTGTAATTTATCTGAACTAATAGCTTTGTTTTTAAAATAAATTCCCTTTTTGTTTGTTTTAGTAACTTCTGGAGTAGTAGGTGTAGTTGTTAAATCATTGTAATTACCTAACTCAATTATGTAAATATTAATTGAAATAACTTTATCTTCTCCTGCTTTTAATAATCTAAATGATAAAACAACTTTTCCTTCAGCAGTTTTTTGTAATGATAAAGAGTTATCTTCAGTGGTTGTTGAAATTAATTCAATATTTTCTGGTCAATTAACATTGTTTAACTCAATATCATTTGAATGGTTTGCATTATCTGTTAATAATGTTTTACTTGTTTTATCAAATGAAATATTTTTATTTGAATCAATAGCTTCTTTGATATTTCTTTTACTTGCAGCATCTATTTTTGTTTTAATGCTTCCTTTTATTGAATTAACAAATTCATCTAACGCTTTTTGTTTTTGTTCAGACGTTTTTTCTTTATGCATTGGATTTGCTGGATTAGAGTTGTTATTATCGTTAGTATTTGAATTATCTGAATTAACTTTCAATGAATCTTTAGCTTCTTTTAAACCATTTAAAATCATTTCGATTGCTTTTTCAACATCAGTTTGTGTTGATGTTTCATTTAAAGCTAATCTTGATGCTTCTTCTAATACTTTTCTTAATTTTTCTTTAGCTTGTTGTTGATTTGGTTCTTTTAAAGTATTTGAATACTCCACAGCTTCATCAAATGTTTCTTTGTATTTATTAAGGTTATTTTGTTTATATGAACATGATGCTGATATAGCTGGTATTGATACTAATGATGCAGCAGCTAAAACTGTTACTAATGATAAAAATATTTTTTTAGATTTTTTTGTTTTCATATTGTTTCCTTAGGATATTCAAAATATAATTAAATAATGAATTTTTATAATAATATTATAAATAATACTATAAAATCATGTTTTTTTTAAATAAAGATAATTTTTAGGGTAAAAAATACGTATTTTTGCGATAATTTCATTTTTTTATAACAAAAAGTGCCAAGTGGCACTTTCTTTTAATATTTACCTTTTTTAATTTTTGGAACGATTTGTCAATTAGGACTTCATCATGAACCATTATTTTTTCATTCTGCAAAACCACTGATTACATTTAGTGAAGTTTCACCTGCTGCGTTCATGAATTTTCCTCAACTACCTTCACGAATAGTTCATAGAACATATTCTTTTTTGGTTAAGTTCTTACCATTATTAATTTTTGTTCCAAATTTTACATAAGGGCTATATTTCTTTTTATTTGGATCATTATCAGGGAATTCAGATGTAGTTAAAATATAAATAATGTCATCAGGTCTATAATTTTGCTCGTTTGCATAATAATCTTTTTCAAACGCATTTGCTTTTAGATAATGAGCATAAACATTTAACTCATTACGTATAGGTCAAATATCACGTGGACTTTCAAAACTTGCTTTTAAAGTTTTGTTTAAACGTTTTAGACCTAAAACATTATCTTCTAACAGAATTCATAAAATTGGTGGATTACCTGTTGAACCAAATCATCATCTAATGAATTTTTGTTCTCTTTCACTATCAGTTGTTTCTCTAAAATACATTTGGAACACAGCATAGTTTACTGTTGTATAAACTCTATATAAAGCTTTATATGCAAAGTTTTGTCTTCTTTTACTGTAACCTGCTGCATTTTCTGGAAGTTTTTGTTGTCAATAAACTTTAGAAATTGTTTTATAAACTTTATCTAAAATATCTAATGCTGTTTTATTAGATGAAACCATATAATCAGGATTTTCATCTGAAGGTGCTGGAGCAGCTTTTGGTTTAATTGCAGTTAATTTTCCGATGGCTTCTCAAACAGAATTTCCGACCATATCGTCAAGATTCTTTTTATTTGTTCGTTTAGATTTATCTGGATCTGTATTTAGATTTCTTAATCCGTTGTATAGTAATGAATTTTCAAAATTAGATTTTTCAAAGAATAAATTAATTAGTTTTGTAAATTCTAATGAAGTAATTGCATGTTGAGCATCATCACCAACAAAATCTAAAATAACACCAATATCACCTTCTCCAATTGCACTCATTACTTTTGCAAAAGCATCTGAAATTCATTTAGTTGGTTGCTCTATTTTAAACTCTAAAGCTTTTTTAGATAGTCATCAGAATGAACGAAGTAATATTTTTTTATTAAATCAATCGTTATTTAATAATTTAGGTACTAATTTTTGCAATACATCGCTTAAAAGTTTGACATCTTGATCATTTGTATTTTCTACTTTCATGAACTTAAATATTAATTTAGTTACATTATCAGCATTTTCTTTTTTATTAAAGAATTCAGTTAAAGTGTCTTTTAGAAGTTTTATAATTGCATCTTTTTCATGTTCAATTATTAATGATATTAAATTAGGTAGTGTTGAATCTTTACCATCATTGTATTCTTTTCATTTTTTTACATCAGTTTTTAGAACATCATTTGCTATTTTATTTGTAAATGTTTCAATAGATTTATATGATACTAATTCACGAAGTAATTTTTGAATTTCTTCTTTATTTATGTTTGGATTAGAAGTAATAATTGAACTTAAATCAATATTAACTACAACATCTTTAATTATTTTATGAACAGCTTTTTGAATAATTTTTAATTTTTGCTCACCGTGTTTTGCACCGTCTAATGAATTATTAAATGACATAAATATTTTTAGAATTAAATCTTCAATATTTCTGTATTTTTGATTATTTTGTGAATCTGAAGGAGTATTTGTTGAACTAGAATCTGTATTATTTGAATTTTCTGATGATGTTTTGTTTTGGATATTTAAAATTAATTTCTTAATAAATTTATATAAGTTAAATATTTTTTCAGATTGTTGTTGGTTTATTTCATTAGTATCAGAAATCAAATCTTTATCTTCAATTAATATATTAATAAAATCTCTACCAAATTCTTTTGTTAATATAGTATTTCAATGTGTATTCTTTAATATTTTTTCTAATAATGATGGAAGTAAATTAGCATTAAACTTATTATTTACAAGGAAGTCTAAATCAACTACTTGATCTAAAATACTATTAAATAAAGTTTTAAAGTAATCTTTATTTGTTAATGTATCAATTGCTTTTGATACAACTGAAATAAATGAAATTGCTTCTTCGCTAGTTTCAGTATATTCAAGGTTATATGTTTTATTTAAGTAATTAAATATATCTTTTGCAATAAAGTTTTCGTTATTATTTTCAGAAACTCCAAATGATAATATCTCAATTAATGATGCTTTTAATTCATTTAAATTAGATTTAATAATTGCTTTTATAACATCATTTAAATTATTCGCATTTTGGATATTTGAATCGCTTACATGTAAATAATGTTTAACTATTTTTGAAACAGCATCTTCTAATTGAGTGCTATTTCCAATTGAATGAAGTACATTATTAATTGTTTCAATTTTAAATATTCCATTAATGTTAAATTCTTGAGCATCAAATTTTGTTAATTCATATTTTAGTATTTTTGAAATAGTTTGTGAAACTCTTGAAGAAACATCTTCATTATCTAATGAACCATTTAAAGTTTTTAAAATCTTGGTAATAAAATCAAATAATGAATTTTCACTAGTTTGTTGAGAATTCTCTTCATTACTTGAATTTTCTGAAGTATTTGCTTCAGTATCTGTTGTTTTTGAAGGGAAATTAATATTTGATCTTAATACTTTATATAACTCAACAAAATCATTTACAGCAGAATTTTCATTAAATAAATTATTTAATAATGAAGCTGCATTTTCTTTTGTTACTAAAGAAAGAATGGTTTCAAAATTAAATTTCTTAGCAATTGTATCTTTAATTAATTCTGAATCAATTTGACCATCTTTAATGAAGTTAATTTCTTTTAAAGCATCAATTAAATGACCTAGAATGTCTTTATATGACTCATTTTCTTTTATAAATTTAAATATTCTTGTAGAGATATTTTTTATTGTTTGTTTGTTTTTTGAAGCTAATTTTTTAATTAATTGTTTGTCTATTGCATTTATTATAAATTCATCTAATAAATCTTTATCAGTATTAATTAATTCATTAATAAATTCTTTTATATTATCTAAAATACCATTTTTAGCATTAGATAGATATTGTTTTATTATCTCGTTTATATCATTTGCAGAACTTAAATCATATGTTTTATCTAAATACTTAATTAATATAGTATCTAGCATTGTATCTAAAGAAGTATAATCAACGACTTTTGTTAATAAATTCTTTAATTTTTCAGCATTTTCATCACCATTAACAACTTTAGAAAAATCTGCTTCAGTTATTTCTACTTTTGCTATTTCTTTTAATAATTTCTTGATATTTTGTTTTAGAGTTTCATTATTATTTCCCTCTAAAATACCATTTGCAGATTTTAAAATTTTTGTAATTAAATCAAAGTTGACTGAATTTTGTGTACTTGTTGAGTCACTTTCAGTACTTTCTTCTGAATTTTCCTTAGTTAATTTTGAAAAATCATTAAATCTAAATCATTTATAAACTTTAATAATTTCTTTAATGTTTTTATCTAAGTTATCTTGAGTTAATAAATTATTTAAAATATGTTGAATATTTGTGTTTGAAAATAGAGATTTTAAATTAGTTTCATCTTGTAACTTAGTAGAAATAGAATTTAAAATTTCTTTATTAAATTGATTATTTGTATCAAATATATCATTTGAACTTAAAACTTCTTTTAAGATATTAAATAATTTATTTACAAATGTAGTTCTATTAATTTCTTTTGTAGCAAGTTCAATAATATTTTGTAAAGCTAATTTAATTTCTTGTGGAATTTCTTTTTCTAATTTAGTTTCAATAATATTAATAATTAATGCACTTAAATTATGATCTTGTTGATTTAATTTAATAATTTCATAAATTGTTTTTTCTGCATCACCTGAAATATTATTTATATTATTTTTTACTAACTTATTAACTAATTTATAAATATCTTGTGAGTCATTATATTCTTGTGATGTGAAGAAATTACTTAAAACTTTATTTGTAAGTTGTTTAAATTCATTTAAGTTTAAGGTAGATAAAATAATAGTTTTTAAAATGTCTTGTGAATTACTGCTTAAAATATCAATATTTGATAAGTTTAATTGTTTTTTAACATATTCTTTAGCAATAAATAACACAACTTCATTTATATTATTTATGTTTTGATTATTAGTTTGATCTAAAGAACCAGAAGCAAGTTTTGCAACGTTAAATACTCAACTAATAATTTTTGTTTGATTATTTTCCTTGGTTTCATTAGTTGTTTCTGAGTTAGTATCACTTGTTGTTTCACTTGAATTTGTTGTTCATTTTGAATTAATAATTGCTTGCAATACATTTATTATTTTTTCTTTATTTTCATCTGTGAATAGTTTTGAAATAAATGCTTTAAATGAATTTTTTGTTAATAGTTTTTGAATTATTGTTTCAGAAGTAAATAGTTCTTTTAGAGAATTGATTATGTCAGGATTTAAGGTTTTATCTTCTAATAAAATGTCTTTATTTTCTAAAGTATCTTTTATGTTAGAAAATGCTTTATCTAAAACATCACTTTCTGTAGCAAATGAAATGATAGAGTTAATTATTTCTTTTAAATTATTTTCTGTTTGAGTATCAAAATCAATATTTAAAGATTTTTCGATAATTTGAATTGCAATTTCTTTTAAATTTGCTTTAATATTTTCATCTTTTAATGCTGCTTTAGAAATTTTTATTAATTCGTCTTTAAATGTTTGTAAATTATTTTTAACAAGAGCATTAACTATTTTTGGAATAGAATCTAAACTTTCATATTGATTGTTTGTAAAGTAATTTTCAAACAATTTAGCAAGTAAATCTTTGGTTTCTTTTAATTTTAGAACTTTTGCAACAATTTCTTTTGTTTTTTGTTTTGATTGATCATTTAAAATTTTGATTTTATCTAAATTTAATTTACTATCTACTAAATCTTTTGCAATTAAAGTTATTAATTCAGAAACATTATTTATAACATTATCTTTTTTATTATCTTGAGTATAAATGTTTGAAGCATTTTGTAGAACTTTTAATAATAATTGTTCAAAGTTAATTTTTTCAGTCTGATTATCTGTATTTTCTTCGTTTGTATTTGAAGAAGAATCAGTAGTTTCTTTTTGTGATAATGAAACAAAGAAATTAACAACTTTTAATATATCTTGATTGATATTTTCATCAAAGAAGGTTTCTAAAAATTGTTTTATATTTTCTTTTGATAAAAGATTATTTATAGTTTCTTGTTTGGTTAATAATTTAATTAATTCATTGACTAAATTTGAATTTAATTTAACATTTTTATCTAATAAGTCATTATTTTGAACAAATGATAAAATTGTTGTTTTAAGTGCATTTAAAACTTCATCTTTTGAAACAAAAGCATATAGTTTATTAAATACTTTTTTAGCTGATTCTTTTACATCGTCATCAAGAGTATTATTTGATTTTGCTTCAATAACATTTATTAAAATTGAAGTTAATTTGTTAGAATTTTCAGTATTTGTTAATACATTTTTAATTATTTTATTAATGTTTTCAATTGAAGTTTCTGCATTGTTTTTAACTATATGATTAATAAATTCACTAATGTTTGAAACATTTGTGTATTTATTTGTTGTCATGTAATCAGTTAAAATGTTTTTTAATAATTTAGAAAATTCTTCATCATTTGAAATTGAAACTAAAATATCTTTAACATTATCTTGATTTTGTTTTGTTAAAATATCTGTCAACTTAGATATATCAACACTTTGTTTTAGATATCTTTGTACAAATTTAACTGCAACTTTTGTAATATTTTCAACAACGTTAGAATCAGCTGGATTATCTAAAACATTACTAAATGCTTTTAGAATGTCTAAAACATAATCAGGTATTGTTGGTGATTTTGTTTCATTGGTTTCAGTTACTGAATTTGTTTCTTTGTCTTGAGATTTTATTCATTTTGCTTTGATGAAAAAGTCTATAATTTCAACTATTTTATCGCTTCTATCTTCATTAAAAATTGCAACTAGAATTGGTTTGATATTTTGTTTATTTGCAAAACTAATAAGTTTATCTTTATTTGTAAATGTTGATTTTAAAATTTCAACTATTTTATCATTGAAAATTAGTCCTGATTTTAGAACATCGTTTTCAGAAATTATTGATTTTAATTCTTTAATCAATTCATCTAAAATAGGCATGTTATCAATATTATTTAATATCGCAACATAAATTTCTTTTAAATTAGTTTTAGTTGTTTGATCTACTTTAGTTTCTAATTTGCTATTTAAAAGATTTATTAAAATTTCAAATAAATCATTTTGATTTTGATTTTCTTTTAATACTTTAATTATTAATTTTTTAATATTGTTTGCTATTTTGTCGAAATTATTTTTTGCAACATTATTTATAAATGTTTCTATATTTTCAGTGTTTTGATATGTATTTGTTGTTAAAAATTCTTCGGCAATTGTTTTTAAAATTTCAGTAACATTTTCATCTTTTAATGAACTATTAATAATTTGGTTGATAAATGATTTGTTTTGATCACTTAAAAATGAAATATTATCTAAATTTAACTTATTGTTAATAAATTTGCTTGCTATCGTTTGAATTGTTGAAACAATATTATCAATTACTTGACTATCATTTGTTTTTGATAATGTGTTTGTAAATTTATTGATAAATGTTCAAATATCAAATTTATTATTTTTTGAATTATTTTCAGTAGATTCATTATTTTCAGAATTTTCAGTGCTTGAAGTTGATTTTTTCAAGATTCCATCTAATAATGCTTCAACAACTACTTTAAGATTTTCTTTATTTTGTTCACTAAATATATTAGTTAAAATTCATTTTGCATTTTTAGTTGTAATTATTTCATTTATATTGAATTTAGCTAAGAAATTATTATCAAATAATGAAGATAGATCAGTTGGATCATCTAGTGTAATTGCATTTAGTGTATCAATAAATTTATTTAAAACAACATCAATTAATTCTGAATTTTCTACGTTAGAAATAATATTTTTAAATATAGATTTGAAGTTATTTTCAATTGAAGTAAAATTATCAATTTTGTTAAGTTGCATAAATACAATATCTGCTAAAAATTCTTGTAATTTTTCTTCTTTTGATAATCATTTTATGTATTCTGAAACTGTATTTTTATTTAGTTTAATAACTTGTTTAAACAGTTCAAAAATATTTTTAACTTCAGAAATTTCTTGTTTATTATTAACAAAAATACTATCAATTAATGATTTTATAAATTCTGTTGTTTTTGAATTTTGTAATAACTCATCTACAAAATAATCAACAAATGAATTTCATGAATCTTGTGATATATTTAAAGTATTTTTTGTTTCAGGATAAATATTTTTTAAAGTTGTTTTTAAAAAGTTGTGTGATTTTTTATTTTCTAATATGAAAACAAGAATTTCTTTAATATTTTTTGAAATTTCTTGAGCTGATGAAGAATTGTTAATTTTTTTAACAAGTTTAGGAACTATTCTGTAAATAATTTTATCAATACCTTTTAAATTATTTGTATTAGTTTGAGTATTATTTTCAGTGTTTTCTGTATTTTCTTGAGGATTATTTGATGTGGTTTGTTTGTCTAGTTTATCAAAAATTTGTTGTTTGTTATTATTTATTATTTCCAATAAATTCTTTATATCTTCTTCATCTAATAAATCAACGAATTGTTCAATATTTATTTCTTTTAATAATTCAAATATTTTATCAATTTGTAAATCGCCTTTAAAGTTAATGTTTAAAACAACATCATCTGATAAAACAACAATTTTAGCAACTGCATTAGTTAATTCTTCTGATATTGTATTTATAAATTTTTCGTTATTTAAATTATTTAATATTTTTTCTAATGTGTTTGTTAATGTTTGAGCTTGTGTATCAGTTATTTGTATGTATGGTTTTAAATATTCTTTAATAATTTGACTAACAACAACTAAAGCAGAATGTTTGTATTCTTGATTAGTAAATATTTCATTTAAAATAACTTTTGATAAATTAGATACCTTACTTACTAAATTTTTAATTACATATTCTTTAAATCATTCTGAAGGACTATTTTTTGAAGTTTCAATAGATTGATCACTAAAAATTGTGTCAAATATAGATTTAACAGTTGTTTTTGATCAATTTGATAAGTTTGCTAAAATAATATCTTTTGATTGTGAAATGAAATTATTGAAATTATCAACTGTATTTTGATCTCAGTTTTTATCAGAAATATCAATCTTTTTAAATAATTGATCAACGGTTTTATTTAAATCTATTTTTTCAAAAACAAAATTAATGAAATTATCATTTGTAAAAATTGGTTTTAGCGCAATAAGTCATTTATCAATTCCTACATGAACTACATTATTTGAATCTTTTGCAACTATTACTGAAAGAATATTATTAATTATATTTATTTGTGAAACATCAAAATAATTTTTTAATTGTTCAACTAAAATACTGTAAATTGATTCAAAAGTATTTGCACTAGAAAAATCTATATTTTCAAATAAATCAAGTAGGTCACTTAGTAATTTAGAATCACTAATATTTTCTAAAACTTTTGAAATATTTTCATTTAATAAAGTTAATTGTTCATTTGAAATTTGTAATTGAGAGTATTCTTTTAAAATACTTGTAAGAATTTTAATTGCAAGATCTTTTGAATTACCGTTTTTTACAATTACTTTTATAAATTTATTAACTAATTTTTTAGGTTCTAAAATTTTAATATTTTTAATAGTATTTATTAAAATTTCATTTAAATCTTTGCCTTTTAATTTATCTAAATTATCTATTATGTTACTAAATGATGAAATAATTTGTGTTTTTAATTCATCATCAGCAAAAAGATCATTAACTAAACTTTTAAATCATAATGTTAAAGCATTTTTAAGTCCATTTTCAGCTGATAAATCAATATTTAATTTTTCAGTTATATTTAAAAAATCAATTTGTTCATAAAGTCTATTTATTATGTTTCCTTCTGAATAAATTGCAATAAATTGATTTATTAAATTATTATTTAGTATATTTGATTCTAATAAGTATTTAACAAATAATTTTAAGTTATCTTTTACTTTTTGGTTGTTATTAATATTGTCATTGTTTATGACATTTAAAAATATTGTTTTTAATTTTTCAAAGTTAAATGTTGAATTACTTTGTACAAAATCACTAATATTAATATTTTCTAAATAATTTTTATCTGCTACAGATTGAATTAAAACTCTCATTCCTTCAACATATTTTTCATCATCTAAATTATCTGAAAGTAAGGAAATTACAATTTCCCCGTTTTCATTTCCTGGATATGAATCTAAAATAGTAGAAGTTAAAGATAAGGTGATAATTGAATCAATATTTATATTTGGTTTATTAATATTTTTAAATACTAAATCAACAAATTTACTAATTACATTTTCAAAAAATGGTTTGTTTTTGAAATTATTAATTAGTTTTTCTAAGAAATATTGAACTTTTTGTCTATCGATATCACTTAATTTTTTTGTGGTTCTATCTTCAATTTTATCTAATAATATATTTGTAATTAAATTAATTGATTCAGTGTTGTTTGTAATTGAGTTAATAATTATATTTACTATTTCATTTATTTTAAGACTATTTGATTCATAAACTTTAGCTAAAAAATCAACTAAATTTGGTGAATCTTCAAAATATCTTGGATAATTATCAACTATTTCTGAAACAATTTCTTTTAATTTATCAACTATATCAGAAACAATATTTTGATTACTATATATTATTTTTGCAAAAGCTTTAGAAGATTGACCTAAAGCTGGTATAAAGTTTTTTTCATTAACAAAATCAGTTAGTAATGACAAAATAATTTGTTTTAAGGTTTGATTTTTATCATTTTGTTTAAAGAAATCACTTAAAACAAATTTTCTAAGTGAATCATAAATAATTTTCTGGTCAAAAACCGTATCAGTAATAATTTTTTCTATTTCACTTGATTCAATATATTCTGATGGTTTTGAATCAATTAAAGCTTCTACTTTACGTTTAATTTGGTTAAATATTTTTCCAAAAATTCCTGTGTTTATAAATTCAATAACAACATGTTTTAAAAATCCATCTTCTGCATTCTGTTTTATGATATTGTCAATCATTTTTTCAAAATTAGGGAAATTTTCTAACTTAAATCCAATATTACTTAAAGCATTTTTAATATATGTTTTAACTTGATCTGAGTTAAAAATTAAATCATCTTTTGCTAAATAATTTTCTAATATGGTTTCAATATCAATGTTAGGATTTAATGCAATGAATTTCATTATGTTTTGATTTATAGTATTATTTTCAAAATCATATGAAACGTCAAAAGTATTATTATTTAATGCATATACCCCATAAATTAAAAGTTTAATTTCGTTGTTTGTGTAATCTTTGAAATTAATAACTTGTTTATGTGCATCTTGATCACTTTTTTCAAATTCAGTTATTTCTTTTTGTTCGTTATTTTCACGGTTTGGATTATAAGACATTTTTAAAAAGATATCTTGAGCCATTTTCTTATAACCTAAAATATCAGGATGAATATCAAAAATATTACTTGCTAATTCTTTTGATTCTGCTTTTCATAATTCTTTATTAAATGAATTTATGTAATTTATATTATTTTCTAAAGCAATATCTTTTAAAACATTATTTAGTGAATTTATTACAAAATCAGAAAAATTCTCTTGAACTTTTGCGTATTTTTTGTCAATCATGTTTGCGATTCTAACAAAAGGCATTGGATATGAAATTATATTTATATTTAATTCAGGGTTAATTTCACGAAGTTTTGTTAGAAGTTTTGAATATTTTTTGGTAATATCTTCTTTAAATTTTGCAGATTCTTTGATAAATTTATCATATTTATTTTGAATATCTGCATCACTTATTTCAGAATCATTCATACTTAAAACACTTATTAAATCAAATAAATCAACATATGAAAGATAATCATTAGCACCAAGACTTATAGTTAAAAGATTAGCATTTTTTATTTCAGATGCTAATTTACCAACTTCATTATTTGTAACTTGAAAATCATTAAATAAATATTCTAATCTGTTTTCAGCATACATCTTAATTGGATTTTTAGGTGATTTATCAATTGATAAATCAAATGCTAAACGATTTTGAATTACATGAAAATCACTTGAATTTTTATCATAAGATAAAGGGTCAAGTAAATATAATCAATCATCAACAGTTGTTCCTGTTAAACCAAAATTTGTATAACTTGCTAATTTTGTATTTCTGTCATTTGTCATTTTAATTGCATTAGCAAGATATGATGGATAACTTAATCCTTCAATTTTATTAGTTTCTACATTTAAGTAACCACCTTGATCGTATCCAAACTTAGCATTAAATCCAGCTGCTATACTATCCCCGATAGCAACATAATGAATATCACCTTCCAAAGTAGAAACATCACTTTTTTGATTTTTTTCTACTTTAGGATTTATTTGTTGTTGTGTGGGTTTAGTTAAAATTATTGACAACGGAGTAACAATTGAAGTTGCTGCTACAATTGATAAAAATGCTAATGTTATTTTTGCAGATTTTTTCATAATTACCTCTTTTATCCTAATGGAACATCTTCATAAATATAGTGATAATTAGATACATAAGATTTTTGATTTCCTCAAACCAAAATTGTTGAGGTTATACCTAATTGTCCTATAAACATATAAACAATTAAAAATAATTTTGATGTTAAATTAAGTTTTTCAGTTATCCCAGTACTTAATCCAGCACTACCGAAAGCAGAACAGACTTCAAAAAACACTGAAACTATTGTGTATTGTTTCTGATTATTTAAACTTGCAAATTGTGTTATGTCTGATAAATTAAATGAAACAATAAAAGTACCAATTAAAACTAAAACAAGTCCTATAGTTAAAATATTAATAGCTTTAATCAACGTTTCTTTACCTATTTGTCTATGAAAACTATTAATTGTATTTCTACCTCTAATTGTATTAAAAACACTTAAGAAAATGATTGCAACAGTAATATTTCTAATCCCTCCCGCTGTTGAAACAGGTGCAAAACCAATAAACATTAAAATTGCATGTAAAAGTGTTGTTTGTGTTGAAAAATGATAGTAATCAATTGTAGAAAATCCAGCACTTCTTGTACTTATGGTATTAAAAATAATTGCAAAACTCTTATTAAAATTGCTTCCATACTCAGCCTGTTTTCAAAATCCTGTTGGATTTTTATTAATTATTTCAAATAAAAAAGTTAATAAAATTCCAATTGTTGTAACTAAAAAATAGGTTGTTAAATTTAATTTTGTAAATAACGTAAATTCGTAGCGTTGTTTTTTTATTCTCGCTTGAATTTTTTTATAAAAATCATATATAGTAGGGTATCCTACACCACCTACAATTATTAAAATAATAATTCAAACTTGTAATATATAAGCATGATTATAAGCACTAATTGAATTTGGTCCAATAATATCAAAACCAGCATTATTAATAGCACTAATACTTTCAAAAGTAGCATATCTTAATGAAAGTAAAATGTTATGATGAGGATTATATTTTTCTTTTATGTAAGGATTAAAAATTTCTACATCTCCGATATTTGCTTTGCTATTATCAAAAAAACCATCATTACTAAAATAAAAATAAAATGTCATAAAAACAATACTACTAAATAAAACAACAAATAATGTAGTTAAAGATACTTTAATAACTTTTTGTGTATCACCCACAACAGTAGAGCCGCGTTCAACTTGAATTAAATCACGCTTAAAATGACTTGTTTTAGTTTTAAACATCCAGCCAAATAATATTCTAAAAATGTAAAGTTTTAGTGTAAAAAAACCAAAACCCCCAATTAAAATTCCTATTGCAATAACAGCTTGACCAAATTCATTGAATCCTTCACTTATATTTATATTACTTAATCCTGTATCACTAAAAGCACTAGCAGCAATAAATAAGGCATCACCATAATTAAAATCAGGCTTTTCAATAAGCATGTTTTTGTGGCTAATAGGTCAATATAAAAATAAAGATAAAATAATTGTAATAATTAAATAAACTAAGAAGATATATTTTATCTTTCCTGTTTGTTTAAAATAATAAAATATATTTTTGCCGTTTATATTTCATTTTCTTAGACGGCGTCTTGTATTTTTCATAGTGTTAATTTTACATTAATAATAAAATTTTTTGCGATATTTATTTATAAATTTATAATTTATACATTTTTTAAAACCAAGCCAAATAAACACTAAAATTATTATTTTTAATCGACTTTATTGCAAAAAAGATAGTAAAATACTAATATATTACAGTTTTTTAAGAGGTAATTAAAATGAAAAAACAAAAGAAAGTTTCTGAAATTTGTATCATAGGAATGGGAAGATACGGTCAAAGTGTTGTTAATAATTTGCTAAAAAAATCAGCTGACATCAGTTTAACTTTAATAGATAAAGATGAAAAAAATCTAGCAAGTTATAAAAATGAAGTTTCAAAAATTTATGTTGCTGATGGTGCGGATCCTAAAGTTCTTAAATCATTAGGAATAATAGACAGTGACGCAATTGTTGTTGCAACTGGAGATAATGTAGAAATAGTTGCTTCATTGCAAGAAATTGGTGTAAAAAATATCATAGGAAGAGCAAACAGCGAAAGACATGCTAGAGTTTTAAGACAAATAGGAGTAAATCAAATTATTAGTCCTGAACAAGAAGCAGGGATTAAGACAGCAATAATCGTTGCAAATCAATCTTTTTTAAGATACTCTCAAGATCTAGAAGATATTGGAGAAGATTTTGTAATTGGGACATGTTATATTAAAAACGAAGAAATTTTTGATAAGCAAATTAAAGATTTAGATTTAAGAAAAAGAAACGCCAACATCGTTTTAATTCAAAGACAAAACACAAGTTTTTTACCAGATGGTAATTTTAGAATTCAAAAAGATGATTTAATTACTGCTATTGCTAAAGTTGAAGATTTAAATAGCGTTTTTGACTGATTTTCAGAATACGAATAATTGTTTTTGTATAATAATTAAAATATCCTTACAAAATAGGGTATTTTTTGTATTTAAAAGCATTTTAAAAATTTAAAAATTATTCAGCAATTATTTTTTTAAATTTTAAGTGTTGTTTTGTTATAAAATTATTAAATATAATTTAATATTTTAAATTAGATGGTTGGGGGAAAAATGAAAACAAATTATATTTTTGTAACTGGTGGTGTAATCAGTGGTATTGGAAAAGGAATAAATGCAGCAAGTATAGGAAGATTGTTGAAGGCACGTGGATTTAATGTATTTTCAATGAAGTTAGACCCATACTTAAATGTTGATCCTGGTGTTTTAAGTCCATTTGAACATGGAGAAGTTTATGTAACTGAAGATGGTGGAGAAACTGACTTAGATTTAGGACATTATGAAAGATTTATTGGTGAAAATTTAAGTAAATTATCATCAGTTACAAGTGGAAAAATATTCCAAAAATTACTTCACAAAGAACGTGATGGAAAATTTGAAGGAAAAACAGTTCAAATAGTACCTCATTTTACAGATGAAATTGAAAAAATAATTTTGGATATTGAAAAAAATAAAAATCCTGACTTTGCAATTATAGAAATTGGTGGAACTGTTGGTGATTTAGAAAGTAATTCATTTTTCTATGCACTTGCACAAATAAGATATAAAATGCGTGATAGAGTATTTTTTGTTCATACATCATATGTTCCGTTTTTAGAAGCAAGTGGAGATTTTAAATCAAAACCTACTCAGCATTCAATTAGTTTATTAAGAGAATTAGGGATAAATCCTAATCTTGTGTTTTTAAGAAGCCACAAAACTCCAAGTGATTATGTTGTACAAAAAGTTGCAAAATATACTTTTTTAAATGAAGAGAACATCATTCCAGTTCCTGATTTTAAACAAGTTTATAAAATGCCTTTATATTTAGAAAAACACAAGGTAAGCCAAATAATTTTAAAGTATTTCAATATTAAAAACAAAAAACCAGATCTTAAAAATTGAAAACATTTTGTTTCATTGATTGACAAAAAATATGAAACAAAATTAAATATAGCAATGGTGGGAAAATACACAACATTTGAAGATGCATACAAATCAATTATTGAAGCTTTAAAAATATCAAGTGCTTATTCAAATGTAAATATTGCACTTAAATGAATTGAATCTGAAAAAATTAAAGATGATGAAGATGCAAAACAAAGTCTTGAAAATATTGATGGTGTAATTATTTTACCTGGATTTGGTTCAAGAGGTATTGAAGGAAAAATTAAAATCGCAAACTATACAAGACAAAATTTAATTCCAACATTAGGGATTTGTCTTGGTATGCAAATTATGTCAATTAATCAAGCAAGATTAAAAGGCATAAAAAATGCAACAAGTTATGAATTTAAAACAGATAATAAAGATGAAGTTTATGTTTTAGATTACATAAGAGGAAAAGATTCAAGCGATGCAATTGGTGGTACTTTAAGATTAGGTGCTAGTGATACAAAAATTAAAAAAGACACATTAGCATTTAGTATTTACCAAAAAGAAATTGTTAGTGAAAGACATAGGCATCGTTATGAAATAGTTGAAGATTATCGCAACATATTAGAAGATGGAGATTTTATTTTTTCAGGTGAAGAACCTAATACTCATTTAGCTGAAATTTGTGAATTAAAATCTCATCCATTTTACATCGGTACTCAATACCACCCTGAGTTTAATGCAAGACCATTAAATCCACATCCATTATTTAGCAGTTTTATAGAAGCAATTAAAAAGGAAAAATAAAATGACAATAGATTATAAAAATACATTATTAATGCCAAATACTGACTTTTCAATGAAAGCTGATTTAGCAAATAAAGAAATTGAATATCACAAAAATTGACAAGAAATTAACCTATATAAACAAATCTTAAAAAACAATGAAAATAATCAAAGTTTTATATTGCATGATGGACCCCCATATGCAAACGGAAGTATTCATGTTGGTCATGCTTTAAACAAAATTTTAAAAGATATCATTATAAGACAAAAATCAATGCTTGGTTTTTATACTCCGTTTGTTGCTGGTTGAGATACTCACGGTTTACCAATTGAACACAAAATGTTACAAATCGCAAAGAAAAACCAACATGATTTTAAAGTTGTTGAATTAAGAGAGGCTTGTGCTAATTATGCATTAAGTCAAGTTGAA
Source organism: Mycoplasma zalophi (assembly GCF_018914005.1). Classification (NCBI taxonomy): domain Bacteria; kingdom Bacillati; phylum Mycoplasmatota; class Mollicutes; order Mycoplasmatales; family Mycoplasmataceae; genus Mycoplasma; species Mycoplasma zalophi. Next base: position 187,823 of record NZ_JAHMHI010000001.1, read on the forward strand.
TTACAAAAAGAAGAATTTAAAAAATTATCACTTTTAACAGATTTTAGTGACATCTATGTGACATTAGATAAAAAAATGGAAGCTAACCAACTAAGACTTTTAAAAGAGATGATAAAAAAAGGTTTAATTTACAAAGACTTTAAACCAATTTACTGATCACCATCATCACAATCAGCACTTGCAGAAGCAGAAGTAGAATATGCAGATCATATTTCACCTTCAATGTATGTTGCTTTTAAAGTTGTAAATGGTAATGAATTTGTTAAAAAAGATGATTATATTGTAATATGAACAACAACTCCTTGAACTCTAATTGCAAATAGTGGAGTTGCAATAAATGCAGAATTCGATTATGTGTTAGTTGCAAATAACAACAAAAATTACGTAGTTGCAAAAGAATTATTAGAAGATCTTGTTACATTATTTAAATGAGAAGATTACAAAATATTAAACACATTTAAAGGTGAAAAATTAATTAATATTCAATATGAATCACCAATAAATAAATTAATTGCCCCAGTAGTAGAAGGACACCATGTTGCTTTAGAAAGTGGAACTGGTTTAGTTCATATGGCACCATTATTTGGTGAAGATGACTTTTTAATTGGTAAAAAACACAATTTAGAAATGATTATGCACGTTGAAGATGACGGAAAATTAAATCATTTTGCAGGTGAATATGAAAACTTATTTTATGAAGATGCAAATATTCATGTTGGACAATATTTAGTTTCACAAAATCTACAACTTGCATTCAAAAAAATAAAACACTCATACCCACACGACTGAAGAACACACTTACCAATAATTTATCGTGCAACCCCACAATGATTTGTTAGTTTAAAACCTATTAAAGAAGATATTTTAAAAGCTATTGATGAAGTAAAAACTTTTAATGAATGATCTAAGAAAAGATTACATTTAATGCTTGAAGCACGTCAAAGTTGAACAATTAGTAGACAAAGATCATGAGGTGTACCTATTACAATTTTTTATGATAAAAATAAAGAACCTGTAATAAATGATGAAATTTTAGATTATGTAATTGATTTAGTTGAAAAACATGGGACAGATATTTGATATAAATCTGAAGTAGATCAACTATTACCTGAAAAATATCGTAATTTAGGTTATGCAAAAGAAAATGACATTATGGACGTTTGATTTGACTCAGGTTCAACTTCAATTGGTCTTAAACCAGGTGGAATTGAAGCTCCATTTGATTTATACTTAGAAGGAAGTGACCAATACAGAGGATGATTTAATTCTTCAATGATTAATTCAGTTGCTTGAAGAAATACAAGTCCATACAAAAGCTTATTAAGTCACGGTTTTGTTCTTGATGGTAAAGGACAAAAAATGTCGAAATCAAAAGGTAATGTTGTTAAACCATTAGATATTGTTTCAAAATATGGAGCAGATATTTTAAGATTATGAGTTGCAAACAGTGAATACACAAGTGACGTTACAATTGATGATAAAATCATGCAACAAAACATTGAAATTTATCGTAAATTAAGAAATACATTTAAGTTTATGTTAGGTGCTATTAGTGATTTTGAATACGAAAAAGTAGAATTAGAAGGAATTCATCTTTTAATAGCTAATAGATTAGCAAAATTAAAAAATAAAATTATTGAAGATTACAACAATTATCGTTTTATAAACGTAATAAAAGATATAAATAATTTTGTAATTGATTTAAGTAGTTACTACATTTCAATTTCAAAAGACTCTTTATATGCTGATGCAAAAGATAGCAAAGAAAGAAAACAAATCCAATTTAACTTATATGAAATAACACATACATTAATGATTGCACTTGCGCCTATTTTACCAACAACAAGTGAAGAGATTTATAAATTCTTCCCATTAAAAAATAAAAAACAATCAGTGCATTTAGAAGAGTTTTTCAAAGAAGCAAATTTTGATGAAACAATAGAAAATAACTGAAAAGAATTTTTTGAATTAAAAGATTTAGTTTACAAACAAATTGAATTATCTATTCAAAATCAAGAAATTAAAAGACAAAATGAAACTTTTGTGACAATAAATTCTGATTCTGAATTTATAAAATCACTTGATTTAGTAAAGTTATTAATGGTAGCAAAAATAGATTTTGGTCCTAAAACAAAAGTAATGAAATTACAAGACTCACAAAAATGTCTAAGATGCTGAAACCATTTTGAAAAATCGCAAATGTTTGAAGATGTTTGTTTAAGATGTAAAGCAGTTTTAGATGAAATGAATTAAAAACATTAACAAAGAAGAAATTAAAAATAAAATAAAAACACATTTTAAACAAAATAAAAAGAAAATTATTATTAATATCATAACTTTTGTAATATTTTTTGCTATTTTACTAGCTCTTGATTTAATTATTAAACAAGTATTTTATATTCATGGTGAAAATATTAATTACGGCGATAAACGAGTTGTGGACTGAAAAATTATTGCTTTCGGATCATATTTACATGAAGGAACAACATTATTTGGACAAAAATTACCAAATCCAGTCTTACATATTTTTAGTTTTGTTGTTTTTATTTTAAGTATTAGTGGATGTCTATTTATAAAAAACAAAAAACATTTTCCAATAGTTTTTGCATTAGCGGCTGTTAGCGCTGGAACTTTTGGGAATATGATTGATAGAATGGTATTTCTAGGTGTAAGAGATATAATTTTTATTCCTTGAGGTCGAAATTGACTTCCTGGTGGAATATTTAATTTTGCCGATGTACAAATCACTCTTGGAGCAATATTTACAATTGTTTATATTATAATAATGACAATAATTACTTTTTATAATGACAAAAAACAACAAAATATCACAAGCATTGAAAATAATAAGGAAAATATTGATTTTAATCAAGAAAATAAGGAATAATAATATAAAATTTAATTATAACTTTGATAATTTTAATTAAGGAGAATATATATGATAAATGTTAATGAATTTAAACCTGGTATAACTTTTGAAATGGATGGAAATATTTATGTTGTTTTAGAATCACAACACTCAAAACAAGGGCGTGGACAAGCAACAGTTAAAGCTAAAGTTAAAGATTTACGTTCAGGTTCAACAACAATTAAATCTTGAACAGGTGGAGATAAAGTTAAACCTGCAAGAATTGAAAAAACTTCAATGAACTTTTTATACTCAGATGGAGAAAATATCATTTTAATGGATCAAAACACTTTTGAACAAGTTGAAATTGCTATTAATAAAATTGAATGAGAAATGAACTTTTTAGTGCCATCTACAAACGTTTTAGTAAGAAAATATGAACAAGAAATTTTAGATATTGAACTTGCTCCAAACGTTGAATTAAAAGTTATTGAAGCTCCAGAAGCAGTTAAAGGAAACACAACCAATAATCCACAAAAAAAAGTTACAACTGAAACAGGATTTGTTTTAGAAACACCTATGTTTATAAAAGAAGGTGAAGTTATTTTAGTTTCAACCGAAACAGGTAAATACGTAGGAAGAGCTAATAAATAATAAATGAATAATTTTATCAAAGTAAATTCAAAAATGAATATGTCTTACTATATACACCAAGATGTTTTAGTTGACACAATAAAAAAAATATTTTTGTTTTTAGAAAATACTCAATTAGTTGATGATGTTAATTTACAAATTGAAAAACCAAAAAATAACATTTCTTATTTAATAAAATATAAAATAAGAAAAAATAGTGATTTTGTTTTCGAAACAAAAAACTTATTATTTCTAATTGAACAAAAAATTTTTAGTTTATTAAACACAAAACCCACAAATATTACATTAAAATTTTGTGGAGAGTTCTAGCATAGATTACATCTATGCTTTTTTTATACAAAAAATTGAAAAAATAAAAAAATACTAAAAAAATAATGAAAAAAACGTTTTTTTCATTATTTTGTTACAAAAGTTTATAAAATAAATATACAAATATTAATTAAATTAAAAAAGGAGAGGAAATGACAAAAAAATTTAGCGAAAAAAGTTTTGTTTTTTATGGAATTAATTTTATTGTTGGTTTTGGTTTTATTGCAACTATTCAAAGTGTTATCAAAACCGGTAATTATAGCTTATTAATTTTCGCAATAACATCTTTTATTGCAGCCGGTATTATGTTAGCTTTTGCGCGTGGAACTCAATATTTTGGAAATCAAGTAGGTGGTTCTTATGCATATGCAAAAGAAGCTTTTACTAAAAGTAAATGGTTTTGATTTTTAAATGGTTGAAATCAATTTATGCAAGCACCTTTATTTTCTGCAACTTCACCCTTGTTTTTTTCATCAATAGCAAGTTTATTTGTCGAAAATGAACAATATCAGTTTTTATTATTGATAGTTTCTTTAGTATTTTTTATTACATTAACTATCATTTCATCATTTAGTTTGCATGTTTCTAAAAAATTTATTTTAGGAAGTGCAATTATTAAATGAATTATTTTTGGACTTATTTTAGGGGTAATAATTTATTTAGTATCAACACAGCCTACCCCTCATCTTTTTGTTAAAAATAGTTCAATTCAAAAAATAACCCCATTTATTATTGTTAACTCTATTCTAAGTTTTATTTATGCTTATGGTGGAATAGAAGGTTTAGCAGGACTATCAACAAGTGTAAAAACTAAAAATTTTAAAAAGATATTATTTTATCTTTTTGGTTTTGTGATATTTATTTACTTAGTTTTCTTTTTATTATTTTCATTTATTCCATCATTTCAAACATGACAAGGTGATTATGTTGCAACAATAATGAAAAATGTATTGGGAACAACTGGTTTAATACTTTTTGCAATTGGTCTTTTATTTAGACAAATGACATCATCTATATTTTCTATGGTTTATTATGCAAAAACAGTAGTTCCTTTAGCATTAGATGGATTTTTACCAGCTTCACTTGCAAAAGTAGCAAAAAACGGTCAACATAAAAATGCAATTAAGTTTGTAACTCTTATAAGTATTTTAGCAATGATAATTTTCACAATATTACCTAAATTATTAAATATAAGTGATTCTTTTACAACTATTTTATTATCTGGTAATTTAGTATTTTTTGTTATTTACTTAATAACTTTAGTATCTATTTTACATATTTCATTTAAAAGAAAAGAATTTAAAATACCTATTTGAGAAAAGATAATTTACATGATAACTACTTCACTAATAATAGCGATTATTTTAATTACACTTTTCCCTCCTATTGTTAATGAATCATACCAACCTTCACAATTATTAGTGATATTAAGTTATATTTCACTTATGGTTTTAGGATTTGTAACTTGATTTGTATATGTACTTATTAAAAAAATAAATCCAATACATAGATACACAACTAACTATACAAAACTCACACAAAATAAAAAGACTTCATTAGAAGAATTAGAAAAAAGCGGAATAAAAAAAGTTGTTGAAACCTTGTTTATAAATACATTTAAAACACAAAATAGATTTATATTATTAACTAATCAAAGCGAATCTTTTAGAGATTTAATAATTCGTTCACTTGCTTCTGTTTTAAATTTCAATAACAAAAAAAATGAATTACCTTTACATACTGTTTATAAACTAAATACAGAAAAATTAGCATTTACAAAAGATAAAAAAATTATGAATATTTTCTATAAAATGTTTTTTAGTTATCAAAATAAAAATTCTAACTTTATTTTATTTATAGAAAATATAAATTTATTAAATCAAGATGTTTTAGATATTTTAGAAAGAGTAAAAAATCATACCAATATAAAAATTATTGCAACTTCTCAAAATGAAATACTTGATTCAAAATACCAAAAAATATTTCACACAGTTTCTATTAATGATTTAACTAATGATCAAAAAATAGCAATTACATTACATGCAAAAAATAAAATTCTTTTACAACATAATTTAATAATGGATAAAGAAGCAGAAAAATTATTAATAAAAATGATAAAAGATGGAATGTATATTAGTGATATTTTAAATCAAATTGATACAGTAGCAGCATATATACAAACTCAAAATAATCAATTATCTGTACATATAGACTCACTAAATAAAGAAAAAAATAAATTACAAAATCAAAAAATTAAATTACAAAATACAAATAATTCTAAAGAGGTTAATGATATAGATAAACAAATTGAAAATACTGAACAAAAAATTAATGAATTTAAAAATACTATTTTAGACGAAAAAACTATTGTTAATAAATTTATCTCTTATTTAAAGACAAAAAACTTATACAAACAAAAAATAAAAGATTACAAAGAAAATGGTAATATATCAGCTGCATTTATATTAGAAAACGAAATAATTGTTGAAATAGAAAAAGAAATTAATAAATTACTAAAAATTATAGAAAATTTAAAATTTTATGATGCAATCATAACAAAAGAAAAATTTACAAAAATAAACAAAAACATAACTATTGGATAGTTATGTTCAATCCTAAGGATTACACAGATATTTCTGTGTTTTTTTATAATTTTTCTTTAATTTGTTTTGCAATTAAAACAACATTCTTTAAAAATAACTCTTTTTCAGAATCACTTAATTTCTTTAAAATGCTTTGAACAAAGTGAAAATCATATTCAAAATTATTTAATTCAATAGATTCTAAAATTAAAAATGAAATCATATTTTCTTCTAAAGTTGTATTTTCTAAAACTTTTTTGTACCCATCATATCTTAGAATAATTCTAATTAATATTTTCAATAAACTAAGAGATAATAGATTGTCATAATAATTTATAAAAATTTCTTTTGTTTCATAATTAATTTTTTCATTATTTGTATCAGATTTTGTTATTTGAACATTGAATTTAAGTTTTTCTAAGTATTTTATTAAAGTTTTTTCTAAACTATCATAAGAATATTGTTTATGAGTTTTTCTTTTAATTTCTGTTAATTGATTATCACCAAAAACAGGAATCAATGATACTATTTTCTTTTTAAAAGTTGAACCTATACCGTTTCTAATTTGATCTTTTGTTTCATCATCTGCATTTTCTCATTCAAGTGGCTGATTTTCATTGTCTTTTACAATAAAAGTTTTTTCTTTGTATCCTATTATATATGCAGCTTTTTCGCCTTTTTTTATTTGAACACCGCGTTTTTTTCATTGATTAAAAGTTAAAAATTTATTAGCTTCTTTGTTTTGTTTAAATAAAAGTCATTGATTTGCTACATCATAAGGAAGAAATTTACTAAGTAATTTTAAATTTGCAATGACATTTTCAGTTGAAGCAAAAAAATTATTGTTTTGTTTTTTTATATATTCTAATCTTTCTAATAAATTTGCATTTAATTTCATATTTTCAAGATTAGAAATAGTAATATACTGGTACAAGATTACTCTCCTTTGTTTCGTTATTTCATTTATATGTGTTACCGTCTTTTGTTTTTAGTTCACCATTATTTGAAGAAGCTACTTTAACCGTTCCTATTATGTTTCCGATTGCCCCAAATGCAAGTGGCAATATAGTACTTAAAAAACCAATAAAACTTCCACCTTCTAATTCAATTGCTTTATCATATTCCATTTCTTTAAAATTATCCATTTGTTCTATCTAGTCTTTTCTTAAGAGTTGTATCTTCAAATTCTTTTAATGGTTTGAATAGATTGTTATTAGCATCTTGAATAATGATGTTGTATGCTTTTATGTGTTCATTTAATTTATCTTTAAAATATTTTCCTCTATTTATATTCGGTGAATCTTTTATAGTTATATAAACATTTTTTAATATTTCATACATATTGTTTAGCTTTTCTTTTTCTAAACCTGTTTGGTTGTGAATTTCATTATCAAAATCTTCATCTGTTTTACTTAATAAGTTGTTTATATTTATATTGTTATATACGCTTTTAAATAAATATTTAGCTTCTTCATTTGTAAAAAATAGCCCTTTATCGTTTCAAATATCTGAAAAATGATTAATATTTTCAATAATTAATTGAATTATTTTTATTTTTTCATTTACTATTTCTTTTGCATAAGAATGTTTTGAATTTAAATATAAATTGTTAATAAGATCGTTTTCTTGGCTTAGTTTTTTTACTTGTTCACCTAGATTTTCATTTTCTTTTTCTAATGAAGAAACTCTACTTGTTAAAAATGTTATATTTTGCTTATTTTTTTCTATTTCTGCAATAAATGAAGTTCTTTGATTATTTAAATTATTTATATTTTCTTCTAAATTCATTTTTTGAGCATTTAGACTCAAAATATCAGATTTTAATTTATTTATTTCATTATTTTTTATTTCAATTTCGCTATTTAATTTTTCAATTTGCGAAATATTTGCAATTTTATCTAACTCAAGCTCTTTAATATTTTCTTGATATTCTTTAACTAAATTTTCTAAATTTAAGATATCAGAATTTTTATTTTCTATTAAAACTAATAGATTTTGATAATCATTATTTTTATTTTCTAATTCTAATTTCAATTCTTTTATATTATTTTTTAAATTTTCATTTATTTCATTTAAATTTTGTATATTTTGTTCAAGTAACGCAATTTGTTCACGATTTTTTTCTAAAATTGTGTTATTTATTTCTATTTGTTTTTTTAGTGATTCCATTTCATTTCTTAAATTTAAAACAGTTACATTTAATTCATTTAATTTATTTATATTAGCATTATTTAATTCAGAATATTTAGTCAAAATATTTTCAAAATGATCATTTAAATTGTAAATATAATTTAATACATCATTATGAAATGTTGCTATTACATTTCCATTTTCTAATAAATTTTCAAAACTATCACTTTCATCAATAAAATTTAAAAAATTAGTATATGCATCTTTTAATTCAAGATACCTAGAATCGTTTTTATAATTAAATTCCATTAAAGAATCATTTACTAAATAATTTGCATTTTTTAAATAAAAATCTTTTAAATTATCTATACTTATTTGATAATTATTAGCAACATCAATAAAACTATTTTTGATTTTATTTAATTCAATATTTTTTAATTCCAATGCTTGTTTTTCGTAATTAATTTTTTCATTTTCACTTGATAATTCATTATTTTTTAGTGTTAACACACCATTAGCTTTATTTTTATTATCAATTTCAGTTTTTAATAAAGTATTGGCATCAGTCATTTTAGAGTTTTGTGTCTTTAAATAAATGTTTTCTTGTATTTTGGAATTTACATCGTTTTTAAGTGATAAATTTTCAGTTTTATAAGCGTTGTTAGAAATTAATAATTTTTTATTTTGATCTTTTATTTTTAAATTATCAATTACAAGTAATTTATTTTCATCAATTTTTGTTTTAATGATTAAATTTTTGTCTTTTATATTGTTTGATTTCACATAATTCATTTTTGTTAATATCAAACTTGGAATAGTTATAGCAGCAGAGGTTAATAAAATTAAACCTAGTATTAGGAATTTTTTATTATTTCTATTGCTTTTATTTTTTTTAACTTTGATAAAGTCAAAATGTTTATCTTTTGTATTTTGCATTTTCTCCTTTCACTATTAAAAGTAAAAAAGATTGCAAAAAAATAAAAAAAGATGTTTTTTAAACAAAAATAAATTTTGTTTGTTTACATCTTTTATTTTATTCTATTAAATAATATCTCTTTTACATCAATTGGTTTTTTATCAAACTTTGTTTTTATATTTATTAATTCAAAATTTAATTCATTTATACTTAAAAACTCAGCAATTTTTTGCATATTATTTGGTAATACAACGCTCAACATAACAGTTGTGGCATAAATTCCGTTTAATAATGTATTTAAAACCACATTTAGTCTTGGTAAATTATCTTTTAATTTTCAGGGAGTTGTTTTATCTATGTATAAATTTAGAGATTTTGATAAATTAATTGCTTCTTTTAAAGCTTTATCTATTTCAAAGTTATCAAAATAGTTTTTATAATTTTGAAAGTGTTTGTCAATATCTTTATAAACTTCTAAATCAACTTCTTCTAAATTATTTTGATCATAAAAAGTTCCGTTATCAAAACTTTGATTAATCATTGCTGAAGTTCTGTTAACTAAATTACCAAAATTATTTGCTAAATCAGCATTTAAACAATTTTTAAAAGCAAGTTCATCATAAATACCATCATTATGAATTGAAAGTTGTGACATAAAAAAGTATTTAGTTTGTTCAGCTCCGTATGTATCAATTAATTTATAAGGATCAATTACATTTCCTTTTGATTTTGACATTTTACCTTCATTTGTAATAATTCAACCATGACTTAATATTTTAGTAGGTAAATTAATGTCTAAACTTTTTAGAAAAATAGGTCAATAAATACAGTGGAATCTAGTGATTTCTTTTCCGACAACATGAACTCTTTCAGTTCCATTTATTCAAAATTTTTGATATAAACTATCATCTTCTTGTAAATAATTTAAAGCAGTTAAATAATTAAATAAAGCATCTAATCATACATAAATTACGTGTTTAAATTTAGATTCAAAAGCAACTTGAATACCTCAATCAAAACTTATTCTTGTTATACTTAAATCTTCAAGTCCTTTATTTATAAAATTATTTAAAAGTTCATTTTTTACTTTTGAAGAACTAATAAAATTATCATTATTTTCATAAAATTCTTTTATTCATTTATTGAATTTTTGCATGTTAAAAAAGTAAGTTTCTTCAGATATTTCAACCAATTCGTGTCCACTTGTTGGGTGATAGTATTTATTATCTTTTTCAATTGCTTGTGTCTTAGTTAAGTATTCTTCATCACTTATTGAGTATAAACCTGAGTATTCTCCTAAATAAATAAAACCTTTTTCAATCATTTTGTCAAATATTTTTTGAATAGTTACAACATGATTTGATGAAGTGGTTCTACTGAAAAAATCATAGTGTAAATCTGCTTTTTTTCAAAGATCTTTAAATTGCTCAGTAGCTAAGTCAACAAATTTTTGAGGTTCAATATTTTGTGAATTTGCTGCTTTTTGAATTTTTTGTCCATGTTCATCAATACCTGTGACTAAGTAACAATCATAATTATTTAATTTTTTAAAATTGTATAAGGTATTTGCAATTGTTGTTGTATAAAAATGTCCTATATGTAATTTACCATTTGGATAATATATAGGTGTTGAAATATAAAATGTTTTCTTTGCCATACTATTCCTTTATCTTAATTGGTTTATATAATTTTTTGACTTTTTGAGTGTATGTGTGATTATTTTTATTTTGAGGGTGTAAATAAATATTTTCTAAAAAATGAGTACCTCAACCAGTGTTAAATCTAGCTTCTACTAAACAAAATTTTGCAATGTCATTAGTTCTTGGATATACTAATTGGATTCTTTTAGGTTCAAAATTATATTTTCGCATCAATGTTATACAGTCTACATATCTACTAATAGGTAACACTAAAGCCAAATATCCTTTTTGTTCTATTATTTTGCTGCTTGCACTGATTAATTTCTCTAAATTTAAAGTGATTTCATGAGTTGCAATTTCTTTAAAATTGTTTGTATTTTTTCTTTTAATGTTATTTAATTGATTGTAATAAGGTGGATTTGCAACGATGAGTTGATATTTTTTAAAACTTCCATTACCTATTTTTTGACAAATGTTTTTTGCATAATCATTAAAATCAGCATGAATTATATTAATTTTATCTTCAAGGTTATTCATTTTTACATTGAAATTAGCAAGTTCGCATGCTTCTTTTTGAATTTCTACTGCATCAATGTGAATTTTTGTTGCTCTTTGAGCAATAAAAATACTCAAAGCAGCATTATTAGTACCAACTTCTAAAATATGATTTATTTTACGATTTAAACTACAAAAATTACCAAGTAAAATAGTGTCAACTGAATAACTAAACATTTCTTTATCTTGATAAATTTCTAAACCATCTTGATAGCCTAAATTATTTTTAACTCAACTAGATTTCATGAGTAAATTATAACAAAAATTAACGGTTTTTAAAGGTTTAAAAACTCAATAAATAATAAAAAACCATTAACAATTGTTAATGGTAAATATTTTATTCTTTATTTTCTAAATCTTGAAGTTTTTTAAGAATTGTTGCTCCATCTTCAGTAGATAATGGATTATTTTTATTATCTAGTTGTGATAATTCTAATAATTGTTTTGATATTTCTGCAATTAATTTAACAGATTTTGAATCTCCAACATAGTTTGTGTCATGTGTTTTGTCTGTTACAAATTTTAGAAGTGATTCAAGAGATAATATTGCTGGATTTAAATTATATACAGCTGTAGATAATTTATCTCTTTGTGCATCTCTTACTAAGAAGTTTTTGCCATTTTCACCTAATTCTTTAGCTCTTTGTTCAAATTTTGTTCTTAATTGTTTTTGATGTTCTTTTAGTTCTGCTAATTTTTCTTCAGTTAAAATAGCTTTTGTTGGAATAATATATCCTGAATTTTCAGCAATAAATATTCAGTTTGGAACCATTGTACCATCTGCTGATGGTGATTCTCCATTAAATAAGAAATTTAAAAATTTAATTGCAGCATTATTTGTTTCTTGATCATTTGTTTTAACTACCAATAAACTTGATCCACCTTCTCAAAATACTGGTTTTGAATTGGTTGAATATTTATCTATAGAAGGTAAATATAACATATCTTCATCTTTTGTTCATAATTTATATTCTGTTTGAACTGATTTTGCAGGATTGCCATCTTGACTTGTTGACAAATAATATAAAACTGACATCATAGATTGTTTATTTCTTGCATCCCCTACAGCTGCCCCATAAGTCATTGCAGCTTCATAACGCATTAAATCAAATCCACCTCAATCAACAGCATCATTTATTTTAAATTGGACTGTTTGGAAATTAATTGGACTTCCTGTTTCTGTTGGTTTTTCTTTAATTTCTTTGTGTTTTATTGAATTTTTATATTCATCTCATAATAAAACAAAATTTTTGGCTTGTTCTGAATTATTATTTAATAAGTTTTCATAATTAATTGCTGATTTTTCAACAGGATCATCTTTAGATTTTAAATTTCATAATTTGTCATTACTTTGAGTTTTTGAAACTAATTCTTTTAAGAATACATCACCTTGATAGTCAATTGATAATAATCTTGCATTTTTTGTAACATTCGCCATTTTTGTTTGATCAAATTCAGTATTTTCATAAATTTTGTTTATAAATTCTCTTACACCAGTAAATGTTTTAAATGTTTCATCTGTAACATTCATGTCTTTTAATGAATTATTTTCTTTAGCTTTAATTGCATAAAATGGACTTCTTTGAGGAATTGAATTTCCTTCTTTTGAAGCTTTAACTGAAGCATCATAAATTGAACCTGAAACTGTTCCACCAGCACCTATTATTATTTCGAATAATTTATGCATAATGTCTAAGTTAAATTCTAAAGCATCTGTATCTGATAAATCAAAAGGAATGCTATAAATTTTTGATTTATCATTTACATCTTCACCTGGAAGAGTGCTGTGAATATTTTTAATTTTTTCATTAAATTCAACATTGAATTCACTTGGTAATTCTAAAAGTTTGTCATTTGATTTTAGAATATATGCACCTATTTGATTACCTAATAAAATATTACTAATTTTTGGATCATTTTCATTAAAAGCTTTAACTGTGTTTTGAACTAATGTTGTTTCTGAAGTTGTTCCAACTTGTTTTTCTGTTTGTAAAACTACTGGTAAGAATCCTGGTTCATTTTTTTTAGATTCATTGTAGTAATTTATAATTGGCGCAATAGCAGTCATTAATGGTCAATATTTTCCTTGTGCTGCTGAAAAAATTACTGATTTTTTAGCTTGGTTATTATCTTTAGATTCTGATTTTTTATCTTCATTTGTTTTTGAAGTATTAGTTGAATTTTCTTTAGAATTTGAATTATTTTCAGATTCTTTTTTAGTATCGTTTTTTTTGATTTCTTCTTTTTTTGTTGTGTCGTTATTATTTGCTTGACACGCAGCAGCAAGAGTAGGGACTGAAATTAAAGAAATAGATGCCCCTAAACTAGCAAAAAGAAAAAGAATTTTCTTTGATTTTGTCATTTTTCTCCCTTAAAATTTTCATAATCGTTTGTTGATTTTTTAATTACATTTAAAATTATAATACTAATTAAAATTTAAAAATTAAAAAATGGCTTATTTTTTAGCCATTTTTTTCATTTTTCTAAATTATCTTGTTGATTTATTAATTCATTTAGAAAATATAAAATAAATACTCAGAGGAATTGCAGAAGCAATAAAACTACCAGCTGCAATTATATTATTATATATGTTTTTATATTCAGTTGTAACTGGTGATAAAAATCATTGAGATATGTTTTTATTATCTGTGTTTCTAAATAAATACATAGGTCATAAATAATCATTTCAAACTTGGATTATTGTAAAAATAATTAAAAGTAAATATGATAATTTTAAATCAGAAAAATAAATATAAAATATTTTTTCATATCATCTTAAATTATCATTTATTGCTAATCTTCCTTTTGTTTGACTAACATTTAAAGCCACTTTAAATGTATATGAAAAAATAAAGAAACTAAATATACCATTACTTATTAAACTTAACCAATACTTATCAGTTAATTTTCAAGTGTTTAAATTATATTTAAGTGCTGAATATAAAACAAATTCAGGAATAACACTAACAATAATTAAAAAATAAATAACAAAGTTTTGAATTGATTTTTTCTTTAATTTTATTAGCCCTGCTATTGCAAGTGAATAAACAACAATTCTTATTATTAATAAACAAAAAATCGCTGAAATCGTTATCGTAAATGCTTTTAGTAACTCTTTATTTCAGACACTTTGAAAACTATTTAGTGTAGGGTTTTTAATTGTAATAGAAACAACATCATTTTGGATATCAATATCACTTTTAAGAGCCATTAATAATAAATAATAAAGTGGAAATAATATGATAATTCCAAAAAATATTAAAATAAAAACTTTAATTACTTCTTTAGTTATTAATTTTCACATATTTTTTCCTTACTAATTTGTTTTTAAAATATCTTAAAAATTTATAAATTCTTTTAAGGTTTTTAATTCTAAATAAATATACAAAAAGCATTAATAAAATAGCATAAGCAAATATTAACATACTAGAAGCATAAGCTCTTGAAATATTATAATAAAACCCTTCACCATCACCTATTCCTAAAAATCTTAAAATATAACTACTTACAGTAAAAGCTTGGTGTTTTTCGTAATTAAAAGTAGATTCTAAAATTGCATTAGGATACAATAAAAAGGCAAATATAAAATTAGTAATAGTAATTGCAAATATTGTCACTTTTAGTTCTTGAAAATAAACATATTTAATTTTTGATCAAGTCTTTAAATTATCTGTTTGCATTAATTTTTTATATTTTAAATTAGCTTTATTAATTGCAGCAACAAATAAAATAATATTAAAAGGTAAACTTCTTCAAACTTGAAACAAAATAAAGTATCAAACTATATGAGTTTTTCCTGAAATAAAACTGAATTTATTTTGTGCAAATAATTTAAAAAAGACATTTTTTTCTCCAAATAAAAGAATAAAAGCAATACCAACTGCAAAACTAGATAGAAAAAACTGTGAATAAAATACTGTTAAAAATGCTGAACGAGCTACTTTTAAAATAAAAGATTCAATTATAAAAGCTACAAAAAATGAAATGATAAAGCTAATAAAGGTTGCTACAAATAAAATAATTGTTGAATTTTTTATTGCTACTCAAAAATTGTTGTCTTTTCAGATTCATTTAAAATTATCTAAACCTATTTTGGTAATTGTTAGTTTATTTCTATAAGGATGAGTTTCAAAAGCACCTTGCATTGATTGAATAATTGGTAAAATGGTAAAGATAATAATCAAAACAAAAAGAGGAATCAAATAAAATCAACCGACTCAATTTTCTGGATTTTTTAATCACGATTTGGTTTTACTAAACACGATTACCTTCTTTTGAAAAGCGAAATACATCATCTTCTAAAAAGCTAATTTTTATTTGATCATTTATTTTAAAATCTGTATTTTTTGATAAAACATTGATTTCATAATTATTGAAATTAACAGTGTAATTTATTGAATCTCCTAAATGTTTTGCAGAAATTATTGTAGCATTAGTTTCTTTATCAAAAGACATTGTAATTTTGTTGTGGCGAATATAATAATCATAATTTTCATCAGATTTTATTAAATTAATTTCTGGATAACCTATAAATTTAGCAACAAAAATATTTTGTGGATTGTTGTATAAATCTTCAGGAGAAGAATTTTGTGCTATTTTACCTTCGTTCATTAAAATAATTTTATCCCCTAGTTTCATAGCATCTTGTTGATCATGAGTTACCATAATCATTGAGAGATTAAATTCTTTTTGTAATGAAGAAATTCATTTAATGGTGTTTTCTTTTATTTTTGCATCTAATGCACTAAAAGGTTCATCTAAAATAATAATTTTGCAATTTTTAATAATTGCTTTTGCAAATGCAACTCTTTGTTTTTGTCCACCACTTAATTGTGCTGTTTTTTTCTTTTCATATTCAAATATTTCTAATTTTGTACCTACTTCTTTTCATTGTTTTTTAAACATTTCTTTTAAAGATAAAATTTTAAAAAATGTTTTTATTTGTTTAAAATTTAAACAAAAAGCATACAATCTCAACACAAAAAATATGTATTTAGAAAATATTTGTTGTGAATTATTAAATAAATTTATTAGTTTTTTAAATTTAATTTGTTTTTTTTGATCTAAAAAAGTTAATATTTCTTCGCAAGCTTGAAGTCTTTTTTGTTTTACTCAATTTGGTGTATTTTTTGCACTAAGATAGACATTTAAAAACACTGAAATGTTTGGGTATACATTTTGTTCTTGCATGATATATCCAATTTCATATATTTTAGGGTTATTTAGTACATCAATTGTTCCTTTAGTGGGTTTTAAATAACCACTAATTAAATTCAATAATGTAGTTTTACCACTACCACTTGGGCCTAATAATACTGTAATTTTATCTTTTAAAATTTCAAGCTCATCAATATTTAAAATTGACTTTTTATCATATTTAAATTCTAAGTTTTTTATTTCAATTAAATTTTCGTTTTTCATTATTTTTCTCTTAGAAATGGTGCAACTATCTTCATAAATTCTTCAAAATTTTCTTCATACATCATATGTCCTGTTTTAGGGATATATGTTGTTTTTATGTTTTTTACATTGTCTTGGAAGTATTTTAAGCAAGTATCACGATCAATAACTCCATCTTTTTCGCCTAAAACAAGTAAAGTAGGTACATTAATTGCGTTTAATCCTGCTTCAATTTTATTCATTATTTGCATATTTGGCAAACTATAACCTAATTTAACAATGATTTCGTTATTAAAATCATTGGGGTCAAAACATTTTTTGTTTTGGTTCATTCATTCTTCATTATTTGTAAATTTGCTAATATCATAATATAATGCTTGTAAAAAGTCTAAATACTGTTCAAATGTCTTTGGGAAATAACTTTCTAAGTAATCTTTTTGCTTTGCAAGTGATGTTTTATTCATAGGTGCTATATAAAGCATTTTTGAAAACAATTCTGGGCGTTTTTTATACGCTAAAGAAATTGTTGCTCCACCCATGCTGTGACCAACTAGAATAACATTTTTTAAATTATTATCATCAATGAATTTAATTAAAATATCACTAAATGATTCAACACTTACTTCATCATTGTCAAGAGGTTTTAAATTATTATTTCCAGGAAAAGAAATCGCATAATAATCATTTTCTTTTCAATTTTGTGCAAAAATATTAAATCTTTCACAACTTGAATTAAAACCATGAACAAAAATAATGGGTTGTTCTGGTTTTTTATTGTCTATAAACACATAAGGATATTTATAATTTATCATATTTCTCCTTTCAATTATTTTAATTTTACATATTAAAATGATATTATTTTTTTTAAAAAAAGTAAAAAAATGCCTTAAAAATAGCTAAAAATTACGTTTTCATTTTTTTGCTTTTTTATAACATAAAAATCTATAACTTTTTTAAAAATTACGAAAATAAATTGTTATAATTTTTTAATTAATTGGAGAAAAGATGAAAAAAACAACAAAATTATTAATACTTACCACGAGTTTTTTAACTTTAAGTGCAATCCCATTAATCTTAACATCTTGTAAAAATGAGCAAACAAATAAACCTAAAAATGATTTACAAATAAAAAAAGATACAGATAGCAATAACAAAGAAAAAAACACTGACTCAAAACAAAAAAATAATGAAAGCAATAAGCAAAATAATCAAATTGAAAACAAAAATCCTCAACAAAACCAAGAAAAGATAAATTTTGAAGACATTTTCCAAGAACTAAATTTAAGTTACAAAAATGCACAAGATATTTTCTTTGAAAATGTATCTAATAAACTAGATATAAATAGTTTATTATTTAATGAAATCAAAAATGTTAAATTAAATATTACAAGCTGAACAAAAACAGAAGATTCATTGATAATAAACTTAACATTAACAAAAAATAATCAAACTTCAAAAACATTTACAAAAGAATTTTTAAAATCTTCATTTAAACAACATACCAAATATAATTTTGAAGATTTAAATAATTTTGCAAGTTCTTTTACAGTAAAAGATACTAAAAACACTGAAGATGCACTAACTGCTTTTAATAAATTTAAAGAAAATCCTTCAAATTTATTTTCTTATATAAACATTGGTGCTAAACTTTTTGATAAATACCAAATCCAAGCTGATTTTAAAAATGCCAAAGCAAGCAACGAACAAGGATATATTGAAAATATTTCTTTAATATTTACAAAACAAGAAAATCAAACCAAAAAAACAATAACTGTTAATGGTTTTAAAACAGCTAAAAAACAAGCACAAACAAACTTAATTACAAAATTAGAACTAAAAGATGAAATAAAAGCACTATATCCTTCATTTATTGGTTCAATGTTAGTTTTTAATGATAATAGTGCAACTTTATTAACTCAAGAAAGACAAAATAGTAATTTATTTAATTGAGAATATTTTGCAAGTGAAAAAGGACAAGGTTTATTTAAAAATAATTTGAATTTGAATTTTGCAATACTAAAAAATGATTTTTTTGAAGTAAATAATCAAAACAAAGAAAAATATGATTTTAAAGTTGAAAAAGTAAAAGCTAATGATCAAAACGGAACATTAGGAATTGAATTAAAAATTACAAATATTGATGAGCATAGTACTGATTACAACAAAATTCAATATGAATTTTTTGAATTTAAAGGATTAAGATCACTACAATTAAAAAACAATAAACCTGAAGTATTTGATTTTTATATCCAACAAGATGATTTAAAAACTATTTTAAATAAATACAACATTATCGACTTGGCAAATAAAAATAAAGATAAATTAAACACTTCAAATCAATTAGATATGACTAATCAAATAGAAAATATTCAATTACAAGCTGTTAAAAATGCAATTTTCAATAAACTTAAATTGAGTATTTTAGATCCATTAAAAATTTATCAATTAACTGTAACTGATAATTATTTAAAAAACTTTAATTTTAAAAACAACAACTCATCAATTTATCCTCTTTATTTAACAATTTCAAATAACATCATTAAAGACATTCAATTTAATTTAGTTAAAAATTCAAATAATTTAGTTGAATTAAAAATTAATATAACATTATCAGTGTTTGGTTATGTTTCAAATGAATATAACGATTTAATTGAACAAGGAACAAACAATAACGAAATTACTTGAACAAATGAAAATTATGTAAATTTATAAAATAAAAGTGGCCTAAGCCACTTTTTTGATATCTATTTTTTTCCCATTTGTTCAGCAACTTCATCTGCAAAATTAACATGTTTAACTTCAATACCTTCACCAACTTCAAAACGTAGTGATGAAATTAATTCTAAGTTATTATCATGCATATATTGAGCAACTGTTTTTGAATCTTCCATTACAAATGGTTGGAAAACTAAAACATTATTTTCGTTGTATGCTTTACGTAATTTACCTTGTAACATATCATTTTGTACTTTTTCAGGTAATTTATCGAATTTAGGATTTTCTTTTACTTCTGCTAATGCAGTTTCTTTAATTTTTGTTGCTAATTCTTCTGGTAATTGTGTTTCAAAATCATAAGAAGGATTCAAGGCAGCAACGTGCATTGCAACATTTCTTAATGATTCTTGGTTTGAACCTTTAGCTAAAATAATTGTAGCAATTCTTTCATTTGCGTGTGTATAAGTTGCTATAACTTCACCTTCATTTGGAGTTACTTTTTCAACTCTTCTTAAAGTAATTTTTTCACCAATTTTAGCGGTTGCATTGGTGATCATTTCTTGTAATTCTACACCATCAACTTTTAATTTTAAAACATCTTCTAAAGTTGTAAATTCATTTTCTAATAGTAATTTTTCAATTGTAACTACTAATTCTTTAAATAAATCATTTTTAGCAACGAAATCAGTTTCTGAATTTAATTCAAATACAACTGCATATTTATCGTTGTGGGAAGCTTTTACGATACCTTCTGCAGCAATTCTTGAAGCTTTTTTAGCTGCTTTTGCTACTCCGTGTTCTTGTAGTCATTTAATTGCAGCTTCAATATCATTATTTGTTTCTTCTAAAGCTTTTTTAACGTCTAAGAATCCTGAGTTTGTTCTTTCACGTAATTCTTTAATTAATTTTAAATCTGCTGCCATTATTTTTCCTCTTTTTCTTCTTTAACTTCTTCAGTTCTTGGTTTTCTTACGAATCTTTTTGGTTCGTCTGAATTTTCTTTTTTAGGATCTTCAGGTAAAACTATATTTTCATCTAATTGGTATGCAAATAATTGTTTTTCGCCTCTACCTGAAGCAATAGCATCTGCTAAAACTGTTAAAATTAATGTTAATGATTTTACTGAAGCATCATTTGAAGGGATTCCAAAATCAACATCATCTGGGTTTCCGTTTGTATTTAAAATTCCAAATACTTTAACACCTTTTTTTCTTGCTTCTTTAATAGCGATATCATCTACTAATGGACTTGCTACTATCATAATTTGTGGAGTTTGGTGCATATAACGAATACCGTTTAGGTTTTTTTGTAATTTAGCGATTTTTTTATCAGCTTCTAAACCTTCTTTTTTGGTTCATCCTGGGTATCCTTGTGCTTGTCTTTGTTCTAATTCTTCTAATTTTCTAACGCTTCTGAAAATTGTTTGTTGGTTTGTTAAAGTTCCACCTAATCAACGTTCACTTACGTATGGAGAATTAGTTCTTTTAGCTTGTTCTTCAATAATGTTTTTAGCTTGTTTTTTTGTTCCTACAAAAATAAATCTTGCTCCTTTTGAAGAAGCTTTTTGAATCATTTTGAATGCATATTCTAATGATTTTTGTGTTTTAGAAACATCAATAATGTGATTTCCGTTTCTTTTTCCATAAATATATGGTTTCATTTTAGGATTTCATACACTTGGACGACGTCCGAAGTATGTTCCAGCTTCTAATAATTTAGCACGCGAAATAATGTCTTGTGCTTGTTGTTTTACTTCTGTTTTTTCAACAGGTTTTTGTGTTGTTTGTTCCATGTTTTTTTCCTTTGTTTTATCGTCCTGCTGTTTCTAAATATTGGCATCATATACGACACACCCAATAAAATCCGCAACAGTGTTTAATTTCATTAATATATAAAAAGTACTTATAAATAAGTACTCTTTAATTTTAGCATATTATTTTTTTTCTTTAAGTTTTTTTATAAGTATATTAGCTAAGTTTTTGTTATAGAAAAAATTATAATTGTATTTTTTTACATTATTTTCATTGTTGATTCTTGTTTTTGAATACAGAGTAAATTTTTTGTCAGTTTGGTTTTGCAATGGTTGTAATACAATAGATGAAACATTATTATCTATTGAAATTTCTTTATAAATATTTTCTATAAATGATGAAGATGAATTAAGAATCATCAAAGTAAGTGTAATTGTTTTATATTGAGCTGAAAAATTGAAAATAATCATATGATCTAAATTATTTTCATAAAAATTTAATAAATAATTTTTAATGGTAGCATGAATATCTTCTGTTGTTATTTCAAGATCAAGAAAATAAATTCCCTGTTCGTGTAAATAACCCATGTATTCATAGTTGTCTTTTTTTAATCAATTTTGTAATTCAAATAGAAAATAATTATCTTCCATTGCAATATAAGAAAATCTTATTTTTTTTAGATAGTCATATTTTTTTGGTCAAGTATAGTGTTTAGAATTTTCAGATAAAAATTCAACTACATTTTCAAAATTATATAAATCTTCTGCAGGATAATCATTAAATGAAACTTGGTATTTTCCAAATGGAGCAAGCAATTTAAAAAATGTTTTTAAACTATTTGCATAATTAAGTGTTTCCATTGTGTTATCAATAACATAAGCTTTAAGATCATATTTTTTAGTTGTTTTGTTTAATTTTAAATCAAATTTTAAACCTTCAATAAGTTTATTAGCTTCAATAGAAGAATAATTAGGAAGATAATTTTTTCTTGGTATTAAATGAACTTTAAGATTTTTGTAACTATTTTCAATTCCTAATTTTATATGCATTAATAAAAGTGAATCATAAATGTTAAAATTGTATTCAACTAATAATTCTCAGTTATTTTTTGTTTTAAATACTGCTTTTCATTTAAAATTATCGCTTCAACTAAAAGGATTTTCAAAAACAAAATCTTGTTTTAAGTCAAATTCTTTTTCATATTTTTCTATTACATTGTCATAAAATTCATTGTTAATATTTTCATTAAAATTAGTAAAATCAGGAGCTGATGAAAATTTTGCAATGGTTTCTACCATTGGTAAAAAATGAATTGGTTTTTTATCTGAATTTTCAAAAATTAACTTTGAACTTTTATGAGCTTGATAATATTTATGTAAATGTAAATTATATTTTGTTAATAAATGGTAATATTCAAAATTTCTTTTATTGTATTTTTCAAAAGTGTTAATTACTTTTAACATTTTTTCATCTTTTTCCATGATTTCATAAATATTAAACACAAAAGAAGCAATAAAATAAATTCCTAAAAGTTCTTCTTCAATATTATCTAAAATCACTTCTACTTCTGCGTAGTTTTTAGATTTCATTAATTTTTTAATATTTGCAATGGTTTGTTCATCTAATTGAGTATATCTCTTTTGATTCATAGTTTTCCTTTTTATTAATTTTCTTCTGTTTCATCTTTATTTAATTCAATTCAACTATCTATCTTCATCATTCTATATTTTAAATAATAATCAGCTAGTTTTGTATCAACGTTATTTTTTAAATATTTAGCTTTTTCTTCTGCTATTGCTTTAAATGTATTAATTGTTTGATTGTTACATATTTCAGGTAATGGATAATCAAATAAAATGCTTAAATCTTTAAATTCTGATTGTTTTGAATAAATAATTTCTTTATTTGAAGAATTATTATATAAATTAACTTTTAATGTATTTATTTCATCATTTTGAGCACAAAAACTATTATTTAACATAGATAATGAATCATTTCTTGCATCAAACATTAAAACTTCAGCGTTTAGGTGATTTTTATCTGTTTTGATATCTAAAATTTGGTAAGTTTCTTTTGAATATTCATTTACCCATTTTATGAAATTATTTTTAGTTTTTTCTACATCATTTGTTTCAAAATCTAAATTTAAAACAATCAAACCATTTCTATACAATAAATCAAAATAAAAATATTGATCACTTGTTTTATAAGTTTTTATAAAATTAGAAAAAATGTGTTTTTTTGTGTAGTTAAAATCTAAAATTTCAATTGAAATATCTTTTCAGTCGTGAATTATTTGGTTGTTTTTTGAATCGTTAAAACTTCAAATTAAAAAGTTTTGTAAACTTAGTAATTTATCAGTTTTTTTAAGATTTTCGTCATAAATTTTTATAATACTTTGATAATTTCCACATAGTTTTAAATATAGTGAAATAGTTTCTAAATATGCTAATTCATCTTCATTATTTAAACTGTGATAAATTATTATCTTATGTCCATTTATGTAATCTTTTTTGTCAATATTAATTAATATTTTTTTTAATATTTCATCGGTTGTTTGTTTATTAACAATAGTTGGTATTGCATAAGGATTTGTAGAAATTATCATATCAATGTGATGATTTCTTAAAAAACTTTTTGCTAAATAAGTAAGCAAAATAAGTTCACCAATTTCAAAATTAAAAGTTATTTTAGGTATTATTTGATTATTATCGTTTATTAGTAAAACCTCTAAGTCGGGGATTGTATTGATTGTAAAATTTAAATGTTTATATTTTTGGTTGGTATTTTTATTTTCAAGTTCTTTTTTATAAATTTTTATTTCATTTAATAAAATTTTTGATATTTCATAAATATAAGTTATAAAACTATGTCTAACGTTGAAATAACTTGTAAAAGAATTATATAAACTTAATTGTGTTAAATAAAATTTATCATCTGGATAATCTTTTAATAAACGTAATAAAAAATATTTAGCATTATAAAATTCATAATTTCTATCGTATACAGCACACATTAATTCATTATATGATCTGTTGTTTTCAGGAACTAAATTAACAAGTGGTTCTGAATATTTTCTTGCTCTTTCTGGATAATTGTTGTTTAAACATATTCTAACCATTAAAACAACTAACTGTAAGTTGTGTTTGTATTCTTTTTCTAAAGTTTCAAAATATGCAAATAGTCTGTCAAATTGTTTTTTTGTTTCATATTCCTGAATTGTTTTTTTTATTTGTTCTAAATTATTTTTATCAAATTGTTGATTCATACTAATACCTCGTAATAATTAAAATTATAAGTTAAAAAAAATAAAAAAGCCAACTTATAAATGGCTTTTTGGTCACTTTTGTGAAATGGTGCGAACGAATGGACTTGAACCATCGACCTCACGATTATCAGTCGTGTGCTCTAACCAGCTGAGCTACGCTCGCATGTGAAAGTGGATATAATCCACTTATTATAATAATTAACGTTTTGAGAATTGTCTTGCACGACGCGCTTTACGTAATCCGTATTTTTTACGTTCTTTAACTCTTGCGTCACGTGTTAACATTCCAGCTTTTTTAAGATTTGAACGATATTCTGCATTTACTTCTAATAAAGCTCTTGCAATACCTAATCTAATTGCTCCTGCTTGACCTGTTAAACCACCACCATTAACATTTGCTTCAATATCGTATTGGTCAACTGTATCAGTTAATCCAAATGGTTGTTTAGCATCTTTTAATAAAATATCGCTATTTAAATATAAATTTGCTTCTTTTTTATTAATTAGGAATTTTCCTGTACCAGGTTTAATGTATACTCTAGCTACTGAACTTTTACGACGACCTAATCCATAGTATCTAACATCTGCCATTATTTAACCTCGATTTGAACTGGTTGTTGTGCCTCGTGTTTGTGTTCACTTCCAGTATATACATATAAATTTTTAAATTGTTTTCTTCCTAATTTTGTGTGTGGTAACATTCCTCTAACTGCATTTTCAATTAAAGCTTCTGGTTTTTTTGTTCTTAAATCTTTAGCGTTGATTTTTTTCAATCCACCAGGATATCCTGAGTGTGAGTAGTAAATTTTATCTTGTTCTTTATTTGCTGTAAGAACAACTTCTTTAGCATTTATAATGATAACATTATCTCCCATATCAACATTTGGAGTAAATGTAGGTTTATTTTTACCTCTTAGAATTGATGCAACCATTGCGCTTAAACGTCCTAAAACTTGGTCTTTAGCATCAATTACGTATCATTTTTTTTCTACTTCTAAGTGTTTTATAATTGTAGTTTGACGCATGTGCTTTTCCTTTTAATATCTTTATAATAAAATAATGCTTATTTATTATAACAAATTTTTTTTAATATGTTAATAATTTTTTTAATTTTCATTTACTCTACTCAAAATATATATACAAGCTGTTTCAGCTCTTAATATTGTTTTTGTGAGTTTTATAATTTTAAAGTTGTTTTGCAGCGCAAGGTTAACTTCAGAATCACTAAAGCCACCTTCGGGACCAATTACAAATAAACTATCACTCGGATATGATATTAAACTTGCAGCGCTAGATTTTTCGTGAGCTAGAAATTTATTTTTATATTCTAGTGATATTATTTTACCAAATTTTTCGCAATTATGCAAAAAAGGTTGTTTATTTCTAAAACTTTGTTGTGCAGCTTCAAAAATTATCTTCTCATATCTTTCTCTTTTTTTATTAAAATCTTCAATTTTATATTGACTAAATTCACTTGCAAATGGATAAATATCAGTAACTCCTAATTCAGTTGCTTTTTGTAAAACTAGTTCAAAATTTTTTGGGACTATTAATGGAATTGCTAACGCTACTTGATTTTTAAATTCATGATCTAAATCAAGTGCATCTATGATTTTAGCCATTTTATTTTCTAAAATACAAACATAAAATTTTTCTTCATATACACAAATAAATTGTTTATTAATTTGTCTTGCAACTTTTATATGGTTTAATGTTTCATCTGATAATATAAAATTTTTATCATCATATTTTTTATCAACTATAAATCTCATCATGATAATAAGATTATACAAAAATCTATTATTTATCAGGTTTTTTGGTGTTTATTATTAATAATTTAAAGTCATAAATTAATTACCAAAAATAAAAAAATGGTGGAGATGCGGGGAGTTGAACCCCGGTCCACACATAAACTTACTTTAAAAATCTACAGTTTAGTCTATTTTTAATATTCTAATAAATATAAAATAGAACAAAATTTTTTATTAGAAGTAATATTATTTTCAATTATGCCGCTATTACAAAAGCATAATCTAATCTCATATAACGACATTTACTACTGAGAATTAGTAAAGCGACTAGTATTTATTAAGCAAATAGTAGATTTTGTGATTTGTTTAACATAAAAGATGAAACTTCTATGTTTTTGTTTTCGTTCTTTCCGTTTATTGAAAGCCTAGAAGCATTATGGTCTGCCAAACCACTGCATTTTAAAGGAGCCTATATCTGTCGAAACCATTACACCCCCAAAAGCAAAATAATTATAACATTATTTATAACTGTTAAGAATTTTTTTCATTTTCATTTCTTGTTCTTTTTTAATTATTTTTTGTCTTTTATCATGAATTTTTAAATGTTTAACTAATAAAATTTCAACTTTAATATGATTTTCTTTTCAATATATCATTGAAGGGATAATTTGTAATGAAAGTTGATCTTTTTTAGACATAATGCGATAAATTTCATTTTTATGTAAAAGTAATTTTCTCGGTCTTTCTGAGTCACCTTTAACTAACATATATTGTGAAATATGCATATTATTAATTCACATTTCTGAATTTTTAATACTACAAAAAGCATTTTTTAAATTCACATTACCTTGTCTTATGCTTTTTACTTCTCAACCTTCTAAGCTAATCCCACATTCATACGTATCTAAAACATTATATTCAGATTTTTGAAACTTATTTTTTGCAATTATTTTCATAACACACCTAAACTAGTATTGCACTTATATTACCTTTTAATGGATCTGTTTCAGTAATTTTAATTAAATAGTTATTTCCTGCTAATATTTTTCTTGTTTTAGATTTAGCCTCTAAATTAGTTACTTGTACCATTTCTTCATTTTGCATATCTTCAAAACGAACTAAAATTGATGTTTTGTATTCTTGACTTTCAAAAAATATTCCAAATTTTTCAATTGAAACAACCGTTGCTTCAATTGTTTTGTTTACAAATTTTTCAAAAAATTCTGATTTTTTTAAATCAACAACGCTTCTCTCCACATTTAAAGCAACATTTTCTGATTCACTATTTAATTCAGAAATAAGGTGGATTTTTTGACTTAGTATGTCTTTATCTTCTGCTTGTAGTTCTTTATTTGTAAAAATATAATTACGAATAAGTCTATGTAAAAGTAAATCAGGATATCTTCTTATTGGACTTGTAAAATGTGAGTAAAATTTACTTGCTAAACCAAAATGCCCAATATTTTGTTCAGAATATTTTGCTTTTTGTAAAGTTCTAAGTAAATACATTTTTATAAAATCATCGAATTTTATTTGTTTTAGGTTAAAAACCATTTTTGCAAATTCTTTACTATCACCTGAAAAAGGTACTTTAATATCGATATTTAAAAAGTTTAAAACTTGTTGTAAATTATAAAGTTTTTCATCAGATGGAAGATCGTGGATTCGATAAATTGAAGGAATTTTTTTATCAAACATCATTTTAGCAACGGTTTCATTAGCTCTTACCATGAAATCTTCAATCATTGTTTCACTAAACCCTGATTCTTTTAATTTAATATCAATTACATCACCTTCATTATTTAAAATAATTTTTGGTTCAATAATTTCAAAATCCACATAACCTTCACTAATTTTTTGTTTTCTTATTAATAGAGAAATTTCTTTTGCAACGTTTAACATTTCATTAGTTTCATTATCAAAACTATGTTTGTTTTCATAAAATTCATTTACTTTTTCGTAAGTAAGTCGATGATCTGATTTGATTATTGAAGGATATATTTCAAAAGTTTTATTTAATCCATTTTTATCTAAATCCATTTCTAAAGTTAAAGCCGCTCTTAGTTCATGAGGATTTAAACTACAAATTCCATTAGATAATTCAAAAGGTAACATAGGAATTACTTTATCAGGTAAATAAATACTTGTTCCTCTTTTTAAAGCTTCTTTATCAATAAAACTATCTTCACATACATAATGACTTACATCAGCTATATGCACTCACAATTTATATCCTGAATTTGTTTTTATACAACTAATTGCATCATCAAAATCTTTTGTATCATTTCCATCAATTGTAACAGTAAAAAGATTTTCTAGATTTTTTCTACCTTTATAATCTTCAATTGTTATTTCTTTAGGAAGGTTTTTTGATTCATTTAATACTTCTTGTTCAAAACTAATATCAACATTGTTTTGTGCAATAATTTTTTTTTCAATTATTCTTTTATCATCTGTTTTTCCAATGTACTCTAAAAATTCAAGATCTACTTTTCTTGCGTTTTTTCTTGGCTGTAGTACTTTTACTTTTACAAATTGTTTTAAGTCATAATAAAATTTTGTTGGTACATTTATAAAGAAATTTGCATTATCTTTTTCATCAGCTGCATCAAAAAATATTTGATCATTTTGATTTTTAATAAAATTACCCACAATAACTTGTTTTTTATGCTCAATAATATTTACAATATAAGCTCTATACAATATTTTTTCTTCTTGTGTATAACTATATATTTCCACTTCAACTAAATCACCATCTAAAACTGCATTTAGTTGAAAAGGTAATAATAATGCAGATTTATCTTCTTCAAAATCAACAAAACCTAATCTTTTAGATGAAATTGAAATATTATATATATCTTTTTTAATGAAATCTAAAAAGAAATAAAAACCTTCTTTGGTTTTTTCTATTTTATGTAAATCAGTTAGTTCAAAAATAATTTTTGATAAATCTTTGTTATCTTTTTTGGAAATATTAAGAGCTTTGGCAATTTCAATAAAATTTAATGGTTTAGATGAGTTTTTTAATAATTTTAAAATATTTTCTTTTATGTTTTCTACTTTAGTTAACATTGATTAAGGTAAGACCACTCTTAATACAATTGATAAAATTAATAATAAACTCCCTAGGGTTAACATAAAATATTTTAAAAACTTTTTAAACCCTTGTTCTTTTGAAACTTTAAATAAATCTAAATCACCACTTCCTACTAATGCCCCACTAAATGCATTAGAATCTGGTGACATAAGAAATGAAACAATTATTATTAAAATACTAATTATTATTAAAACAACTAATAATGCTGTAGTCATAACACTCTCCTTATTTATTTATTTTTAAACTATATTCACTTAACTGAAAATCAGTAACTTCAGAAGGTGAATTTGATAGTAAATCAAGACCTTTTGCATTTTTTGGAAATGCTATTACATCTCTAATTGATTCACTCTTGGTAAGAATCATTAAAATTCTTTCTAGTCCAAAAGCCATTCCACAATGTGGAGGTAACCCATATTTAAATGATTTTAAGAAAAATCCAAATTTAGATTCTGTTTCTTTTGGACTTAATTTTAAATGTTCAAACATTAGTTTTTGTAATTCATAATCATGAATTCTTACACTACCTGAACCTAATTCAAAACCATTTAAAACAAGGTCGTAACTTTGTGCTCTTACTTTATCATATTCTTTATTTTCTAAATGTGAATAAGTTGTTTTATCAATCATTGTAAATGCATGATGTGCTGGTTCATATTCGTTTAAATCTTCATTAAATTCAAACATTGGTCAATTTACGATTCAAAGGAAATTAAATTGATTATCATCAGCTAATTTAAATTCATCATTTAAATATGTTCTTATTGCACCTAATGATTTAACTACATCATTGTATTTTCCAAAACCAATAAATAAATATCCGTTTTCAAAATTATTTTTAGAAAAAATATCATTGATTTTATCATCAGCTAATGAATTATTTAAATTAGTAATTGTTTTAATTTGTGTATTTTCAATTTCAACAACAATAAAATCTTTTGCTTGATTTTTTTTGGCTAATTCAAAAACTTTATTTATATTTAATTCAGGTTTTTTATCAAAATAAATTGCTTTATAAGTATTTTGATCATCAAAATTATCACTTATATCTTCTAAAAGATATTGATATCTTGTATCTGGTTTATCATTTCCATATTTATCTAAACTCTCAAAATAATCCATTCTTTCAAAAGGAATTTTTAATTCAAGACCAATTGAGTTAAAAATATGTTTATAGTAATTTTCAACTAGTTTAAATAAATCTTCTTTTTCAACAAATGACATTTCAAAGTCAATTTGTGTAAATTCGGGTTGTCTGTCTTTTCTTAAATCTTCATCTCTAAATACTCTTGCTATTTGAAAGTATTTTTCAAAACCAGAAGCCATTAAAAGTTGTTTATATAGCTGAGGTGATTGTGGTAAAGCAAAAAATTTACCTTTTTTTCTTGTTGGAACAAGGTAATCTCTTGCTCCTTCTGGTGTAGATTTAGACAAAATAGGTGTTTCAATTTCTAAAAAACCTTCTTGATCAAAAAATTTACGAGTTTCCATGGTTATTTTATGTCTTAATGCAATATTTTTTTGCATTTTTGTACTTCGTAAATCTAAAAATCTATATTGTAATCTTAAATCTTCATTAGCAGATTCTTCTTTTGTTACTTCAAATGGAATTTGTTCAGAAGAATTTAAAATTTCATATTCAGAAACTAAAACTTCAATATTCCCATTTTCAATTTCTAAATTTGCTTCTAGTCTTTTTTGTACTTTACCAGTTATTTTTAGCACTGATTCTTTTGTTAATTTAGGATCTGAAACATTTTGGAAAATGATTTGAATAATTCCAGATCTATCACGTAAATCAACAAATAATTGTGATTTAAATTTTCTTTTTGTTGCTATTCATCCATATAGTGTAACTTCAGAACCTTCCATTTGAGAAGTAACTTGATTATTAAAAATTGTTTTCATTGATTACCTCATTTATTTTTGTTTTAAAACTTTCAATATTTGTAAATGATAATTCTAATTCTTTATTTAAAGTTAAAAATTTAATTTTTATTTCATTAAATTGAGAACCTAATTCTTTGAATATTAACATTTTAGGTTTTAATCTATCTGACTTTTTAAACATTTTTTTAAGATTTAAATTTTCATAGTGAAGTTCAACTGAATATTCTTTTCTCAATTCCAGTGCAATGTTAATAATTTCATCTTTTTCATTTTCATTTAAATAACAAATAAGGATATCTAATTCATCATCTAAGTTATATTTTTCTTGATTAAATAAAATAATTTCAACTAATCTTTCAACACCAAAAGCAAATCCAATACTGCTTAAATCTGGTCCTGAAAATTGTTTTACCATTCCATCATATCTTCCACCAGCTAAAATGGTGCTTTTTGAACCTAAAGCTTCAGAAGTAGAAACAAATTCAAAAACAACATCATTATAATAATCAAGGCCTCTTACAAGCGAAGTGTTTATTTCAAAATTAATATTATGTTGTTTTAATAAATTTTGTAATTTTTGAAAATCCGCTTGTTCTTGTTCTGATAAAAAATCAATTATTTGTGGTGCTTCAATAATAAATTTTTCATTTGCTTGTTCTTTATCATCTAAAATACGTAAAACATTATTTTGTAGTCTATTTTTATTTATTTCACTTAATTTGTCTTCGTGTTTTTTAAAATACTTAACTAGTTCTTCATTGTATTTTTTTCTAGTTAAATCACTTCCTAAATTATTTATTTGTAAAATATAATCTTTAATTTGTAGTTTTTGTAAAAATGAATTAGCTAAAAACAGTATTTCAAAGTTTAGTTCTGGCGTTTTTGGTAGCAAGTTTTCAATCCCACCTTGTCTAAATTCGCGATAACGACCTTTTTGTGGTCTTTCATAACGATAAATATTTCCATAATAAAATACTTTGTGTACATCGTTTTGAGTTAATTTATTTTCAATAATAGCTCTTATTGCAGGTGCTGTTGCTTCAGGTCTTAATGCAATTGATTTACCACTTTTTGAATTAAAAACATACATTTCTTTGTTAACAATATCACTAAATTCTCCGCTAGTTCTAACAAAAAGATCAGTAGCTTCAATTATTGGTGTTTCTAAATATTTGTAATTATATTTTTTTACTATATCAAAAAAAGTATTTTTAATAAACTCATAAGCTTTAGCCTCTTTTAAAAATATGTCTTTTGTTCCTTTTAATCTTTGATACATATGCATTCCTTACTTATTAAAATCATTAATTGATAAGAATTCTTGTTCTTCAATTTTTGAATCATTTCAATAAAATTCTTTTATTCTTCTATCTTTATTATGATATTTTCTTTGAATTAATGATTTTCAAATTACTGAAGTAAATGTAACATCTATAATAAATAAACCAATAAGACCAATTAAGAATCCCGCTGGAATTAATAAATTGCTTTCTCCAAATAAAATTAATGATGGAATTGAGGCTAATGTTGAAATAAAAATAATTACATAAAATTCATTAATTCTTTTTGTAAAAATTTTGTTAAACATTTTTATTATTTCTTCATTTGAAAAAATGTAATTTCTTAATTGTGCATCTTTGTGAGTATATAAATTAATTTCAGATGAAGTGTTTAAGTGTGAAATAATTGTAATTATTGTTACTATGAAATACACCACCACTAAATACTCATCGATTTGAACACGTAACGCAAATAAAGCTAACGTTGTAAATACTAACATAAAAATTTCTTTTATAAATAGTATAAAAGCACTGATTAGATCGTGTCTTATTGTTAAGTAAATTGCAATTAATATAAATGATGAAACAATTGGAATAAAACTTCAACCTAATGAATTTAAAAATCCTCATGATGATCATTGATATGAAACAACAGACACTGAATTAGCATCAAAATCATTAATTGTTGCTAAAGTATCAAGAATTTGTTTTATTGTGAAATTAAAATCAGTAGTAAATGAAACTAAAAATAAATTATTTAATTTTTGAGTTTCTAAAATAGTTGATTGAATATTTAAATTACTATTTTGTAATTTTTCATTAATAAGTGTTGCTGTGTTAAGATCAAATCCTAAATTATTGTTAGTTGTTAATATATATGTTGCTTTATCAGAAATTGAATCTGATAATTTAATATTATTTAAAATATCTCTATTTGGGATAAATAATATAACAATAAATACAACTAAAACTACTGTAAACATCACAATTCTTCATTTTCAATGTTTAAAAATATCTGAATTATTATTTTTAAATAAAATATTTTTTGATTTTCCTGAAATTAATCATTTATATTTATCAAATGTTTCAATTCTAGTTATTAAATAGATAAATAAATTACCTAATAAAATTGTAATTACAGTTGTAAGAACCATAACTAAAAATAAAATACTTGAAAATGTTATAACAGGTAAAACACTTAAATAAATTGAGAATATTGATAAAACAACTAAAGTTGCAACAGTATCTAAATTACTTAAAAATGTGGTTTTTTGTCCTTTAGAAGCAGCTTTTACAACGGTTGAACCTTTATTTATTTCTCTTTTGATTTTTGATAATGTACAATTGATTAAAACAAATGAAATAATTATTGAAAGCACTATTCCAAACACTATTGAAGGTGTTAAAACAGCTGAAAATGCAAAAATTATTGATATTAATAAAATCGTTAATAAACTAATAAGCACAAAAATTATTGCACCTAATAAACGATATTTAATTGATAAAAATGCACCAATTAAAGCTAAAGTAACTGCAATAACAGTTGCTAAAATAAAGTTTCCTTTTGATGATACTTCATTAGGTACATAATCACTAACTGTTGATTTTACGTAATAACTATTTACTAAAGTTAAAGTAAATGGATTATAAGCAAAATTTATTTTAGAACTTAATTGTTTATCAGTATATGCTAAATGGTTATTTATTAAATAAATTTGTTTTGAACCTGCTTTTGGATTTGATAATGCAAAAGGAGTAATTGAAGTTAATAAATACTTAGATGCATTTATTTGATTTAACTTCAACACAGGTTCAGCTGCAGGAGTTTGATTGTTTGCATTTGGTGAAGGATTTGCTGAGTTTCCTATATATGCAAAATTTACAGGGTTTTGATTTGCTTTATTTCAATCATCTTTAAATTTTGTTTTTGCTATGTCTACAAATTCCTCTAAATTAATTCAAATGTAAACTTTTTCATTGTAATTATAAAGATAATAATCTAATAAATTTTTTCATTCTTTATTACCTTGTTCAGAAAATTCTAAACTCACTCTACCAGATCCAGATCCTGTATTTCAATTCGCAGGATTAGTGATAAAAGAAGGTGAAAAATTTTCTGATGAACCATCAGATAATAATTGTCCTAAACTCACACTATTATCAGAACCAGGTATAACAAATTTACCTTTGTAAAATAATGGTGCTCCGTTTTTATCAGTAAAAGTTATAAATTGTTTTTTTGTTAATGTATTAATTAATTGATTTTTTTCATCATCAGTTTTTACATTATTATCAGTTACAGATATTAAGTTTTGTGTGTAATTAATATCGTAGTTATGTAATGAACGTGAGAAAGTCAAAAAATCCTCAGTTTTTTTTATGACTTGTTTAGTTGAAATATTTTCCCCATTTTTATTTTGAGGATTATCTATTTTTAAAACAACTTTTGCTCCGTTATCGAATTGATTTGAATAATGAGCTGGATTTTTTAAACCAACAAATATACCGACGATTAATAAAATGAAAACGCTAAACATTGAAAAAAATGTAGCGAATCATCTTAATTTATTATGTTGTTTTTTATTGTTGCTTGTTTTCATGTTTTAAATTATACAATATAAGCAAGATTTAAATATATAATATTTATTATTTCAAATAGTATTCATTTAAATAATTAACACCTTTTTCAGTAATTAATCTTCCTCTTGCTGTTTTTATTACAAATTTATGAAGAAGCAAATAAGGTTCAACATCGTTTATAATTGTTTGTCTATTTTCTTTTAAAATATTAGAAATACTGTCTAAAGACACTGCTTTTTGTTCAAAAATATCTGCTAAAATCTTTAAATAATTAATTTGTAAATCATTTAAACCTAAATTGTAAACCCCCAAATATTTAAAAGCTTGATTAACTATTTCTAAATTAATTTTTTCTTTATTTTCATATAAACAAAAATCATGAACTCTTTTTAATAAGTTATTTGCAATTCTTGGTGTTTGTCTTGCATTTTTTGCAATTTTTTTAATTGAAATATTATCGATTTTTATTGTGTATTTTTTAGCATTATTAGTCAAAATTTGTTCAATTTCTTCAATTTTATACATATTCAGTCTACCAATAAAACCAAATCTATCTTTTAGTGGTTGTGAGAGCATGTCAAAATTAGTTGTTGCAGAAATTAAAGTAAATTTAGGTAATTTTAATCTCATGATTTTTTTGTCACCATCAACACCTAAAACAATGTCAATACTTTGGTTTTCCATAGCGGAATATAACAATTCAAACAAATTTTTATTAATACTGTGTATTTCATCTATAAAAATAATATTATTATCTTCTATACTAGAAAATAAAGTAATTAAATCAGACTTTTTTTCTAAAAGTGGACCTTGAGCATAAACTATTTTTTGATTTGTGGTATTAGCGATTATTTTTGCAAGTGAAGTTTTACCTAATCCAGGTGGACCATAAAAAAGAAGGTGATCTATAATTCTTTTTTGTTTACTTGCAGCATCTATCATAACCATTATTGTCTTTTTTATATGATTTTGTCCAATAAAATCATCAAAAGTTTCAATATTAAATGACTGCATCGTGACTTGCTTGTGAAATTATTTTAATTGCTTCTTCAACTGATTTTTCTAAGTCATTAACAGGATTTATTTTATCAATAGCGTACTTAATTTGCTTTTGTTTAAAACCTAAAACTTTCAAACTCTTTTCTAAATTTTTTAGATTTTCTGAAACAATAGGTGTTTCATGTTTATTGAAATTAAATTCATTATTCTGAGTATTTTCTTCTGAATTTTGAGTATTTTTTTCTAGTTTTTGTAAAATTCCTTCATATTTTAATTGAAATTCGAAAACTAGTTGTCTTGCTGTTTTTGTACTTAAATAAGGTATCTCTGACAATTTTTCAATATTTGCAGTTGATATGTAAATCATAATATTTCTTCAACCAACTGACAATATATTAATTGCTGTTTTTGGTCCTATACCTTGAACTGATAATAAATCCTCAAAAACAATTAATTCTCTAAAATTTCCAAAACCATATGTTGTTTTAAAATATTCAGAACTATATTCATGAATAAAAATTTTTGCAAATTCATCTTTTTTAAATTTTTCTACGTTAGGCATATAAATAATTTCACCTACACCGTTATTTTCTAAAATTAAATAATTTTTATTAATGTGAACAATTTTTCCATAAATGTATATTTTCATATTCCCTCCACCTATATTAAATAAGCATTTTAGAGCTTTTTGAAAACAATAGGAAAAAATTAATACAATTTTAGGAATTTTTTTCAAAATTAAACAAAAGTGCAAAAAAAAGTAGCCAAAGCTACTTAAAATTGATTATAATTGGAATTTTCAGTTTTTAACTTCATCCATATCTGTTCCATTTTCACGGATAAATTCTTTATGTTCAGATAATTTTTTGTTCATTTCTTCAATAAAATCATCAGCTTTTTTACCATATACTGCAGCTGCTGCGGTTTTTGAAATATTAAATCTATCCATTTGACTCATTACTCTAATATCAAAACTAGTTGTTATATCTCCATTTTCACGATACCCATGAGCAAATAAATTATGATTGTGACGACTGAAGAAAATATCTCTTAATAATCCTTCATAACCATGGAAAGCAAATACAACTGGTTTGTCTTTAGTAAAAATTTGATCAAATTCTTCATCACTTAATCCTCTTGGGTCGATGCTTGGATGTCTTAATTTTAATAAATCAACAACATTTACGTATCTTATTTTTAAGTTAGGATATTGTTTATTTAAGTATGTAATTGATGCAAGTGCTTCAATTGTTGGTTCAGTTCCACTTGATACCATTACTAAATCTACATCATTATCTTTTGAAGTTGAAGCTCAGTCAATAACTTTTAAACCTTTTTCTACTAATTCTTTTGCTTCTTCTACATTAAAGAATTGTTGTCTTGGTTGTTTAGATGCAACAATTAAGTTAATTACATTTCTTTCTTTAAATGATTTATCCATTACTGCTAATAATGAGTTAGTATCAGCTGGTAAATATTCTCTTATGTAACGAGCATCTTTATCTGCTAAGTGACCTAATATTCCTGGATCTTGGTGAGTATATCCATTGTGATCTTGTTGAAATGCTGTACTAGTTGCCATAACATTTAAAGAAGGATAATCATTTCTTCATTCTAATTTATTAGCTTGTTTAATTCATTTTTGATGTTGTGTTAACATTGAATCAACGACTCTTAAAAATGATTCATAGCTTGCAAATATTCCGTGTCTTCCAGTTAAAACATAAGACTCTAAAAATCCTTCAGCTTGGTGTTCTGATAATTGACTGTCAATAATTCTTCCTGCTGGTGACATAAATTCATCAAGATCTTTATCTATTCTTTCAAGTCATTGACGACTTGTTACTTCAAAAGTTTTTCATAATCTGTTTGATTTTGTTTCATCTGGTCCAAAAATTCTGAAATTATCAGGATTTAATTTAATAATTTCTGCAAAATATTTACCTAATTCAATCATATCTTGTGCTTGTAATTCTGATGGTTTTTCAATATTTAAAGCATATTTTGTTCAATCAGGTAAGTTTAATAATCTAGGATTAATTCCACCATTTGTAACTTTATGGGTACTCATTTTTTTATCTTTTGCAGGTGAAAGAATTTTAAATTCTTCTTTAAATTTTCCGTCTTGAGTAAATAATTCTTCTGGTTTGTATGATTTTAATCATTTTTCTAAATCTGCTAATTTTTCTAAATTATTTGCATTAACAGGAATAGGAACTTGGTGACTTCTAAAGCTTCCTTCTAATGTTTCATTATTATATGTTTTAGGACCTGTTCATCCTTTTGGTAATCTAGCAATTAAAACTGGTCATTTAGGTCTTTTTGCTTGTTCAGCTGGATATTTACGAGCTTCTTTTTGAATTGATAAAATCTTTTCGATTGCTTCATCCATTTTTTTAGCCATAATTGGATGTAATTTTAGTGAGTCATTTCCTTCGACAAAGATTGGATCTCAACCTAATCCTTCAAAATACATTTTTAGTTCTTTATCTGTTTTACGAGCTAAAATTGTTGGGTTAGAAATTTTACCTCCATTTAAATATAAAATAGGTAAAACTGCCCCATCATTTACTGGATTTATAAATGAATTAGAAAATCAAGATGCTGCTAACGGTCCTGTTTCTGCTTCACCATCTCCTATAACTGTTGCAGCAATTAAATTAGGATTATCTAAAATTGCTCCTGTTGCATGTGCTAGTGCATAACCTAGTTCTCCACCTTCATGAATTGATCCTGGTGTTTCAGGTGCTGCGTGACTTGCTGTTCCACCTGGGAATGAAAAGTTTTTAAATAAATATTTTAACCCTTCAATGTCTTGTGATGCGTTTTTGTATATTTCTGAATATGATCCATCTAAATATGAATTAGAAATCATTACTTGTCCACCATGTCCTGGTCCTTCAATGTAAAACATATCTAAATCATATTTATTAATAACTCTGTTTAAATGTGCATAAATAAAATTTTGTCCTGGTATTGTTCCCCAGTGTCCGATTGGATATACCTTAATATCTTCTGATGTTAATGGTTTTAAAAGTAATGGATTGTTTCTTAAATAAATTTGACCAACTGATAAATAATTAGCTGCTCTAAATCAAGCATCCATTTTTAAAAAATACTCTTTTGTTGAAAAGTTATCTTTGCTCATATTTCTCCTTTATTTTTTATGTTGTTATTTTGTATTTTAATTTTATATGAAAAAGCTAAATTTATAAGTTTATTTTTTTATTTTTTTTATTTGTTAAAATATTTTTATGAAAATAAACATACAAGATTTAAAAGATAAACTTAAATATTCATACAGTCCATATTCAAATTTTAAAGTTGCAGCTTTAGCAGTTGATGAAAATAATAATAAATACTATGGTGTAAATTGTGAAAATATTGCTTTTCCAAGTGGTTTATGTGCCGAAAGATCAGCTTTATTTTCAAGTGTTGTGCATGGTGCAAAAGTAGGAACATTTAAAGAAATACATATTATAAGTAGTGGTAAAGATACTATTTTTCCATGTTCAGGTTGCAGACAAGTTATGCTAGAATTTATGGAACCTGAGTCAATGGTTTATTGCTATGATAATGAAGGTAATTTGAACTTAGAAATAAGTTTAGAACAACTAAATCCATTTGGTGTTTGACCAAATACATTGGAAATAAATGAAAAGTAAGTTTTTAAAAACACTTTTAATAAGTGGAATTTTAATACCTTCAGCAATACTTACAATATCATGTTCAACAAATACGACCAACACAAAAGAAATTAAAGAATTTATTGAACAAATTGAATCAGCAATTAAAAATTCCAATGAATTTTCTTCAGAACAAAAAGAAGAATTAAATAAATTTTTAAATGAATATAAAAACAATCCAGATGAAAATGCAAAACAATTATTAGAACAAAAAACAATTAACTTTATTTTGCAAAACTTTAGTCAAACTAGACAAATCTTTTTACTTACAAGTATCTTAGTAAGATTTGCAAGCATAAAAAAAGATCCAGAATTTTTTGTTCGTCTTCAAAATGTTACAAAAAAATTTAATTCATTACAAAGTATAATTTCAATCATTAAACAACCTAAGTTAGAAATTAGTAAAGAAGATGTAAAAATATTTAACAACTTATATAAAACTGTTTTAGAAGAAGTCCAAATAAATGAATATATTTTAGATGATTCAACCATAAGTCAATTGGTATTTAAACAAAATCCTAATTTTTCATTATTTGCTTTAACAGAAAAAGAAATAAAAGAGATACAAGAAAGTGCGATATTTAATTTAGAAAACAATAATTTAAGTTTTGAAGTATCACCACAACAAATTGTTGCAAAAAGCGATAATACAATAAAAAATCAACTTTCACTAGACATTAATCTAGAACGTGACTTAGAAATTTCAAAAATAAAAGATAATATTTTAGTTTATTCTGAATTTAAAACAATAGATGATGAATTTATTGAAAACAAAAATGAAAATATTCAACTATCTCATTTTTACAATAAAGAATTTTTTGCAAATAAATTTTTAGTATATTTAAGCATTGAACCTACAATATTAACTACTTCAGAGCAATTAATTGCAGTATATAAAGTACCATTTTCTATTGAAAACAATCATATTATTAAAAAAGCTAGATATATTTTCAGCTCATTTAATTTAAAAGACCTTCAAAAAATTAATTTTGATAAAGTATTAAGAGCATTAAAAGGAATTTATTTAGAATTTCCTAAAAACATCAACAAAGATTTATTATTTGAATAAAAAAATTTAGATTTTTATTTTAAATTTACCAAAATATCTTAAATAATACATTTTTTAATTGTATATTTATCTATAGATAAAAGTAGATAAATAA
Source organism: Mycoplasma zalophi (assembly GCF_018914005.1). Lineage (NCBI taxonomy): Bacteria > Bacillati > Mycoplasmatota > Mollicutes > Mycoplasmatales > Mycoplasmataceae > Mycoplasma > Mycoplasma zalophi. The sequence continues at coordinate 229,037 of NZ_JAHMHI010000001.1, forward strand.
TTATGAAATAAGTATTTCTTTTTATAAAATTTTTAAAATTAGTAAACAAAAATATGAAACTTATAAAATAAGAGCACTGGTAGCTCTCTTCGTTTTTGTCAATTTTTGTGATAAAACATTAAAATTACAATATTTAAATAGGAGAATTAAAAAATATGAAAAAGAAAATTAAACATAAAAAACTACTTAGTTTTATATCTATCTTATCATTATCTATTATAGGTGTATCTGCTTATTTTATAGTAAATAAAGTAACTACTATTAACAATACTAAATCCCAAAATAAAGCAAATGATAACTCTAAACTAAATAATTCTAGTGACTCAAATAGTTCTATTGATAAGCCAACTGTTAACGAAAACAAAAATGAAAATGTTAATGAAAATTGATATAAACCCACCAACTATTCAAGAATAGGTTTTTGAAATATTAAAAACTATGGTTCAAAAGATAGTAATAAATTATCTTTTAAAGTTCAAGGTATTGCAGATATTTTATTTCAAACTAAAATTGATGTTGTAGCATTAACTGAGATTAATTTTCACCAAGCAGATAAGGTTAAAAGAATTGTTGAAGTATTAAATGATTTATATAAAAAACCAAATTTATTTAACTTTGCATATCAATCAGAAGATGATGCAAACCCTAAATCATCAGAAAACACAAAAGAACAAGTTGCTGTAATTTATAATACTTTAAAATACAAACCTATTGTTTTTAAAAATGGAGTAATAGGAGCAAGTTTTGGTGCTAAACAAAATGATTTAGTAGATGAAAATGGAATGAAAAGAACCTATAAAAGACCAGTTTATGCACTTTATTTAGAAGATATTAAAAATCATAAAAAATTAATAGTTTCTGCTGGACATTTTGATTCACCTGATGTAAATAAAAATTATGAATCTAGATCTAAATTTTCAGGCCAAGGAACTCAGGAAGTTTTTGAAGCATTAAATATTGATAAAGCATTTGATTATTTTCAATCTTTAGTTTCAGAACCTACTACTTTAATTTTTGGAGCTGACACCAATATTAAAACTAAAAATATGGGTTTATTTTTTGATAAAGAATTAGAAAATAGATATAAAAATTTCTATTTTAAACCACAAGGTCAATCAGGGGTTAAAGATAATTTTAAATATGAGTATTTTGAAACATCTTTAGGTAATTCTAATGAATATGTTAATAGTTATGACAAAATTTTGTTTAGAGAGGCTGATAATATTAATATTGTTGATTATCAAGAAAAAACTAAACATTTAGACAAAACTTATGCGGGATCTAACTGAAAATTTGATTTAATTAATGCTTTTAAAGAAAATTATTTAGATGCAAATAAACATCTTAAATTATATAAACAATCATATCCTAACGATAAAGATAAAATCACTAATTTAAATAACGTAAAATATGCAAAAAAAATCTCAGATCATACCTTAGTATGAGTTGATTATCATCTTAATTAAACAAGGACTTTTTCCTTGTTTTTTATTATTTTTTTTATTCAATTTTAAAGTCACAATTGTGATAATTTCACTTGTTTATTTAAATATTAAGCAACATATATTGGTTTAATATTTCATTTTAGGTAAAATGCAATTGATGTTTTGATGTTTTACTTAATTAATTTTTAGATATTTATAAAATTTAAAAATAATAAAAAATAAATTAAAAGTTTCAAAATAACAAAAGATATTATTAAATAGCAAAAATCTAAAAATTAAATTACCAAATTTTTAATTTATACAAAAATTTGTCTTTAAATTTTATAAATAATGATTATATTATTAGAATAGCGTGTAGAATACAGCCTTTATTTAGTCCACCAAAAAATATTAATTTTTAATTGTGTTTGATATTTCTATTTGAATTCTTTAAAATTTTGGTTCAGTATAAAAAAAGCATTGCATAGTTGTTAGCTGCAATGCTTGTTATGAAATTACTCTTCGTCTTTTATTTCGTAAACTGAAGCGTATTTTCTATTACGTCTTTTTTCAAATTTAACGATACCATCTACTAAAGCATATAGTGTATCATCTGATCCTTTACCAACATTTTTTCCTGGAAAAATTTTTGTTCCTCTTTGACGATAAATAATTCCTCCAGCTAATGTAAATTGTCCGTCTGCTAATTTAGCACCTAATCTTCTACCAGCGGAATCACGTCCGTTATGGGTACTACCCCCAGCTTTCGTATGTGCCATTTCTTACCCCTTAATTTCTTTAATTAATACTCTTGTATAAGGTTGACGGTGACCTAATTTACGTTTGTGTGTTGATTTTGGATTATGACGGTAAACAACGATTTTTTTTGCTTTACCTTGTTTTTCGATAACTCCTGTTACAGTAGCACCATTTACGTATGGTGTTCCTATTTTTGAATCTAAAACAACGATTTTATCAAAAGTTATTTCTTGTCCAGCTTCACCATCAATTTTTTCAATAAAAATTGTGTCGCCTGCTTTAACAAGTAGTTGTTTTCCACCAGTTTCAATAATTGCGAACATATGTCCTCCTTATTTAGTGGCTCACCCTTAAGGTGCTATGCTTAAAAACCTTTTTGGAATGGTTACAACAAGTAACATTACTATTATACAAAAAAAATACTTTTTTTCAAGAATTAATTGATATTTAAAAAATAAAAAATATTCAAATTTGTCAATATTTTTTAAATTAATTATTATATTTTATAATTTAGGTATGAAAAATTGAAAAGAAATTAAAAAATGATCAACTATATCAGTAGTTATTTCATCAACTATTGCAGTTTTATCAGCTCTAATGCTTGTTTCTTTTGTTGCTGTTATTGTTATTCTTTTAACTAAAGAAACAAATATTTTACAACCTTGATGAGAATTTTTATTATTCGCTATTGCTTCGCTAGCATTACTGATTTTTATTTTATTATTTTACATTTCACCAATGCAAACAATTAGAAAATCAGCAAGAAAAAATACCATTACAAAACTAGAGGTTAAAGCGATTAAATATCATTCTTCACGACTAAAATTTGTAAGTCCTATTTATCATCTAAAAATTAAAAAATTGTTAACAGATAATGTTTTTACAAATTAAAATTGAACAAGTGTTCAATTTTTTTATTGCTTTAATAATTTTATTTCCTTATCTGTTAATTTTCTTGATTTTCCTATTTCTAATAAAGGGTCTAATTTTAAAAAACCAAATTCAATTCTTTTTAAATATATTACTTCAAGATCAAAAAACTTCATCATTCGTTTGACTTGATGAAATAAACCATTATAAATTGTTAAATAACAACTATATTCATCTATTTTTATAAATTTATATTCTTTTATAATATCTTTTTCGTTTAATATAATTGGTTTATTATATTCAAAAACTAAATCAGGTATTTTTATATTTGTTTTTAAAAAATACTTTTTAGGTACATGATTTTTTAAACTAAGGAGTTTATGTGATAAATTTCCATCATTTGAAATAATTAATAAACCTTCAGTATCTTTATCTAACCTACCATAACTAAAAAACTTATCCCTATTTAAATTCATTAAATCAAAAATAGTTTTATGTTCATTATCATAATTTGCACAAACATATCCTTGTGGTTTATGTAACATATAATAAGAATATTGTTCATAAATTATTTGTTTATCATCAATAAAAACGAGGTCATTTTCAGTAACTTGAATTGATTTTTTTATTATTTCATTATTTACTTTAATGCGTTTTTGATTAATTAATTTTTTTATTTCTGTTCTTGAAATATTTAAAGAATCTGCAATGAATTTTTCTATTCTCATTAAATTTTAGGTCCTTTAGGAATTGATACTAATTTATGAATATTTTTGTTATGTTGGTGCTGAATTTTTTGTCTTGTTTGTTTAGAAACACTGCTTTTATCTTCATAATATAACTCAAAATCATCATAACTAAAACCCAACTCATCTTCATCACTTTGATTATCTCATAAATCTGCACTTGGTTTTTTTAAGATAATTGATTCAGGCACTTTTAATATTTTTGCCATAATATAAATATCAGATTTTTTTATATTGGCAAAAGGTAATAAATCACATCCACCATCACCAAATTTTGTAAAATAACCTAAATAAAATTCATTTAAATTATCAGTACCTAAAACTAAACTGTTTGTTTCGTGTGCTCTTGCATATAAAAAAGCCATTCGCATTCTTGCTTTTAAATTTGCAAGAACAAATGTTTTAGAAATATTTGTTGCTTTTTTATATTCTAAAAAAGTTGTAGATAAATTTGTATTATTAAATTCTACATTTAGTTTTTCAAAAACTTCTTGAGCGTATTTATTTATCTTTAAATCATTTACATCATCTTGAATAGAAATTGAATAAAGGTGTAAATTATCTTTAAATACACCATGAGCAATAAAAGCTAATGTAGCTGAATCAATTCCGCCACTTACTCCTAAAACAAGTCCAGAAGCTTTTGCTTTTTTAACTTTATTTAGTAATCAATTTTGAATATTTTCAATTAATTTGTAATATTTTTCAAGATCATATTCTTTTTTTATTTCTTCTAAATTCTTTGTTTGTATTTTCATATCTTAATAATTTTAATAAATACTGAAAAAATGCATACAAAAAACTGTTATTTTATTATAATTTATATATTAAGTTTGAAACATTTTAAGGAGAAAATATGTCAGGACATTCAAAATGAGCGACAACAAAACATCATAAAGCAGCAATGGATGCAGCTAGAAGTAAAATTTTTCAAAAATTTTCAAAAGAAATTATGGTTGCTGCATCTTTAGGTGGACCTGATCCAGACGCTAACCCCGCTCTTAGACTAGCAATAGCAAAAGCAAAAGCTCGTTCTATGCCAAAAGCAAATATTGAAAAAGCTGTACAAAAAGGTTCAGGAACCTCTAAAGAAGGAGCAGACTTTAAATCATATTTATATACAGCAACAGCTTTTGGGGGTACTAATTTTATTGTTACATGTTTAACTGATAACTTTAATCGTTTAGCTTCAAATATTCAATATTACTTCAATAAAGTTAATGGTCAAATGGGTAAAGGAACTATTCCATATACATTTGATGAACGTGGAGTATTAGCAATTAAAAAAGAAGATCTAAAAAATGATTGAGATGATGTATTAATGATTGCTATGGATAACGGTGCTGTTGATTTTAAAGAAGATGAAGAAGAATACACAATTTATTCAGAACCATCAAGCTTTACTGAACTAAAAAAAGCACTTGAAACTGAAGCTAATATAGAAAATTTTTCAATTGCTGAAATTTCTTATATACCAAATACAGAAGTTGTAATTTCAGGTGATAAAATTGAAAAATTTGAAAACTTCTTAGATCTTTTAGAAGATGATGATGATATTCAAGAAGTTTATCACAATGCAGTTTTTGATGAAGAATAAATTTTTATTAATTTTGAGTAAAAAAGCAGTATTTAAAGCTGCTTTTTTATATTTTTAATTCTACGCGCGCTAATTTTGTGAAATAAAAAACAAAAGTTCTCATTTATTAAATTCAAAAAAAGTGGAATTGTTTTTTATTTCAAAATCTCTTCAAAGCTTAAATAAGCACTTTTATTTTTTCTTGAAACAAAAGCGATATTTTTATCGAGTTTTTTTGAAATTTTATTGATAAACACGATTGTTTTTGATTGATCTTTTTTAGATAAATTTGCTAAATTTTTGCGTGCTTCTTTTCTTTCATTTTTACTCATACCATATGCGTAAAATCCGCACGCTTTTAGGCTTTTAATCTACTAGCATAGGTTATATTTTCTTAAGATCTTCAGGTATTTCATGCTGATAAAAATATCTTAAGTTTAAATAAAAATCTAAATATTTATCCTTGTATATTTCAGTTAAATATAGAGTAATAGTGTTTAATTATTCAATCAATTTGACTAACGCTAATTTTTCTTGAATACTGATTTTTTAAATTCTTATGCGTAATTATTATTTGACTTTCATTTATCTGTTGTTTTCTAAGTTTATAAATTGTTTTTGTTGAAATATTTAATGCCAGCGACAATGTTCTGACTGTTGCTTTTGGATTATTTTTTATATATTACAATTGATATCTTTTATTGATTCCATAATTACTTTTTTTCATTTCGTTAATACTTTATTAGAAGGGACTTTTGTTTTTTATTTCATATTATTAAATGACTTCAATTTGATTTAAGCAATAATTTTATAATTCAGTTGGATTGGAATTTTAATATATAAATACCTAATATATTAAAAAACACTAAATTTAGAATAAAATATCACTATTAAATGAAAAATTCATTAGATGATAGAGAAATATAATATTGATTTACAATAGTTAAAAATTCAATTTTAAATGATTTAATTAACAAATGATTACTCCATAAAGCTAATAGATAGTTTTGGGATAAAACAATAGCATATAGTTAATTTCAATAAAAAACCACAGCAAGTAGCTATGGTAATGTTATGTTTATTCGCGTATTAACTAATATCTGTTAGCTCGTTCATTTGTTCTATAATTTCACCATATGTTTCTTTTATTTGTTCAGTGATTTCTACTACTATACTTTGAAATTCTTTACCTAATAAATTTATAAAAATTTTCTGACAATTGTGACTAAAATTACAGTAATTTATGTTTGGATCATCAGATTTTATATTATTTAAATCATAGTTAAAATGAAAATTATGTATATTAGTTTTTTTAAGAAAAATTTGCACATTTTTTAAATAATCTTCATCTAAAATTCCCAATAATATAATTTTAAAGATTGAAGATTTTACTGTTTTGAAATATAAAATATCTAATTTATTTTCATCTATAGTTGTATCTTGCTGATTTTTTAATCCAACTTGAGTATTAGGTTGTGATGTTGATTGTCTACTATTTTTTTGTTTAGTTTTCTCTAAACTTTTATTTAGTATTTGAGAAAAATATGCATATATATAATTCAAGGGATGGTTGTCAACAAAATCTTCTATTATTTTTTCACCATTTGATTCATCTATTTTTTTATATATTTTATATAAAGATCTTTTTATATTTGTTTTGGTGTTTTCAATGTTAACTAATATATTGTATATAAAACCTTTTTTTAGATATAAATTAGAGTAAACATCAGGATACATAGTATATAAAATAGCTAAAAATAAAAAATTTAATTTTTGAGCTTCATCATACTCTTTGTGTTCTTTTTTTGATAGCAATTCACTTAAATAGTTTACAAAATCATTTAAAACACGTTTATTTTCGATTAACTCAATTATATTTTTTAATTTAAAATTAAAACCTAAAGTCGTATAACCCATATCTCTTAATACTAGTTTTGTTTTATCTAAAAGGTTTTCTGTTCATTTTTCATAAAGATTAAAAATTTCATCTTTTTCTTCACGCTTCATTATGTTATTTATGCGGCTAATAATTTTATCAGTATCTTCCATTGGGTTAAATGGAATACGTAAAATATAATCAAAGAATTTAGTTGTATTTTCTTTATTAAATAAATCATATTTTAATGTGAAATAAAAGTGAATTTTATCATTTTCGGGATTATATTTTTTTTTATTTACAAAAAAAAGCAATTTTTTTATATTTGCAAAAAAATCATTTATTTTTTTATTTGCATAAAAATCATTTATTTTTTTATTTAAATCCACCAATTTTTGAACAATTCTATATTCTGATTGTCTATCAATGTCTTCAAAAACAAAATGTTTATATCCTGATTTTTTAAAAATATCCAAAAGTTCTGAAATCCTATTATCAAATGGAGAATTTTCTTCAAATTCAACTTTAAATATTTTTTTAAATTTAAAATTTTTATATTTTTTGTACCTCACTATTAAATATGTATATCATGATAAAACTATTACAGATGATACCATTAAACTTATTTGTATTAACTGTGTAGCTGTTTTTGATAAAACACCTTCAATACTTATAGGTTTGAAAAAAAATCACAATGAAGTGGCAAATAAAATTGCAAAAGATATAGCAGCTACAATTAATTTTAATTCATTATGACGAAAAGAAACAAATCTCTTTTGTGTGTATCTATCTTTTGAATTTATTACAAGTTTTTGAATAATAGCATCTTCAAGTTTATAAAGTTTATTATTTTCTTCTTGATTTTCTTTATTATTTTCTTCATCTATGGTGGTTTTTTCGTTATTTTCACTTACAAATATATCATTTTTGTTAAATTCTAATAAAGATATAAATAGTTGATCTGACTCGATTTTTTTATTAAATTTTTTGGTCTTTATTATATTTTGTATTTGTTTTTTATAGTTTTTAATTTCTTTGAAAATTTCACCAATTGTATCCCAATCAATTTCCTCCTGCTCAAGTGTATTCTTCCAATCTTTTTGTTCAATAATACTCCTAATGTCTTTTGGTATTAAATTAAATAATATAGAAGGATAATAAGCAGATTCTAAGTACTGATATTTTTTATATTCACTTTTTTTTATATCTAAAATAAAATCATCAATTGCTTCTATTTCCTCTTCTATATTTTTAATTTCTTCTTTTCATTTTTCAAATAAAATATATATAAATTCTAGTTTGTCAAAAAGATCTTTTTTATTTTTTTGTAAATATGATATATATAAGTTAGCTTTTAAAAATGTTGTTTTTCCTGTTCCGTAATTACCTTGAACTAATATATTAGTTATTGAAGGATTATCTTTAATATAATTGATCGCGTCATTTTTAATTTTTGCATCATCTGTTTTTGAATCTTTATATATTTTGTAAGCTTCTAGTAAATTTTTTAAACTATGTTTAGGATCTAATGCAAATATTTCTTTTTTATTTTCCATACTTCTCCACCGTTAAGAATATTATTTTTAAAATAGAGAATCTATATCTCAAAATATATTTAATCTTATTATTTTTTCTTCTGGATCATTATCACCTTTCTTAATTTCGAATTTAAATTCTTCAAGATTGTTTTCACTTGCGATATCAAATAATGTTTCTAAATCATAATTGTAGTTTTGACTATCATTTTCGTTTTTGTCACTAGTATTATAGTCTATTAATTTTATAAGGATAGAATAATTTTTAGGTAAATACATGTATAGCAAACACAAAAAATCATTTAAAACATTTTTGTTGATTTCATCTCTAATTTCAAATTTTATATTAAATTTATTTTTGTTATAAGCATCACCTTCTACTATTTTCTTTAAAAAAAGTAAAAATTGTTTAAATTCATCTCTAGTTGTTTTTCACTCTTTAGCTTTCAAAATTTTAGAAACATCTAGTTCTAAAATGTTTTTATCAAGATTTTCTTTTTGAATTTTCATAAGAAAAGCATTAAACTTGTTTATGCTATCATTATTTTTTTCTTCCTTAAAATGTTTTATGATAACTCAGAAAAATAAGTACATAAAATAATCTTTTTCTTTTTCGGTTAATAAATTATGTTCAATGATATTATGAAATTTTTCTATTTGTAAAGAACTATTATTATGTATTTTTTTAAAATCTAAGTCATCATTTTTGCTACTATTTTTAAATTCAAATATTTGCTTTGCAATATAATCTATATCAGTATTTTCATGTTTGTTGTAATCAACATACATAAATGTAATTTTATTATTTTTTCATGAATTTATTTGTTCAATACTAGAGTTTATTACTTTAAAATAACAAAAACCTTTTTGATCTTTATTTGTTCCAAATAAAATATAGATTTCACCTTCAAATGATTCAATATTTAAATTTTCAGCAATATATTCTATTATTTCAATTTCATTATTTTTAAATTTTTGTTTATTAATATAAAATTTAAGTCAATTATAATCATTTGAAGGAAAAACAGAAAATAAATAAAAATTATTTTTATCTATAAAAAAATGTTCCAATGATAACTTTATTTTATCGATATTATCGTTATTTGTATCAAGTTTATTGATAACTACTACATCAATATTATAAATGCAGTTATTAGGTTTTACAAAACTATTTTGTTGCTGATTTTCTTTTCTGTAGGTAATTGTAACTTTATGTTGTTTACCATCTTTATTCACTAAAAACATTAAACTAGCTTCAGGGATTGATGACTTATCTTCTTTATATTTATAGAATACATTTGCTGTAAAATGATACTTTTCTAAGACATCAGTACCATCTTCATCTTTATCTTCATTATTATTCCTTTTTTTAAAATATGTGTCAAAATTGAAATATTGTTTGAATTTTTCTTCATCAAGCACCAAGTCCTTGCTTCGTTTGTTTGCTATAACAAAAAGAATATTAATTATTTCATTGACATTAATAGTGTATATAACATTTTTATAGCAAAATTCCATTGTATTTTCATTTTCCATTTATTCATTTTCCTTATTTTCTTTATTATCTTTTTCTAAAGTATTTAAAAGTAATCTTATAAACTTATAAATATTTTCATCATCATTTTCATTGAAAGTAAATGAGAATAACTGTTTTGGTGTATCTTTTTTAAATTTTTTATGAGTTATGCTAAATATCAAATGTTTCTCTTTATTATCGCCTGTTTTTGAATCTTGTTTATAGTCATCACTTATTTCTGAAATTTCTAAACTTATTTCGCTATCTGAATTCTCTTTTTTAATATTAATATTAAAATCAGAATTATTATGTTTTGATGGTTCTAATCAAAATAAATATTTAATGTTAGTATCTATTGTCAAAATAAATGAAATATTATAGTAATTATCTATATTTGATGCTAGGTTGTTGTCCTGTTTAATTGTTCAAATTAATTTATGACTATCATCTATTTTTTCTTTTGACAAATTATCTTGAAATTCATTTAAAAAATTAAAATAAATTTCATTGTATTCATTATTTTGATAATTTATTTTAGTATTTTTCTTGTTTATTATCGAAAAAAATTTATATAAAATATATAAAAACTCTTTGGTTTCAATTTTTTCAATTTGAATTATATTTTCATCATTATTTTCCTTTTTTTCATAATTATAAAAAGGTAAAAATATATATTTTATAAAGTTTTCAAAAGTTTCGTAATATTTGTCTTTTTCTTGTAATGAAAAATTTACTGAATAAAAATTATTATTTTTAGTTTCTTTTTGTTTCTTATAACCTAAAATTTTTTGAAATAATTTTTCTAACAACTGACGAGAAATAATAATTTTTTTGTCATTATTTTTATAAAAATATGCATCATTGAAAAAATCTTTTACATTTTGAAAATTATTAGCAAATATTGTAAATGAAAAGTTATTTGTAAAAAATGTTTTTCACTTTTCTTCATCATTATTTTTTAATACATTGTTAGTTTTTTCTTCCTCATGAATTTTACAAAAAACCAAAATAATGTTGAGAATTTTTAAATAATCTGAAAAAGGATTTTCATTTGTTTCAATACCCATAACCACCACTTTATTTTATTAATTAATATTATTATAATATATAAGTAAATATATAAATTTTAAAATGTGGTTTTTTATAGAAGGTATATCATATCAAAATTTAATATTATTATCTTAAACTAAGATTTTAATCTTTATTAATATCTAATGAATTTTGTTTATTTAAAACAATGTTTAAATTTAATATATAGATTTTTATTAATATCTTTAATAGTGTTAGTTTTTGTATTTTTTATCTTTAATTTCTAAGTATATTTTAATATTAATTATTTGTTTAAATTATTTTTTTACTTTTTTAATAAGTCACTATAACTATGTTGTTATACAAAAAAATAACATTTTTATAAACACGGACAATAAATATTAACATTTTTAATTAACTAACACCACAGCATATTGTTGTGGTGTTTTTCAACCTAAATTTGATTGTATTCGATCATTGTTGTATCAAAAAACATAATCATTAATTTTTTGATTTAATTCATTAAACGTGATTTTTGTATAATCTAAATCGTTTAATAATTCAGTTTTTATTATTCCAAATCAATATTCTATTTCTCTATTGTCTAATGAATTTCCAATTCTTGATAGCGGTATTTTCCCACCGAGTCTAATGATTTCAGAAATATATTCATAATTTGTATATTGGAAACCGTGATCTGAATGAATTATAAAATTGTTACAATTGTCTTTTCCAATGTCTTTAATATTTTCTAAAACTAAATTTAAATCATTTGATTTATTTAGTATATATCCTATAATTTTTTTGCTTTTATGACTAATTATTGCTGATAGATAAACATGACTACTATTTACATCTTTGGGTGCATTTATGTATGAAACATCAGTTGCATAAATATTCCTGTTATATTTGTAATTGTAATCCCTTTGAACGATATTATCAATTACACATTTTGTATCTTTAATTTCTGGTCTCTTTCGCTTTTGTCTTACTTTACATTGAAGTTTTAAATACTTTAAATATCTTCCCAATGTACGATCATTTATATATACTTTATATTTAATATAAATATATATACTAAGTTTTTTCTTCCAAATCTAGCCTTATTTACCTTAAATGCTTCAATTATAATTTTAGAATAAGGAATAACTTTTTCTTTTTTTGTGAAATTTTTGCTCTTTGAAATAGTTTGTCCACTAAGATTAAAAAATAATGCTAATTTAACTGATTTAATCTTTAGATTTGCAGCTTCTTTTTTCTTGTCTTTTTTAGGTTTTTGATTTGTTATTTCATAATATCTTTTTGCTATTTCAATTCAATCATTTCTATCAAAAATTTCTCAATCAAAATCAGGTTCTTTTTTGGTCTTCCAGAACCAGGTTTTCTATCTACACCTTTTTTGTTAACAATTTTTCTTTCATTCCTAAATTATAATATTTAATTGCTTTTTTAATTCTTGCTGATAAATTTTTTCTTTTCGCAAATTTAGTTTTTGGTGAAATTACATGCATTTTTCTTAATGCTCCAATCATTCCATTTTGTTGATAAGCATCAAATAATAAATCCCATTCATCAATATTTAAATGTCTTGATATTTCGTCTCCTTACTATACACACCTTTGAGAATACAGATTTTAAACAGTTTGTAAAAAAATTAACATTCGCGAAATGTTAATTTTTTTGTCCATCTTTATTATAAATGTTAATTTTAATTGAAAATTTTTTTATTAAGATAATTCACCACTGTTAAGTAGCAAATTAAAAATGATTAGAACTTTAATAATAAATTAAGATTCTTTTGCTTGTTAAATATATTCTATAGTAACACCATTATCAAATGCATGTTTATCTATGATTGCGCCTTTTTTTAGACTTACTTTTTTGAGATTAGTACAATTTTGAAATGCAAATTTTCTAATTTTTTCAATTTTAGGTAAATATAATTGTTCAATTGATGTAAATGCAAAAGCACTAGCACCAATGGTTTTTAATTTATCTGCTATTAATGATTTTAGTGTTTTCACTCGATAAAATGCTCCATCACCTATCTCAATAACTTCTGGTAAATTTAGTTGCTCAATTGATGTTTTAAAAAATGCTTCGCTACCGATTGTTTCTAATTTATCTACTTTATTTAAAGATTTTAGTGTTTTTACTTCCTTAAATGCTTGTGAATATATTTTAGTAACTTCTGGTAAATTTAGTTGCTCAATTGATGTACCTAAAAATGCTTCGCTACCGATTGTGTCTAATTTATCTGTCGTTAATGATTTTAGTGTTTTTACTTCCTTAAATGCTTGTGAATCTATTTTAGTAACTTCTGGTAAATTTAGTTGCTCAATTGATGTACCTAAAAATGCTTCGCTACCGATTGTTTCTAATTTATCTGTCGTTAATGATTTTAGTGTTTTTACTTCATTAAATGCTCATGAATCTATTTTAGTAACTTCTGGTAAATTTAGTTGCTCAATTGATGTAAATGCAAAAGCACCAGCACCAATGGTTTTTAATTTATCTGCCGTTAATGATTTTAATGTTTTTACTTCATTAAATGCTCAATCGCCTATCTCATCAACTACTGGTAAATTTAGTTGCTCAATTGATGTATATAAGAATGCTCAATCGCCTATTTTAGTAACTTCTGGTAAATTTAGTTGCTCAATTGATGTAAATGCAAAAGCACCAGCACCAATGGTTGTTAATTTATCTACTGTTAATGATTTTAGTGTTTTTACTTCATTAAATGCTCAATCACCTATCTCATCAACTACTGGTAAATTTAGTTGCTCAATTGATGTATGTAAAAATGCTTCGCTACCGATTGTTTCTAATTTATCTACTTTATTTAAAGATTTTAGTGTTTTTACTTCCTTAAATGCTTGTGAATCTATTTTAGTAACTTCTGGTAAATTTAGTTGCTCAATTGATGTAAATGCAAAAGCACCAGCACCAATGGTTTTTAATTTATCTGCCGTTAATGATTTTAGTGTTTTTACTTCATTAAATGCTCAATCGCCTATCTCATCAACTACTGGTAAATTTAGTTGCTCAATTGATGTATGTAAAAATGCTTCGCTACCGATTGTTTCTAATTTATCTACTTTATTTAAAGATTTTAGTGTTTTTACTTCCTTAAATGCTTGTGGATCTATTTTAGTAACTTCTGGTAAATTTAGTTGCTCAATTGATGTGCCTAAAAATGCTTCGCTACCGATTGTTTCTAATTTATCTACTTTATTTAAAGATTTTAGTGTTTTTACTTCCTTAAATGCTTGTGAATCTATTTTAGTAACTTCTGGTAAATTTAGTTGCTCAATTGATGTAAATGCAAAAGCACCAGCACCAATGGTTTTTAATTTATCTACTGTTAATGATTTTAGTGTTTTTACTTCATTAAATGCTCAATAACTTATTTCAATAACTTCTGGTAAATTTAGTTGCTCAATTGATGTACCTAAAAATGCTTCGCTACCGATTGTTTCTAATTTATCTGCCGTTAATGATTTTAGTGTTTTTACTTCATTAAATGCTCATGAATCTATTTTAGTAACTTCTGGTAAATTTAGTTGCTCAATTGATGTAAATGCAAAAGCACCAGCACCAATGGTTTTTAATTTATCTGCTTTTAATGATTTTAGTGTTTTTACTTCATTAAATGCTCAATCGCCTATCTCATCAACTACTGGTAAATTTAGTTGCTCAATTGATGTATATAAGAATGCTCAATCGCCTATTTTAGTAACTTCTGGTAAATTTAGTTGCTCAATTGATGTAAATGCAAAAGCACCAGCACCAATGGTTGTTAATTTATCTGCTTTTAATGATTTTAGTGTTTTTACTTCATTAAATGCTCAATCGCCTATCTCATCAACTACTGGTAAATTTAGTTGCTCAATTGATGTATGTAAAAATGCTTCGCTACCGATTGTTTCTAATTTATCTACTTTATTTAAAGATTTTAGTGTTTTTACTTCCTTAAATGCTTGTGAATCTATTTTAGTAACTTCTGGTAAATTTAGTTGCTCAATTGATGTAAATGCAAAAGCACCAGCACCAATGGTTTTTAATTTATCTACTGTTAATGATTTTAGTGTTTTTACTTCATTAAATGCTCATGAATCTATTTTAGTAACTTCTGGTAAATTTAGTTGCTCAATTGATGTAAATTCAAAAGCCCTATCTTCAATGGTTTCTAATTTAGGTGCTATTAATGATTTTAGTGTTTTTACTTCATTAAATGCTCATAGATCTATTTTAGTAACTTCTGGTAAATTTAGTTGCTCAATTGATGTTTTAAAAAATGTTAAAAATTCAATGGTTTTTAATTTATCTACTTTTAATGATTTTAGTGTTTTTACTTCACCAAATGCTAATCATTCTATTTTAGTAACTTCTGGTAAATTTAGTTGCTCAATTGATGTATGCACAAATGCTTCTCTACCGATTGTTTCTAATTTATCTGCTTTTAATGATTTTAGTGTTTTTACTTCATTAAATGCTCATGAATCTATTTTAGTAACTTCTGGTAAATTTAGTTGCTCAATTGATGTAAATGCAAAAGCACTATGTTCAATGGTTTTTAATTTAGGTGCTATTAATGATTTTAGTGTTTTTACTTCCTTAAATGCATTTTCACCTATCTCAGTAACTTCTGGTAAAGTTATTTCTTTATTTATGCCACTTTCATCTTTAATAGGTCCTAAAACTTTTTTTACATTATTTAAAATTATTTTTTTCTTTAACTTTGATAAATCAATACCGTCTAAAACACCATATTTTTTTAAAAATGTTAATGCTATATCCTTTTCTATTTCTATATTTGTTAAATCAATATTTAATAATGTAAAATTATTGACATCAATAGTAATATCTTCTATTTTGCTATCTTTTGTAAAATATAGATTTGCATTTTCGTTTTGTATAGTTATTTTTTTTAATTTATCAAGAACACTTTGGCTTATACATTTTATATCTTCTGAAATAACTAATTCGTCTTTGTCGTATTCAAATAGAATGCCATCTTTAAGCTTTTGACCATTTTCTTTTTCTATAGATTCTAAATATTCTGTATTTTCAAAAGCATCAAGTCCAATTTTATTTACTTTTTCAGCTGTAAATTCTTTTAATAATTTAGCATCTTTAAATGCTTCAGCACCTATTTCAGTAACTTCTGGTAAATGTACTTTTTCTAAATATTTAGCACCTAAAAAAGCTTTTTCACCTATTTTTTGAACACTTGATAAGTCAATTTCTTCAATATCGAAATTATCTTTAAATGCTTCTTTAGAAATTTCTTTTATATTTTTACTTACTAATTTTTGAATTCTTATCTTTTGTTTGTCTTCATCAGTTCAATTATGTCAAAATAATTCACCCAAAATAAGTATTTTATTTTCTTCGGTTTCTTCCATATCTATGCTATCTATAATAATAGGGTCTTTTGTTTTTTCATTACTTATTAATTTAATTAAATTAGATTCATTTTGACGACCTTCTTGTAATATCATTTCGACATCTTTATAATTTTTTAATTGTTTTTTAATAATTAATTCTTGATTTTCGGGATTTTTGAAAAATTCATCAATATCTTCGACTATATCTATGTTTAATGTAATACTTTTTTTAATTTCAGAATTCAAACCATCAAAAGAATGGGGGTATATTTTTTTTAATCCCTTTCCACTTCTTTTTATATTTAAATTTTTTATTTTTGAATCCTTAAATGCATAGTTTCCTATTTCTTCTACTTCTACCAAATCTAATTTATCTATTTCACAATTTTCAAATGCATTTTCTTTTACTTCGGTTACATTAATTGCATTTAGATGATATATCTTAGCTCCCTTAAAACAATTTTCTGGTATAACTTTTAATTCACTTATTTTCACTTCACTATTTTCATTTTCATAAATTAAAGATGTATTTTCAAATGCAGATTCACCTATTTCTTCTACTTTAATTTCAATTTTATTATTTTGTCCATTTACTTCTAAAGATTTAATATGCGAATTTTTGAATGCATTTTTTTCAATTTTTATACAATTATTATTTATTTGTTTAAAAATTAATTTTGATATTTTAGCGTCTTCAAACGCAGATTCTGCTATGCTTTCAACTTCATCAAAAGTTAATTCATCGCTAATTTCACACTTTTTAAACGCTTCTTTACCTATTTTTTTTAATTTAGGAAAATTTACAGATTTTAATTTTTTAGTATTGTAAAATGCGCATTCACCTAACTCATCTAAATGTTCCAATTTATTATCAGGAGAAATTTTCTCTAAAGAAACACAATTTTCAAATGCATTATTTTTTATTTTTTTTACTTTTGGCATTCTAACTCATTTTAATTTTTTATTACCAAAAAAAGCATATTGCTTTATTTCTTCTACATTTTCAAGCGTTGCTGTTTCGATATTTTGGCAATGTGCAAAAGTCCATTCATTAATGGTTTTTTCATTATCTAGTCATACTTTTATTATTTTTTCATTAAAACTATATTCTTCTGATTCTTTTAGTTCTTCAATATAACCATTCTTATATTCATCTTTTTCTATTTCCATTGTTTATTCCCATAAATTATTATTTGACTATATATTATATTTTACAAAATATTAATATTTAATATTAATAATACTTTATTTGCATTTATTAAATAATAATGTAATGTGCATTAACAAAAAAGACATCAAACACTTTTTTCACGCTTGATATCTTTTGTTATGTTATTTTATAATATTATATTTCATTAGGTTTGTTAATTTGCATATCCACATTATTCAAACATGTATAATAAAAAGTATTTTTAATTAGTTAATATTATAGTTTTTTTATATAAAACTATCATTTAGTTAGTTTAATTATTTAATAATTTATAGTATCAATCACTTGGTGATCTTTGTTATATATTTTTAAATGTAAATTGTTATCTTTTAAATATTTTTTTAGTGGTATTAATATATTTTCTTTTATTCTACGGGTAAGATTATAAAATTTTCAAATATTATCTTTATCTGATGTATGTCAACCATCTGCAAATGTTGCATCAATAACATAATCTTGATTTTTATATGTTATACCAATATTAACGTGAGGTAATCTTGTACTTCTATATCTATAATTACGATAATAAGTGGATTGAGCACGAATATCAATATCTTTATTATGTCCTAAAGCATTAAGACCTAGTTGTATAAAACTAGTATATCCCATACAATTAAATTGAGCTATTTTATTATTTAAGGATAATATGTGTTGTTGAGAATAAATAGGAATGAATCTTTTATATTCATCTAAATATTTATTATCGTATCCTTTAACATAATCAACTTTAACCACTAGATATTTTGCTAATGCTAAAATTTGATGTTCTAAATCTCAGTTTTTTGAAATTATTGTAGGAATTATGTTTTTAATTGTAGCTATTATTTTTTGAAATTCTTTATTAGCTATATCTTTTACTTTTTTGCGAAACTCTAAAATTTCTTCATCAATTCCATCTGTTTTATATGGTCACAAAGCGTTAGTAGCTTCTCCATAACTAAATCTTTTTGCATCTTTTTCAGCAAATAGTACTTTTTTTGTTTCAATTATTACATTATAATCATTAATTATGCTATCAGTATATCAAGTTTTTATGTCCTCATCTAAAACTCATGATGAAACATCAACACTATCATTTTGAGAAAATACAAGTCACTTGTCATTTTTAAAACTCTTAATAAAAGACGAAAAACTACTTCTTATATGTGCATAATCATTATTAATTCATTTGGAATTTTGTTTTTCTATGTATTCTTGAAGCTCTATGTTTATAGATTTAATAATTTTATTTTTATACAATAAATAATAATTTCTTAAATCTTCGTTTATTAATTTTGCATAGTTATCTTCATAGAAATTATTTATTTCGTCTATTAATTCTGCAGTTTGTTGTTTAGAGATTTCTACTTTTTTAGCAATTTCTCGATATAAATCTATTTCTTTTTTTAAAAATTCATCATCTACATCGTATATATTTACATAATCTGCATGTCTTTTTAATAGTAAATTCATTTCAGCTTCGGTAACATTATATCTTTCAAAAAATGATTTTTTAGGTTTTTTATCTTTTTTAACTATTTGTGGTGCACAACTTGCTGAAATAGAAGCAATTGAAAGTAATGATAAAGTAGGTATAAATCATAAATATTTTTTAGCGTGTTTCATAATTTATCTCCAAATGAGTAAGATAATCTAGTTAATATCATTATATCATAAAAAGAAAAAATTTATTATATAAATTTTTAATATTATATAATTTAAAAAAATATTTTAGATATTGGTATAATTATACTTATTATATTTAATAAAAAACAAGGATATTAATATGAAAAAACAATATATTAGCAAAATTGAAGGAATTTTTGATTTCTATCAAGAACTAGGTATAACACCAAGTTATCATTTAAACACAGATGGTGTTATCAATAGAACATTAATAAAATTTAAGAAAAACAATGATTCTAAAGAGTATAATCTCTTAGCTCCTAAAGTGGTAGATACCATCATTGCTGATTATTATGAAATGGAGGTCAGATAATATGACAAGAAACAACATAATAAACAAAGTAGGTAGTGATTTTTTGACTGCTAATCTTGAAACTGATGAATTTAGCTATGTTCAGGCTTTAAAGAGGCCTCCTAAACAAGACGAAGCACATTGAAAGTTAGATATAAGATTTGAAAAATCTAATGTATCTTTGCTGATTGAAACTAAAAAAACAAAAAAGAAAAATTTTTCACAAAATGAAATAGATCAATTATTATCTTATGTTAGATGAGAACGTGAATATAAGCCGAAGAATAATATTATTGCTATTCTTTATGATACAAATAGTGAAAAAATTAAAGTTTGAAAAAATGAAATTGAATTAGAAGATGAAACAACTATTAATTCAATGCAATATTATGTAGATCTATTTGAAAATCGTAAAAATGATAAGAATAATGTTATCGAAACTACAAACTCATTAAATAATAATTTGCATAAATATGGAATTCCCGAAAAGATTAGAAGTCAATTTGTAGGTTCATTACTTGTAGCTTTAAATAATGGACTTGAATATAGTCATGGACTTAAAACTAAAGAAATTATTGCAAGAATCGTTGAGATTTTAGAATCTAAAATTGATAATGATGAAAATAAGAAAGTCAAAACTGACTTATTAATTAATATTCTTAAGCAACAAGAAATAAGAGAAATGAAACCAAATGATATGATTCATTTGGTTGATAAAATCAATAGAAATTTGATTCCTTATATTGATTGCACAACATCACAAGGAGAAGATTTACTAAATTTATTCTTTACTACATTCAATAAATATGTTGGTAAAGCAGATAAGAATCAAGCTTTTACACCGACACATATTACTGATTTTATGTGTGAGATTGCTGAAGTTAATAAAGCTTCAAGAGTTTTAGATCCGACTTGTGGCTCAGGTGCTTTTTTAGTTCAAGCAATGTCTAAAATGCTTGCAAAAGCCGGTAGGGACGAAGAAGCAAAAATTAATATTAAGAAAAATCAAATATTTGGAATTGAAAAAGAAGAAAAAGCTTTTGGTTTAGCAACCACTAATATGTTAATCCATCAAGATGGTAAAACTAATGTTGTTTGAGATTCTTGTTTTGATAGAAGAGAATGAATTAAATCAAAAGATATTAATGTTGTATTAATGAACCCTCCATTTAATGGACAAAAAATGCCTAAAGATTGTCCTGTTAATTCTAAAAAAGATATGGATGCAACTAAAGGCTTTTATTTTGTCGAATATGTCGCTTCGGTTGTTGGAAAAGGAAAATTAGCAACAATTCTTCCTTTACAATGTGCTATTGGAACAGACAAAGCTGTTGCTGCATATAAAAAGAAAATGTTGAAGAACCACACATTAAAAGCTGTCTTCAGTATGAATGACGAGATTTTTCATCCTGGAGCTTCAGTCAATGCTTGTATTATGTTATTTGAATTAGGTATTTCACATGATTCAACTAAACCAACTTTCTTTGGTTATTTCAAAGATGATGGCTTTATCAAACGTAAAAACAAAGGAAGAATTGAAAAAAGAGATTGAAATTCAACAAAGAAGAAATGATTAGAACTTTATGATTATAAGAAAGAAGAAGCTGGTTATTCAGTATTAAAATGTATAACAGCTGAAGATGAGTGATTAGCTGAAGCTTATATGAAAACTGATTATTCTATATTAACTGAAGAAAATTTCATTCAGTCAATTAGAGATTTTATTGCTTTCAAAGTCAAAGGAGGGGATATTAATGAATAATAAACTCGATACTACTAATTGAAAATTTTTCAAAATTAAAGAAATTTTTCCTAAATTAGTAAAAGGAAAATGTTCAAATGCTCCAGATTTAACCAAAGGAAAAGATGTTCCATATATTGGGGCTAAAAAAACAGAAAATGGAGTGATACAATGATGTGAATATGAACGTGATTTAGTATCAGAAGCTAATTGTATCTGTTTTATATGTCAGGGTGCAGGTAGCAATGGATATTGTAATTATTTTGATATTGAAACAATTCAATCTACATCAAATACATTAGGATATAACAAAAATCTTAACGAGCATAATGGTTTGTTTATAGTAGCAGTTGCAGATTTAGAAAAACCAAAATGATCTTTCGGGAGAGGTAGATCACCAAAACTTGCTGAATCTGAAATCAAACTTCCGGCTAAAGCCGATGGAAGTATAGATTGAGATTATATGACTAATTATATTAAAGAGTTAAGAGAGAGAGAGAGAGAGAGAGTTCTGAACTTACTGAATCATTAATCAACAACAAGTTTGAGCTTGATATCAGTAAGTGAAAATGGTTTATTGTGAAAGATATTTTTGATATTCCAAAAATTAAAAAATACAGTTCAATTCCTGAAAATGAAGGGAATATTCCATTTGTTTCTTCTACTATCGAAAATAATTCAATTGTCAAATACGTTGACGAAACACCAACAAATATAAAGGGTGTTATTTCTATAACAACTAATGGTGTAAATGCTTTTACAGCTAAATATCAAAGTAATTATGCATGTTATAGCACTGATTCTGAAATAATCTATTCAAGACAGATGAATAAATATTCTGCTATGTTTATAGTTTCAATTTTAAATTTAGAGAATTATAGATATGCTTATATGAGAAAACCTAAAAATGGTTTAGTAGGATTAACTAAAATTAAACTCCCTATAGATAAAGTAGGGAAGCCTGACTGAAAATTTATGGAAGAATATATTAAGTCACTTCCTTATTCAAAATTTATTTAAAAAAAATTTTTATTCATTAAAATATAAATACAATATGATTATTACATATTGCAACAATAAAATAAGATAGGAGCAAATATGAAACCAAAAAGTAAAAATAATAAATGAAAAACACAAATAACTATTTCTGAATTTGATAATCTAAATATTATAGATGTTATCTTTAAAAAAATAGAAGACAGATGTTTTTCAGTTACAAGATGAAGTGGAATTATTTTAGCTACAACACAGACAATATTTCTTATGATACCCCTTATTTATTTATTTGGTCATACTCAATACAATGCAAATAATGGTATTAAAAATAACTGAGGTTTAATTATTTCAATATTTTTATCTTTAATAGGGATATTTCATTCTATTTTAGTCAAATTTATAGTATCAGCACCTCGTTTCTTTGTATGATGGAACTTATACGTGGGTTTAAAAAAGAAAAAAAACACTCTTCAGATTAGTATACCAAATTATATTTATGAAAATAAATATAAATCACATGACTCAGAAATACTTAAACAAATAAACAGAAAAATCGAAGAGAAATATTATATTAAATTTAAAGAACAAAATATAAAAATAATTACAACTACAAATATTGAAAATTAACAAAATAATATAACTACTCAATAAGTTATAAATTAAAAACAAAAAAATCATCGTATAATGATTTTTTTGTTTAATTTTTTTTATGGTAATTCTATTGTGAATAACTTATCTTTTTTCTTCAAAATTTTTTTCACATCATTAGATTCTTTATTATTTCACAAATAAAATAAATAATTAGGCAAGAAATCACTTGCCTAATTAGATAATTGTTTTTTTGAATTTTCATATTTTAAATTTTTTTCTTCTGGTATTATTCCTGGATGTAGTTTTGAAAAAGATTCATCATATTTTCCGACCTTTATTTCTTTTGTTAATGATTTTTACAAATCGTATCAACCAGATGATGAAATAGGTCTTTCATCGAAATAAAACTAAATAAAAATTAATAGATTATATGTCTTTTAACGAAATGATTTTTTTTACTTTCCAAAGAAATAAAAACATTTTAACACTACAAGAGTATGCATAGTCTTGAAAAGCTTGTTTATGAAGTTTATCACTCATAATGTTAGGATATATTTTTCTAAATCTATTATAATTGCAAATTTGTAATATTTTTCATTACATTTAACATTCTTCTTTTATATTTTATTGGAGTGCGAAATGCTTTTAATTCAATTTCCTCGTTCATTTTCAATTCTTTTTTAATATCCATTTACACATCTCTATATTTTAATATAGCATTCATAAAATCTTTTTTTATTAAAAGTTAATATTCCAGATAATATATAATATCTATTATTTTTAAGATCAAAAATCCCAGATTCATCAGAAAAAATTTTTAAGTTCATAAATATACCTTTTTATATTATAAAACTTTTTAAAGAAAAAATAAAAGACTGCACTTAGCAGTCCCCCTATATTGTTGACGCTAACACATAGCGTTTAAATGGTTGTTCTACCAATATAGTAACAGTGTCTTTGCGACTTGTAACTATATAATATCATTTTTTTATTTTTTTATTTTTGAATTTTAATATTCAAGTAAATTTATTTATAAAACTAAATATTTAATGCATAAAGTGTTATCAATATATATTTGAATCGCCGCAGTTGATACTTGAAAGTGGATTATATGGTGAGTAAGCAAACAGAGAAAAAAATATTTTTCAGACGCACTTTACTGTGTTGCTTTTTTATTTTTTTGTAAAACTACGTGAAATAAAAAACAAAAGTTCCACTTTTTTAAGTTTGATAAATGAGAATTTTTGTTTTTTATTTGACACTATATATTTGAGATTATTCACAAGGTTAATTTCTTTTAAACCAACCCATTATTGCAAAAAAACAATTAAGGATGGTTAGCTAACCGAAGTAATCTTTTTATTTCTTCAAAATTTTCGTATTTCCTTATAACTGTCAATATTTTCATACATTTGTGTATTTAATCATAATTTTCTCTTATAATATGTACTACTTTGTAGAGATTCATACAAATATTCTACTATTTTTATGAATTTATACAAAGGTTTTGAAAATATTTATGTTGATATATTTTGTTTATAGACAAATCTTTTGAGAATAATTTAACTTATTATCTTTTAAAAGTCAAGTGCTAAAACAATATTATTGATGCATATTTTAATTTAACTCTTACTAATATTCAATTGATATATTTTGTAATTTCATAATTATTTTTTCATTACATTAATACTTTATTAGAAATTGGATCTTTTGTTTTTTATTTCATATTTTTTATTTCATATATTTAAATTTTTTTAAATCTCAAAAATATGATATCATACTTATATGTGTGTAATAAGTGGAATAACCGACTTGCTAGCATAGCTGCACGTTAATAAAATAAGGTTGCTAAATAACTATATAGGATGCGGTTGTTATCAGCTATATAACCCATCATTTTTTTATTTTTAGAGACTTAAAATGTTTTTAAGAAAATATATGATATTATAATTAAAGATGTATTGCGACGCTATTATATGTTTATAATAAGATGTAAAAATATTTTAAGGAGTAGTTATGAGAGTAAAAAATCAAAGTGAAATACTTTTAAATAAAAGAAAATTAGCATTAAGTGGTTGATTAAAAGAAAACTATTATGATACATATAAAACACCATTAAAATTTCAAAAATTTCTGTTTTTTTATGAATTGTTTTCAAAAATAGATGGAGATAAAAGCGATTTTAGTAATCTAAAAGGATATAAAAATGGGCCTGTTTTTAGTAACGTGTGGGGTTATTACACTCACAACAAAGAAGATTTCAATAAAAAGATTACAAAATCATTCAAAGAAAATTATTTTTTAGTCAATTTAGAAAGAGCAAAAAAAGCAAATTTTTTAGTTGCCACACTAACTCAAGAAGAATTGTCTGATTTAACACACCAAATGAATTTGTGGTCAACTAAAAAAGAGTTGATTATGAGTGGTGGAAAACATGTAGATTTGGATGAAAAAGATTTAAATGATGATGATTTTAAATTAATTGAAAAACTAAATTCCATAACTTCTATAGAAACAATTAACAATTCAACTATTTATGAAATAGGTGAAAAGTATTTTGTTTTTAGTAATAAAGACGCAAAAGCGATCAAACCAGAACATTGGGATATATTAACTTCTGTTTCTAAAGACCCTGAATTATATAATCCTGTTTATGTAGAAATCGATGAAGATGGAGACTTGGTAATTGATTAATATAAAAGATGTGATAAGGTTGAAAATACCTTATAGTCAAGGGTTAAAAAAAGAAAGTCATATGTATATTTGTATAAAAAATAACATTCAACACGAGTTTGTTAAGTGTCAAAGTTATAAGATAACTAAATCGCAAGATAGATTAATGAACGATTATATTATTGAAAAACCAAACCCAAAGCGCAATCCTTTTAAAAGTTCAACAATTATAGATTGTGATAAAGTTTTTTACACAGATTCAATAAATTATAGTGAATTGTCAAAAACCAATATACGAGAGAATATATCTGATGACCTATTTAAAAAAATAAAAGAGTTAGTCAAAGGTAAAAAACGTGTTAAAATTGACGAAGAAGAACTTATCAACCTTAATAAAAAATATGTAAGTAAAATTAAACATGAATAATAAATATTAACATTTTTTAATTAGATAACACCGTAGCATATTGCTGTGGTGTTTTTCAACCTAAATTTGATTGTATTCGATCATTGTTGTATCAAAAAACATAATCATTAATTTTTTGATTTAATTCATTAAACGTGATTTTTGTATAATCTAAATCGTTTAATAATTCAATTTTAATTATTCCAAATCAATATTCTATTTCTCTATTGTCTAATGAATTTCCAATTCTTGATAATGATATTTTCCCATTGAGTCTAATGATTTCAGAAATATATTCATAATTTGTATATTGAAAACCGTGATCTGAATGAATTATAAAATTGTTACAATTGTCTTTTTCAATGTCTTTAATATTTTCTAAAACTAAATTTAAATCATTTAATTTATTTAGTCTATATCCTATAATTTTTTTGCTTTTATGACTAATTATTGCTGATATATAAACATGACTACTATTTACATCTTTGGGTGCATTTATGTATGAAACATCAGTTGCATAAATATTCCTACTGTATTTGTCATTGTAATCTCTTTGAACGATATTACTGATTGCGCATTTTGTATCTTTATTTTCTGGTTTCTTTCGCTTTTGTCTTACTTTACATTGAAGTTTTAAATACTTTAAATATCTTCCCAATGTACGATCATTTATATATATACTAAGTTTTTTTCTTCCAAATCTAGACTTATTTGCCTTAAATGCTTCAATTATAATTTTAGAATAAGGAATAACTTTTTCTTTTTTTGTGAAATTTTGCTCTTTGAAATAGTTTGTCTACTGAGATTAAAAAATAATGCTAATTTAACTGATTTAATCTTTAGATTTGCAACTTCTTTTTTCTTTTCGTAAATTTAGTTTTTGGTGAAATTGCTTGCATTTTTCTTAATGCTCCAATCATTCCATTTTACTGATAAGCATCAAATACTAAATCCCATTCATCGATATTTAAATGTCTTGACATTTCTTCTCCTTACTATACATACCTTTGAGAATACAGGTTTTAACCATTTTAAAAAAATTAACATTCATGAAGTGTTAATTTTTTTGTCCATCTTTAGTATGGTTTGTATTTTTTTAATTAAGATATTTACAATAGATTTTTTTATTAATAATTCTATTTAAAATTTTTATCATAATCTTTTTATAATATGAAAAAATCTTTTAAATGCTTTGTCTTTTTTTGTATCTTAATAAATTTTTAAAATATAATATTTTGAAGTATTGAAATAAATAATTAACTAGTAAATGCTATAATGTAATAAAAATAATAAAACTAACATATTAATATTTTTAATATGAAAATTATTTAAAACTTCATTAAAAATATACATGTAAGGACAATTATGTCAGTATATAAACATAAAGAATATTTAGAAAATTCTAATGACAGAGAAAAAGCTATGCATAAATATGTAAAGTTATATTTAGTTAATAATATTGATAATAATAAATTTGAAATTGTAAACAGAAATGACATTTTAATAAGAAATTTTAACAGTCAAGATCAAGAATATTTTTACCAATTTTTATTAAATTCACACAAAGAAATTGATCTTTGCACTACAAATAATAAGTTATGTCCTTTTGAGGCTTCAAAAGAAAAATTTATGAATATAAATTTAACTGAATATGATGAAATACTTTATAAACATATTTTTGAGTTTTAATAATAAATAAATAAGATATATAGTAAAAACAAGATTCATAAAATTAGGATAAATACCCATTTTTTTATTTTTTAAAACCTTGAACTCCAAAAAACATTTTTAAGTTATTTAAAGTTCAATTTTAATTAAATATATATTTAATTTAGCACAATTCTTTTATTTCTATTCATACTTTATTTTTATAAATTCACTACTTTATAATTTTCTATAAATTATTTATTATCTTTTTTAATTAATTTATGTAGTTTATTTTTGGTAATTTATTTACATATATTTCTGTTTCTAATGTATAAAATTCAATAAAAAATGAATTTTAACTAAATGATTAGACATTGTTAGACATTGAATTTAATAGTGTATCTATTTACATAATTTAGATAAAATAAAATTTCAAGAAAACTTTTTAAACAATATAAAAAATAAAAATACCAAGCAAGTAACTATTTGCTTGGTATTTGAATTTAGAAATACATTAAAATTTTGATGTTATTTTATTTATTTTTTGTATCTGCAATATCATTTATTAATAAAGAAATCAATCTAATAATTTTAGAATCTGCTTTTTCTAAACAATTTTTCTTACCTTCACTTCTCTTATCTGCACTATTTATTCAATACATATCACCTTGATTATTGGTTTTTTGATGAATTAATAAGGGAACTTGAACGTTATTTTTTAATTGTTGTCTATCAGATCAATAAAGAACTTCAAAGTTGTTATTTTCTTCATTGAATTCACCTCAAACAATTTCATTATCTCTTAATGCAAAATGATCTAGTTTATTTTCTTTTATTTTTTTTACTAAATTTAAATTTTTATATTCTTCATTTAATATATAATTAACATCTTTGTCAATAATTTCAAATTCATTAACTTCATAATCAAATTTTGCACTAATTTCTTTTGCATTTGTTCTTCTATATAAAATATCATGTGTACCAATAAAAAAACGACCTTTTTCTACATATTTAAGTATTTTAGTTTGGTATTTCGTATTATTTTTTTCATTAGCACTTAGTTTTGTTACATCACTAATGAAAAATATAATTCCAAATATTTTTAATAAAGGGAATTTTAAAAAATCTTTAACTTTGTTTAGTGAAATAAATTTTATGTTTGGGTTTTGTTCAGAAAGTCTTTTTGTTATTTTGGATTTTGCTTGTGAATCATCCATTCAAACTAAAACTATTTTTTTATAGTTTATATATTTTATAAAATAAAATATTCGCATAAAAAAATTTCTAGCATCCTCATAATTACCAATTAAAAATCCAAATACAACACTAATAAAATATGGAATAATATTTTCTAAAAAAAATGATAAAATTGGGTTCATTATAAATCTCTGGGGTCAAAATTTTCAAAAATTGTATTTGAAGATTTGTTTTTAAATTCTTGGTACTCTTTTTTATTTCTTATAGTCCAGGTTAAAATTGGTAATTTTGATTGTAATTTTTTAATTACTTTTGAATCTAAAAATTCTTTTTGATAATTTATAAAATCAGGTTCAGTTTTTTTATTCATTTTCATATTTTTTAAAAAAGATTTTTTTATAAAATTCATCTTTTCGTTTACAAAACCACCTGATAATTGACCCCTTATTACTTCAGGGTGGTTATTTTTAAATCATAGTAAAACGTAGGGATTAAATGATTGGATTACAAACTCCCCTTGATAGTTTTTCAGTAACTCTCAACTTTCTTTTTCTAAATCGTAATTTTTTAAATCTCTTTTTTTATATTCAATCATTAATGGAACAGAACCATTAACTTTGTTTAATACATCTTTAAATAAAGGTATTTTTTCTGTTGTATTGTTTAAATTTAACAAATTTAATTCTTCATATGTGCAGTCTTCTATGTTTTTTTCTAAAGAAGTCATTCTTTTTAGAGAATCATCGTGGAAAACTACAATATTTTTATCTTTTAATATGTGAATATCTAATTCAATTGCAAAGTTATTTTTCATAGCATTTTCAAATGCTGAAATTGAATTTTCTGGATATTTTTCATTATGAAAACCTCGATGTGAAATATTATAAGTCATTACTCAATGATTGCTAGTTATTCTTGATTTCATATACATCCTTAATTTAATAAATTTATATTTATATTACTTATATTAATTATAATATCAAGATTTTAATAAGCAAAAAAATATACTACATAGCACCACAAAATATACTGAAGTTATAATTTGGACTGTAATTTAATTACAATAAATTTGTTTAAAAATTTTATTACGTTAAAGCAACTTATAACAAATTACAAAAATATACAAATTTTTAGTTAAATTCATTAAAACTTTTGAAATTAAAATAAAAACAAATGAATGAGTTCTTGTTAAAAAGATTAAATCTACTAAAAACGACCAATTAATTAAAATGTATTTTGATGTAATCAATAAAATGATTTAATAAAACAGAAAAAGTAACCAAATATATAAGAATATACCAATTTACGCAATTAAATAGTAATTAGTCTAAATAAAAAGTAAAAAACAATAATAATAATTTATGCTATAAAATTTCATAAAATAAGTTTTTCATAAATATCATTTTAAACAATATAAAAAACCGCTTACTTATAAAAAAAATACCAAGCAAGTAAGTGTTTGCTTGGTATTTGAATTTAGAAATACACTAAAATTTTGATGCTATTTTAAAATAAAATTTTATAGACTTCATCATAATGAGAAACTAAAACTATTTCTATGTCTTCTACAATTTTTGAATCAATAGTTTCTATATCTTTTTTATTGGAAATAGGAATAATAAATTTTTTAATTCCTTGATTTTTATAAGCACCTTCTATTTTCTCTTTGATACCACCAACAGCTTGGGAATTACCATTTAGATCAATTGAACCAGTTATAGCTCATTGATTTGAGATAGGTTTGTTTTTTATTGTACTCAATAAAGAGGTTATAAAAGCTAAACCTGCACTATCTCCATCTGATGGAATATAGACATGAGAAAAAGAGAAAACAAACTGTAAATTATCTATGTTAGCATCTTCTAAGTCATATTCTTTTACTTTTGATCTTATAAAATGGTAAGCTTGATTAGAAGAAAATTTTACTGTATCAGTTACATTAGAAAGAAAATGAATGTGTTGGGTAGGGGGAATGTTAAAATATTGTTTTACAGAGTATATTCTTTGCACTCCTGAATTTATTGAATTAGAAACAGCTAAACCATTAACATTACCGACTGATCACGTCTTGTATTTTTCGTTAGTCATTTCTTTATATTGTTCATATTTGCCAATTTCATTTGCAAATATCTTTTTGATAATTTCTTCTGTTACTAATTTGTTTTTATTATCTGTAAATAAATCTTGAAATACTATTCTAATATTTTCTTTTAAAGATCTAACACCATCTTCAAAAAAAGAAATTTTTTCAATTAAAGTTTTAATTGCATTATCTTCAAAAACAAGTCTTTGATCAGTATTATTTGCATAAATATCATTAAATTCTTTAATTATTTGTTTTGATGCTGAAATTTTTTGATCTAAGGTAAGTGGACCTAAATATATTACATTAAGTCTACTTCTTATATAGTCAGGAACATTATTTATATCATTACTTGAAGTAATAAAGATAATTTTAGATAAATCATATTCAACATCTAAATATTTATCTAAAAATCTATCATTTTGCTTTTGATCCAATATATCTAGTAATTCATTTTGACCTTTTGTATGTAGTTTATCAATTTCATCAAGCAAAATTAAGGGATTAGATACTCCTAAATCAATTAAAGTCTTCAAAATTATTCCCGGACTATTAGAATTAGCAGATGAATCAAAATAATTATAATTACTTACATTTCCTAGTGAAATTTTTGCAAATTTTCTATTTATTACTTTTGCTATTTGCTCACAAAAATATGTTTTTCCTATACCTGGTGGACCATCTAAAGCAAAAATTGTAACCTCTAATCTTTTATTTTCTTCTTCTTTTTCATTAAACATATTTTTTTCTACAACTATTTTTCCGTTGTTTTCAAAAATAAAATTTTTTGATAAATCGCGAGTAACATTATTTGAAGACAAAATAAACTTTTCATAAGCTGAAACAATTTTTTCAAATGGACTATTTTTAAAGTTTTCAGGAATAGAAATAGATTTTAGTCTATCGTTTGTAACTTTTTTTCAAGGTAATTTTAAAAGATATTCATTTTTTTCTTTTTCAATTATCAAAGAAGGCGATTTACCTTCTTTTTCTTCTGTGGTAATAATATCAATTAATTTGTTTTTATATCTATTTAAAATATGTTGTGGAATGTAGTTTTCTTTATTTTCTGTATTTAATTGACTTAATATATCAGATAATTTATTAAAAACATAATCTGTCATTTTTTCTAGATTGTGAGATTTTAAATAATTTGTATAATAATCTTCAATATTAGAACCTAAAAATGAGGTTATTGTTTTTAAAATTATTGAATGCCAAGCTAAAATTTCATTAACTATATCATTGTTAACATCATAAGATAAGATTTCTTCTTTGTTTTTTTTAAATAAAGAAGATTCATATAAAAATGGTTTGTTAATTTTTATAATTTGATCAATTTCTTGAAATGATCTATAGATATTCAATGAGTTTTTGGCAATATTTTTATTTCATATTAATAGATCTGGTTTTCATTCATCTCAATTTAAAACCTTTAACTCTATTTTGTTTAATGTATTATAGTTTTCCACATTAACAAGTTCTACTTGCAAATTATATTTTTCTTTTATATTTACTAAAAAAGAAGTTTTAACAATATTTTTACTTTTATCAAAAATAAAAATATTGTTTTTTGAAAATACAAATACGTCATAATCAATATTTCAATCTATTTTTTTCATAATTATCCTTTATTTTGTTATGTAAAATATATTCTCACCTTCAAAAAAGATTATAAATGTTTTATTTAATTCTTTGGTTTTTTCTATTTTCTCAATAACTAAATCTAATTTTTTTTCAATTAAATTTTTTATTCCTCTTATTCCAGCTTTATTTTCCATGTAATGTTTAATTAGAAAATATATGTATTTTTGCTTATTATTTTCTTCAAAATAAATTTTCTTTTTGCAATTTAAAAGTTTATTATCTATTAATAAATTAATAATTTTTTCAACACTTTGAATATCATATGGTCTAAATACAAGTATTTTGTCATAAAAGTATAAATTTTCTTTACCTATGAAATTTTCAAATAATTTACTGGTTTGTTTTTCAGAAAATGAATTATTTGAAATTAAATCATTAAATTTATTAGAAGTTGCAAAAATTACAAATTTATCTAAATTAATAATTGTGTTATTACTTGTTGTAAGTTTTCCAGAACTAATTATTTCAGTAAATAAAGGATGTTTAGTAAAATCAGGATTTTTTTCAATTTCATCAAACAAAATAACACCTTCATCGAGCTCCACTATTTTTTGAGCCATAGAATCACTAAATTCTGGACCAATTCCGGTTAAAAACCTTAGTTCATTCATTTTATTGCTTAAATCAATACCGGAAATATTTATTGTAATTAATTTATCACCAAAAAACTCTTTTGCTACTTGCTTTACTATTTCTGTTTTTCCTACACCTGATGATCCTATTAATAAAAAATTGGCAATAACTTTATCATTTGAAGAAAAATTAGCAAAATAAGGGTAGATGTAACTACATATTAATTCAACTTTATCATCCAAACCAATTAAAGTTTTTTTAATATTATTTTTCTTTTGAATAAAATCATCTTTACTTAATGTTGGTTGTGCTGGTAGTAAAAAAAGATCTGAATAAATATTTTTTATATTTTCGGTGCTTTTAGAATTTGAATTTCGCTTATTTGAATGTAAAAGTTGTTTAAATAAAAACTCTTTTTTTAAAAAATCTTGTACTTTTATTGGATGATCATAAACAAAATTTATTATTTCTTTTTTAGTTACATTGCTTTTTATATTACATATTTTTATAATTGCATTATTTATCAAGTCTAGTTCATAATTTTTTATGTTTTTTGTATTTATTATTGATTTAAATATTTCATCAATAAAAAAATTATGACCATATGACTTCAAAGTAAATTCATCAGTGTAACTAATTATTTGAACATTTTCTTTTTTTGCTATTTCACGCAGTAAAAATGCTGTATCATTTAACAAATTTTTGTTATGGTTATTTATATTGGATAGATTTGTTATAAAATCATTTATAACTAAAATAACTTTAATATTAGGAGCGCAGATTGAAGCAGAAGTAAAAAAATTATTTAGATTCTGCATAGCAATACTATAATATCCTCATTTATTTGACCCTCAACTTAATTCATTTGCAAGATTTAACCTTATAACACTGTATTTTTTTTCAAACGAAGCTTTTAAAACATCATCTAATATATCATTAAAAGATTCTTTACTTTCGCTAATAAACAACACATTATTGTTATCATAAATTTCATTTTTTATTTTTTTAATCAAGTCATCAAATAACCCGCTTTTATTTTCATTTTTGTTATATTCTAGTAGTTTTACACTTTTTAAATTAATGAATTGTTTATAAAGATCATGTTTTGTTATATCATCACTTTCGTTAATGGATAAGCCTGATATTTTATCACTTCAGTGTGGTTTTTTTTCTTCTTTTGGTCTTATGGAAATAGTATTAAATAAACTTTCTTCATCAAAATCAGTTGAAAAATCATCATTTATAAAGAAATCAAGATCATTATCTATATTATTTTGTGTTTTTGTTGCTTTTTTCATTTCTAACCTTTGTCAATTACTATTATTTCTCTATCCATTAAAACAAAATATATTGTTTGTTTAAGTTGATTATTTAAAATAAAATTACCAAGTGATTTGTTAAATTTTCTAAATACAAATTTTTCAAAATTCTGTAAGTCATCAAAATTATCCACAATAGTTAGTAAATAATTTTCAATAGAAATATCTAAATTCACATCTACATGTAGTGAATTATGTAGTTGTTTTTTGTATTTGAAAATGATATAGCGAATAATTGATAATTTATCGATATTTTTTTTCATCACTGTTAAATTTATTATTTCAGTTAGTCTTGTTATAAATTCTGGTGGTAAAAAATTATTTGAAAGCAAAACATTTAAATTAGTGTTTTGATTTGAATTTAAGTCTAGTATTTTTTCTAAATTTTTGTTGTTTATTGTAAATAGTAATAAATTTGATGAACAATGAATAGATTGTTTTTTGTTGTTTTCAATTATACCTTCATCTATTATTCTTAAAAATTTCTTAGAAATGTAATTATTAATACTTTTAATTAAAATAGGTTTATTAAAATTTGTTAATATTAATGAAAACAATGAGTGCTTATTATCTACAATATTTCTATTTATTAAAAAATCTATTTCATTTACGGTTGTTGTTTGACTAAAATTAATGGATATTCTTTTTGATTTTTCACCTTGTAAAGCATAATTAATTCAATCATAAATAACATCATTTATGTAATTATTAGAATTTACTAATAAAACAGAAATCGGTTTTGTTTTTGTTATTTGATCTGAGGAAATTTTTTGTAAAATTATTTTCTTTATTTGTTCTTTTAGTTCAAAAGGAATAAATGAGATATTCTTATAATAATTTTCAAAGCGCAATATTACTTGTTTTTTTAAAGCATTGTAAGTGGTAAATTTATCTGTTTGATTATTTAAATAATTTCAAAAATTATATAAATGTTCGTTGCTAATTTTTGAATTTGCTATATTTTTGTGTTTTAAATAATTTATATATTGAGAAAATGTTTTGTTTAAATTTTCGAATGTTCTATTTGCGATAAATGATTTTTGAAAATTAATTATGTTATCGTTAGATAAATTATAGTTATTATTTCGTGAATATTTTTTAAATGATAATGTGTTATATTCTTGTGTTTCATAAATATTTAAGTTTAAAATAAAATATAAAGAATCTTCTTTATATGAATCAAAGTAGCTAGTAAATTGTTGTGCAAACGGTTTTTGAACAATACTAATAATGTAATTTTCTTTGCTATATTCAAACAACTTATTACCATAGGTTATGGTTGAAGAAGAGCTATCTCCAAATGTATATAATGATTCATTATAAATATCTAGTAACACAAACTTATTTGTGTTTTTTAGAAGAGTTTCAAATTCTCCGTATCATGAATCTAACGATATACCTGATGTATAAATTGAAAAGAATCCATTAAATAAAAAAGTGAAATAGTTTTCTTTAGCTAACTTTAAAGCTAAAACTTTCAAAAAATTTTCAATATCATAACCTCTATCATAAATTATGATAATCTTTTTATTTAACTTAAGATTTTTAATAAGTTTGTGTAATTTATTATTTTCTGATTCGCTTATATCAACAAATGATTCATTTCAATAAGGTCGAAGACTTTGTAGAATTTGAGGTGTGTCACGAATATATAAAAATTCTGTATCATCATATGATAATTTATGTTCTCCGGAGTTTGCAAAAATATCATCATTATTAACTCGTATGAATTTTGATCATCGTTTTTCTTTTATCAAACTACATAACTCATACAATAAAGAATAATAAAATATTCATCCATATTTATCAAATTTTTCACTGTCATATTCAAATTTTTTATCTATCATCAGCATTCCTAAAATTTTAAAATTTTAATTTATAAAAATTATATACTTTTTTTACTATGCATTTAAATGAAAAATAATTATCACGTAACGTATATGAAATAAAAAACAAAAGTTCCTAGGGTAAATAAAAAACAAAAGTTCCAATTTGTAATAAAGTATTAACGTAATGATAAAAAGTAATTACGAAATTAACAAAAGATATCAATTGGAATATATAAAAAATAATCCAAAAGCAACAACTAGAACATTGTTGCTGGCATAACATTTCAACAAAAACGATTTATAAACTTAGAAAACAACTGACAAATAAAAGTCAAATAATAATTACGCATAAGAATTTAAAAAATCAGCATTCAAGAAAAATTAGCGTTAGTCAAATTAATTGAATAATTAAACACTATTACTCTATATTTAACTGAAATATAAGGATAAATGTTTAGTTTTACTTAAACTGTAGATATTTTTATCAGTATGAAATACCTGAAGATCAAAGAAAAATATGACCTATGTTAGTATGATCAAAAATCTAAAAACACGCGGATGTTAGACATATGGCATGAGTAAAAATGATAGAAAAGAAGCACACAAAAATTTAGCAAATTTATCTAAAAAAGATGAATCAAAAACCATAATGTTTATCAATAAAATTTCAACAGAGCTCGATAAAAATATTGCTTTTGTGCAAAAAAAGGTGTTTATTTAAACTTGGAGAGATCACAAAATAAAAAACAAAAGTTCTCATTTATTGAGTTCAAAAAAAGTGGAACTTTTGTTTTTTATTTCACAGATTTATAAATTAGATTTAATAAAAATGCGTATTTATACAATAATTTTAAATAGAATATAAAACAAAAACACCGCGTTTTTTGCGGTGTTTTTAATTATAGTTAAAGTTTTGCTTA
The DNA here is from genome assembly GCF_018914005.1 of Mycoplasma zalophi. Taxonomy (NCBI): domain Bacteria; kingdom Bacillati; phylum Mycoplasmatota; class Mollicutes; order Mycoplasmatales; family Mycoplasmataceae; genus Mycoplasma; species Mycoplasma zalophi. The sequence goes on from NZ_JAHMHI010000001.1 coordinate 266,550, forward strand.
AAATTTAAAACCTTAGCTTTTATAATAATCTAGATTTTAATTTACTTTGTGTTGTTAGTATTACCACATTTTGCATCTAACATTATTGCTATTTATATTCATTTTCATTAGTTTGGATATATAAATCTATAATTTCAAAATAATCTTTTATTAAGTCATTTATTTTGCTTTGATGTTGTTTATAATCTGTATGATAATGATTATTTGCTCAAAATTAATCATCTTTAGTTAACTTATCGACTTTTTCTTTAAATTTTTTATATGGTGAATTATATCTATTAGGATACGTAAACAACAACACCCTTTAAAGCAGGTGTTTTTTTAATAATGTAATATACAAGAAACCATTTAATAATTGCTAATATAAAGATTATCTATATTTAATTTATTTATAATAAATAAAATATATGAAAAAAATGATAAAATATGCTTATAAATTAATATAGTGAGTATGACAAAATTTATGTGATTTAATAATTTACATATTATTTTGTTAATACTGTAAAAAATAATTGATTACACAAACTCACCAAAACATCTAATATTTACAAAATTGATAAATCTAATCACCTAATCTCGATTATTGTAGAAAATAGCCAATTTTATAATTTATGTTTTGATATTGTTGCGCTTAATAAGCAAAATATGGAGAGTGAATATTATGGGAAAATCTAAATTTAATGAAAATACAAGAGTCCAAATACCAGCTTTGGTTCATCTTACAAGATTAGGATATAAATATTTTGGCAAAATTTCTGAATCAGATGCTAATATTTTATACGATCCCGACACTAACATACTAATTGAAATTTTTGAAAAACAATTTAAGAAATTAAATCCTCAATTTAAGGGTGATCCAAAACAAATTTTATTAGAACTTAAACAAGAATTAAATAATGATGACTTGGGACAAAGTTTTTATAAAAAGTTGCTGTCAGTAGAAAAAAAATTAATCGACTTTAATGATATAAATAATAATGTTTTTCATTTTACTGCCGAATTTACATATAAAAATGGTAATGAAGAATTTAGACCCGATATAACATTATTTATCAATGGTTTACCGCTTGTTTTCATTGAAGTTAAAAAACCGAATAATAAAGGTGGCATAATCGCTGAAAGCGAAAGAATGAACAATTTAAGATTTCCTAATAAAAAGTTTAGAAGATTTATGAACATAACTCAATTAATGATATTTTCTAACAATATGGATTATTCTACAAATGATGATGATAATAATTCAATAGAAGGTTCTTTTTATTGTACAACATCAAAAAATAAATCTTTTTTTAATCATTTTCGAGAAGATCCGGTAAACAATAATAAATACTATTTCTATGAAAACTTCCCGTATTTAAATATAGATCCCAATACAGAAAATAAAATTCTCAATGACTTTAACTGTCCTGAGTTACACAATACACCAGAATATAAAGATAACTTAAGTAAGACAACTCCAACTAATAGAATTATTACATCAATGTGTAGTTTTGAAAGACTGTTATTTTTAATCAAATATGGAATTGCATATATAAATTCCACTCGAGAAAAAGATGGGAATATAGTTACTATAAACCAGAAACATATAATGAGATATCAACAAATGTTTGCGAGCCTTGCTATTAAACAAAAACTTGAAGAAGGTAAAAAATCCGGTGTTATATGACATACACAAGGTAGTGGAAAAACAGCGTTGTCTTACTACATTACAAAATACCTAACAGACTATTTTGCAAGCAAAAATTATGTTGCTAAATTTTATTTTATTGTAGATAGATTAGATTTGTTAGAACAATCAAAACAGGAATTCGAAGATAGAGGATTATCTGTTAAAACAGCAAACAGTAAACAAGAATTAATGGAACAATTTAGAACAACTCAATCATTACAAGGAACTAGTGGTCAATTAGAAATTACTGTTGTAAATATACAACGTTTTTATGAAGATAAAAGAAAAATTGAATTACCAAAATACGCAACCAAATTACAAAGAATTTTTATTATAGATGAAGCTCATAGAGGTTATAAACCAGAAGGTAGTTTTTTAAGTAATTTATTTAATGCTGACACTGATTCAATAAAAATTGCATTAACAGGAACACCTTTATTAAATGAAGAAAAAGCTTCTTGAAAAATATTTGGTGAGTATATTCATACATATTACTATGATAAATCTATACAAGATGGATATACATTAAAGATTATAAGAGAAGATATAGAAACATCATACAAAGATAAATTGACAGAAATTTACGACAATCTTGACGTTTTAGTCCAAAAAAAAGACGTAAAAAAATCTTACATAGTTGAACACGATTTATATGTTAAAGAATTAACAAAATATATTATAAATGATATGAAAAACTTTAGAATTCTTCATGATGATAAAACATTGGGTGGAATGGTTATTTGTGAAACGAGCACACAAGCTAAAAAAATGTTTGAAATGTTTGATAAAATACAAACAGAAATGAATGAAAGTTCTTCAAATATAAATAAAAATGACACTAATTTGAAAGCTGGATTAATTCTTCATGATACTGATGATAAAGAAACAAGAAAACAAATTATAAATGATTTCAAAAAAAATATGACTATAGATATTTTAATTGTTTATAACATGCTTCTTACTGGATTTGATGCTCCAAGATTAAAAAGATTATATTTTGGTCGAAAACTAAAAGACCATAACTTATTGCAAGCTATTACACGTGTAAACAGACCATACAAAGATTGTAAATATGGTTTTATTATAGATTTTGCAGATATTAAGAAAAATTTTGAAGAAACTAATGCAGCCTATCTAGAGGAATTAGGAAAATTTAATGATAATAACGAAATAACAAAAACAAATGCATATGATGAAGTTTTAGAAAACGAAGATAAATTAATTGCAAAAGTAAAAAAAGTTAATGAATTGCTATTTAATTACACAACAGACAATTTGGAGGATTTTTCAAAAGAAATTACTAATACCGAAGATAAAAAAGAGTTATTAGAATTAAAAAATGCTCTCAAAGATGCAAGAGATTGTTTTAATAGAGTAAAAACATTTGGAGATGATGAATTAAAATTGAAATTTAGCAAAATGCAAATTAATAGTTTGCCACAGATGATATCAATAGTTACTAATAAAATTGGCATTATTAATCAAAAAAGTTTTTTTAATAATGATAATGGCTTGAAATTATTATTCAATGATTTTTTACTACAAATTGAGTTTAACTTCTCTAAAAATTTAGAAGAGGAATTAAAAATAACTTCAGAATATGATTTAAATGAATTAAATGAAAAATTAAAGATGATATTTTTAAAACTAGAAAAAAATATTGATCCAGACGATCCTGAATTTATAAAAATATATGATGCATTCAGAATAAGATTTAAAGAAAAAGGATTTTCTATATCAACAATGCAAGAATATGAAGACATCTCAAAACACCTTAATGAAAGCGCACAAAAAATCGATAAATTACAAAGAAATAATGATAATTTATGTAAAAAATATAATGGAGATGTTAAGTTTGTTAGATTACATAAAAGAACTAACGAAGAAAATATAAAAAGAAAGGAAAAATCTCTTAATTATATTATTTCAGATAAAGATACTGAAATAATGGAAGTATTTTTAAACCTGAAAAAAGAAATAGATAAAATGGTTTTTGATAATAAACACATTATAAAAAAAGAAGCTTACTTTAATCAAACTATTATGAGTAAAATAACCTCAACACTTAAAATAAAAAATATTGATATAAATAGAGAAGACAAATTTTTTATTTTAGAAAAAATTAAAACAGAATATTTAAATCAATATAATGAAATATATAAAGATTAAAAATGAAGAAAGGAAATTGTTTTGAATTTACAAGTAAAAGAAAAGACTATCAAATTAATTGATGAATTAAAATCAACATGTCAAGTCTATGGAATGGGTAATGATGGAAATGAATACAAAATTATTACGCAAGTTTTTTTATACAAATTTATTAATGATAAATTCGGTTATGAAATAAAAAAAATAAGTAAGGAGTTAAACTCTGCTAAACATTGAGAAGAATCATATGCAAATATGAGCGAAGAAGAAAGACTTAATTTACTTGATGAATTATCAGCCGATGTACCATTGTTAGATCCTCAACATTTAATTTATAACTTATGAAATCAACAAAAAAGAGATGATTTTGCTCTTATTTTTGACCAGATAATGGTTGAAATTTCTAACAAAAATGAGGATATTTTTTCTACTCAAACTGTCCAAAACACTAAAATTCCTATTTTTGAGAAAATAACAATTTATGTAACAGATGAAAATGAACGTTCTAATTTTGCAAGAGCATTAATTGATAAATTAGCAAACTTTTCATTTGAAGAGGTATTTGATGGACATTATGATTTTTTTGCAAATATATTTGAATATTTAATTAAAGATTACAATACAAATGGAGGTGGTAAATATGCAGAATATTACACACCACAATCAATTGCAAAAATTATGGCTAGATTATTAGTGGGAGAAAATAAAAATTATCAAAGTATTGAAATTTATGACCCTTCAGCTGGAACAGGAACTCTTGTTATGGCATTATCTCATCAAATCGGAGAAAATAACTGTACAATATTTGCTCAAGATATCTCTCAACGCAGTAATAAAATGCTTAAACTGAATCTTATTTTAAATGGATTAGTTTCTTCTTTAGATAATGCTATTCAAGGTGATACATTAGTTGCACCATATCACAAAAGCGATGATGGAAAAGATTTAAAAACTTTTGATTTTGTTGTATCAAATCCACCTTTTAAAATGGATTTTTCAGAAACAAGAGAAAAATTAGCTGCTATGCCGTCGAGATTTTGAGCTGGTGTTCCAAATATTCCTGCAAAGAAAAAAGAAAGCATGGCAATTTATACTCTATTTATTCAACATGTAATTAATTCTTTAAAATCTGAAATCGGAAAAGGAGCAATTGTTATTCCTACAGGATTTATTACTTCTAAATCAGGAATAGAAAATAAAATTTTAAAAAAAATAGTAGATGATAAACTTGTATATGGGTGTGTAAGTATGCCATCAAATGTGTTTGCAAACACAGGAACTAATGTATCAGTTCTATTTTTTGATAATGCTAAAAACCATGATAAAGTTATATTAATAGATGCTTCTAAACTTGGTGAAGATTATCAAGATGGAAAGAACAAAAAGAAAAGATTAACAAACTCTGACATTGATTTAATTGTTAATACATTCAATAAAAAAGAAGCTGTTGATTCTTTTTCAGTTGCAGTTTCTTACGATGAAATAAAAGCTAAAAATTATTCATTAGCAGCAGGTCAATATTTTGATATTAAAATCGAATTTGTTGAATTAAGTCCTGAAGAATTTTCTTCAAAAATGAATCATTATAAAAAAGAATTACAAGAACTATTTGATGAAGGAGATAAACTTAATGATGAAATTATGGAGCAATTAAGGAAAATTAAATATGAGTAATTTTGATTTTGAAAAATTAGACAAGCATTTTTTTGTTACTAAATTGGCAGGTTTTGAATATTCAAAATATATTCAACCCTACACAACTAATAAAAAGCAAAATGCAGATGATATACCTTTAATTCAGGGAAAGAATATAAAAAATGGTTTGTTTATAAAAGAATATGACTGATACATTAGAAAAGATATTTCCGATTCATTAAAAAGAAGCACCCTTAATAAAAAAGCAATTTTAATTCCTTATGTTGGAAGTATAGGAGAAGTTGGTATTTTTGATAATTATGAAACTTGTCACCTTGGAAGTAATGTTGCAAAATTAGAACTAAAAGATGATACATACAACCTTGAATATGTAAAATATTATCTTCAAAGTCCTCTTGGTCAATTATTTCTTTTAAGAGAAAAGCAAGGCTCTATGCAGCAAAACATAACAATGCAAAGTATAAGAAACACATTAATTATAAAAAGGATAATGAACGAGCAAAATAAAATAGTTAATATTTTAAAGACTTTAGATAAAAAAATAGAAATAAATAACAAGATAAACGATAATTTATTTATCTAATCTTCAATAGTTACTTGACCATTTATTAAAAGCGGTAGAAGAAAATCTTTTAGTTTTATAAATTCATCATTTTCAATATTGTTTTTTTCTATAACTTTTATAAAAGAGTTTAATGTATTTAAAATATTTTCATCTTCAGGTATAAAAACAGGTATATTATCAATATCGTTTTTTGATATAAATTTTACAATTGAACCCGTTGATGAATACTTAAATGAATTCATTCTATAAACACAAGATAAATATAATAAAGTATAATATTTATATTTTGGTGTTAACACATATGTTCTTTGATATGCATTAAATTTTCCGGTATAGTGTTTTACATTAAAATCTCCATTACCAGCTATAAGAATTGAAGAATTATCAAATGAAAATTCGTTACATAATAGTGTTGAATTAGAACACGTAAAAAATTTATATTTTCCATTATTAGTTGAAAAATTTGCATCTTTTTTCCCTGTTTTTACATGCGCTATAGATTTTACATTAGATTTTTTATATTTAATTTTATTTTTAGATATATTAAACATCATATTTTCATAAATAATCTTCATCTGTGCATATAAATTATCGTTTATCTGAGTATTTATATTCAATCAAAAACTGAAGTAGATTGAAGAACAGCACTTAGCGTCGTTCTTTTTTAGGAGGACGACATATGAAAGAAAAAATTATAAAAAATATTATGCAAAAGATGCAAAACATTTTAAATAACAAACAAATGAATCAGTTAAAACAAACATTAAATTATGAATTTAAAGAAATATTCGAAGAAAATAAGGGTGATAAATCAAATAAAGAATTAATAGACTTATTTATAGATTCTAAAAAATTAGAAGGTTGTTCAGATAACACAATAAAATACTATATATCAACTATAAATTTAATGTTAAAATTTGTTAATAAATACATAAACGAAATAGATACTAATGATTTAAGAAATTATTTATCTAATTATCAAAAACAAAATAACTCTAGTAAAATAACAATAGATAATATTCGTAGAATTTTATCCAGTTTCTTTTCATGACTAGAAGATGAAAATTACATTATTAAAAGCCCAGTAAGACGAATAAAAAAAGTTAAATCACCTATAAAAATAAAAGAAACTTACTCAGATGAAGAACTAGAAATTATGAGAGATAATGTAAATAATTATAGGGATTTAGCATTAATAGACATTTTAGCTTCAACGGGAATGAGAGTTGGAGAATTAGTAAAATTAAATATTGAAGATGTTGATTTTAATGAAAGAGAGTGTTTAGTATTAGGAAAGGGAAATAAAGAAAGAATTGTGTATTTCGATGCAAGAACAAAAATACATTTAAAAAATTATCTTAATTCAAGAAATGATAACAACAATGCTCTTTTTATTTCACTTAAATATCCATATAATAGAATGAGTATTAATGGTATAGAGTGCAGACTCAAAAAAATCGGAGAAAAGTTAAATATAAAAAGAGTTCACCCTCATAAATTTAGAAGAACTCTTGCTACTATGGCAATAGATAAAGGTATGCCAATAGAACAAGTCCAAAGATTATTAGGACATGAAAAAGTGGATACAACACTTAAATATGCTATGGTAAAACAAAGTAATGTAAAAATAGCACATCAAAAATATATAGGATAAGAGGTGATAATGTGAAAAAATATAAGAAATTAACTGAAGTGGCAGAAATTATTACCGGGAAATTAGATTCAAATGCTGCTAATGATAAAGGAATATACCCATATTTCACTTGTGGTGCAGAACCACTAAGAATTGATGAATTTGCATATGATATGGATGCTATATTGCTTGCTGGGAATAATGCACAAGGAAATTTTCACTGTCAGAGATATAAAGGTAAATTTAATGCTTACCAAAGGACATACATCATAACTGCTAAAATTGGATATGATATTGATTATATTTTCTATAATTTAAAAATAAACTTAAGTAATTTTAAGAGATTATCTCAAGGTTCGCAAACAAAATTTTTAACAATGAATATTTTAAATTCATTCTTGATAGAAGATTTACCATTTAATAAGCAAATAGAAAAAACAAAAATACTATGTGCGTTGGACAAAAAAATAATGCTTAACAATCAGATAAACGATAATTTATTCAATCAATTAAGTACATTATACAATTATTGGTTTATTCAATTTGAATTTCCAGATAATAACCTAAAGCCTTACAATACGAATTCGGAAAAATTTGTTTATAGTGAAGCTCTAAATAAAGAAATCCCTGAAAATTGGACTATCGAAACATTGGCTAATAATTCTATTTCATCGATAATAAAACCTGGTATCGATAAATTTGACCATAAAACTTACTATGCTACTGCTGATATAAATAACAAAGATATATCTGTAGGAAGCAAGATATCGTATGATAATCGAGAAAGCAGAGCTAATATGCAGCCTATTAAAAATTCTGTATGGTTTGCTAAAATGAAAAATAGTGTTAAACACCTGTTTATTACAGATAATATGAATTTTATGATTAAGGATGGTATTTTATCTACAGGTTTTTGTGGTTTAGACTGTAATGAATTAGCTTTTGAATATATTGCATCTTTCATATCAAGCCCATATTTTGAAATCAGAAAAGATATTTTATCTCATGGAGCTACACAAGAAGCTGTTAATAATGATGATTTAAATTCTATTAACATTCTAATTCCGGATAAAGAAACTTTACTAAAATTTCATAGAATAGCAAACCCAATTTATAAACAAATTACTGAAAATATTTGCTCAAATAGGAAACTGCAAGAAATTAGAGACTTTTTATTACCACTACTTATGAATAGTCAAGTAACAATAGAGTAAGTAGCTAAATTATCGTTTATATAACAAAACATTAATAACAAAAACCAAATTTAAAATTATTAAAAGTGTAAGCTATTGCTATTACACTTATATTATTATTCGCAAATTCATGCGGTAAATTCGTATTTACACATTAATTTAAATACAAATAATTTACTTAAAAATCTTTTCGTTATTAAGAAATAAAAAAACAACAAAAATATTGTTGTTTTTTCTTTTTTGTTTATTTTTTGAAAAATATTTTTTATATTTATAATCTAAAACCATATGTATCATCATTATAACCTGCATAATAATCTACAGTTGTTGCAATATTAGTATTTTTAGCTTCACTTCCTTTTGCATCTCATAGCAACAATTGTTTATATTCTTTATTATTTGAGGATACATAATATTTGTCAATTACTTCAAAATAAGTTTCAATTGCTTTATTAATTTTATTTTGATGTCTTCAAAAATCATCGTATTTTCCGTTATCAGCTATTTGATTATATTCTCGTTCCAAATTATTTGTTTGACTTTCTAATTGTTTATATAATGAAGTTTTTTTAACGTCTTCAGGTAATTTTTCAAAAAGTGAAAATATCATTTTTCTTACATATTCATTAAACACATAGTAATCACCAGTACCTTTTAATTTTAAGTAATTTCATCTATAATTTTTTCAGTAATATTGTGCAAAATGTCCAATATCTCAACCATTATATTGATTTGAAATTAAATTACCTGCTTTAGATTTGATTTCTTTTATAAATTGTTCGATGTTTTCTCAAGGTTCTATATAAGAAGAATCATCATCTGATTTTTGAAGATCTCAAATTAATTTTTTAAGATAGCTAAATGTAAGATTTTCATGCTCGTTTTTAGGTTTAGGAACAGAAAAATCATCAAAATTCATATATGCATTTACTGCTTTATATAAATGAGAATAAAATCCATCTAATCTTTTACTTCAAACTTTATATGATGCTAATAATGGTAAATATCCATATAATTTTCTGAATTTTTGAACATAAAGACCAGGTTTATTTTGTTCATTATATCCAACATATAATTTCAATTTGTTTTTTAATAAATCCATTTCTTGTTCATAATATTTAACCGAATTAAAAAATAGGTTTCGATAATTTACATAATCAGAAGCAGTTAATGATTGTTTATCTTGCTTTTCATATTTTGCAATAAATTTTTCTTCTAAATCATTATAAAGATTTTTTGTTTCATCTATTCTTTGTACATCTTTTATTTGAATATGATTATCAGTTCTGTTTTTATATCCATTTTCATTATTATTCATTTCTGTTATTTCAATAAATTTTTTAACGTCTTCTACTAAACTATTTAAATTTTCTTCAAGATTTAAATTTGATTTTGAAGAATAATTTTTTGCAGTTTGATTAGATTTTATTGATTTTTTGTTTATTAGTGTTTGTAAGAAATTGATTTTATTATTTACTGCAGTTATTTTTCCTTCGAATTGTTGTTTATCTTTTTTTAATAAATACTTATCTGACTGAGTGTTATTTACTTTAGAATTTACGTATTTTAGACTTCTACCTCATGTATCTGGTGCATCGATTAATGTATTTTTTGCATTTACAAGGGAATTTTTATATTCATTTTGTTTATTTAAATTTTCTAAAGCTAAAGCATGTTCTTTTTCATATTCTTTTTTATTATCATTAATTTTTTGGAGATTTTGCTGTACATCATTATAAATAGATTTTATATTTGTTTGATAATTTGATTTTTCATAATCAACTGCAGATATTTTTGTTTTTAGATAATCTAAATTTTTATATTCTTCTTTACTTTCATCAATTCTTTCATTTTCAGGTTCATTAAGAATTTCATCAATAACAGCTATTATTTGTTTTCTTAACTCATTATATGAATCTTTTTGTAATTTACTATAAGAATTTCTAGCTTCTATAAATGTTTGATCGTTTAAGGTTTTATTAGTATGTGAATGATTTTGCATTGCTTCAGATAATTTATTATCAATAGTAAGTGAATTACTGTCCATAAATTCAATTACTTTATTAATTGTTTTTAGATCACCAAATATTTTTGTTATTTCTGTTTTTGTTGAATTAAAAACAGTTTTAGCAGTTGTTAATTGATGAATAACAACATTTCTTCTAAGTATAGAAGTTTTTACTTCATTATATTTTTCATTTAAAGTATCAAATGAAGATTCAACTTGATTTATTGTTGGATTATGTTCTGGTAATGCCACATTATCCTGAGTGTTTTTTGCAATAGCTAATTCTAAATTTAAATCTTTGTAATTAGGATTATTTAATGTTTGATTAACATAATCTCCAACTTCTTTACTTAGTTTTTCATACTTGTTATATTCTTTTATTGACTCATTAGCAGCATCTAATATTTCTTTAGCTTTTGCATATTTTTCAGGTGTTTTAGGATCAACTAATGTTTTATCAGCTTCTGATTTAGCTTCTTTAAATTCTTTAGTATATTTTTGTTTTAAATCATCATCTTTAATATCATTGATTTGCTCATTAATTTCATTAAATTTAGTTAATGATTTTTCATACTCTGCTTTATTTTTATCAAGTTCTTCTTGTTTTTTATCATTTAAAGTTTTATTTAAAGCATCAATTGCTTTTTTAGCTGCATCATATGCTTCTTTTTGTTTTTGTTTGTCTTCTCCCGCTCCTTGAAGACTAGTTGCTAATTCTCTATCAATTTCTGATAGTTTATTGTCATAGTATGCTTTTGTTTCAGGATAGTTACCTTCAAGTTCATTAGAAGTTGCTTGTGCTTGTTGTCTTGTTTTTTCAAAATCATTTTTTGATTTATCTAATTGTGCTTTTAATAACACACCTTCTAAGTGTTGTTTTTGAGTGTTGTAATCTTCAATTGTTATAGAAGATGGGTTGGTATTTGTTTTTGCATTTATAGCATCTTTTGCAACTTCTTTAGCTTTATCTAATACATCAATGATTGCTTTTTCATTTGTATCTTTGCTATTTAATTGTTTTTTAAATTCATCTATTTTATCAACAATATTTAAATAATTTTCTTCAGCTTTATTTAAATCAATATCAGCTTTAGCTTGTTTTAATGCTTCTTTTGCATCTTCATATGCTTGTTTAATTTCTTGAGGAGTTTTTGCAGTAGCTAAAGCTTGTTTAAGTGAACCATTTTCATCAGTAATTTTATCTATTGCATCTTTGTATTTTTGTAATGATTTTGGATAATTATTAAATTCTGAATCTGCTACAATACTATCTTTTTCAGTTTTGTAATTATTTTTAGAAGTTTCTACTATTTTAGCATTATTAATTGCTTCTTGAAGTTTATCTTTAAATTCTTTATATTTTTCTGGATTTAAAATATCATCATTTGAAATATTGCTTTGTTTATAAGTTTCTAAAGCATCAGCTAATATTTTTTTAGCTTCCTCTTGATCATCTGATAATTTCTTTTTATAATCTGATACTTTATTATATTTATTTATATATTCATCAAATTTATCTTTTATTGAATTTAATTGTGGGATTTGTGATTTTATTATTTCAGTTGCATTATCAATTTCTTGAGATGTAGAAACAGGATTTTCTTTATCTCTTATATCTTTTTGTGCTTTTAATTTGCTTATTACTGATTCTTTAACTTTTTCGTATTTTGAAGTATTTTTATTATCTATAAATTTATTTAAAATATCTTCATATACTTTATCAAAATCAGATTTTGATTTAGCTAAAATTGCAGCATCATATGCTTGTTGTAGTTTTGGAAGTGATTCTTTTATAATTTCAATTGTTGGTTTTGAGTTTGAAAGTGGTTTTGCATCTTCTTGATCTTTTATTTCTTTTAATACTTTTGCAATTTCTGGGTATTGAGTGTGTTTGTTTATATCTTCTACATTAGTTTCATCTAATTTATTTAATAATTCACTTGCTTTTTTAGATAAATTATCATAAGCATTTTGGAAAATGTTGAATTCTTTATTTTTTGCATCATTTAATGCATTTGTTAAATCTTCTTTTGCTTGATTTATTGATTTTTGAGTTACATCTTGTTTTGTTTTATTTGATTTTTGTAATTCAATAGCAGAATCTAAATTTACTTTTAAATCACTTATCAATGATCTTTGTAAGTTAGTTATATTAGCATTTAAATCTTTATCAAGAGTGATTAAAAATTCAGTAGCTTGTTTTGCTGTATTGTCAAATTTAACTGATTCATTTAAAATTTCTTGTTCTTTAATTAATTCATTTAATGCATCTTTTAATTGTTGTTCAGTTGAACTGCTACTTTCTTTTACACCTTTTGCTATTTGTAATTTTAATAAAATTCTAGAAACTGAATCTTCATGCTCAGGTTTTGTAACAAAAGTTCCATTTTTATTTTCTTGTAAATTATTTTTAACGTAATCTTCAATTTCTTTAATTTTATCTTCTAACTTAACTTTTGCTTGATCTCTTTTTGCTTTGTTTGTGCTATATTCTTCAGTAGTCTTAGTTATTGCTTTTGACAATTCTTGTGCTTTTGAATCAAAATTTTCTTTTGTTTTGTTATTATCATCTTTAAAAAACTTTTGTAATTCTGTTACTTTATTTTTTAAAGTATTATAAAGTTCTTTATCATCTTTATTTAAAATAGGTTTTTGAATTTCACTTAATTTATCTTCTGCAGATTTAACTTGATTGTCATAATTGTCTTTTGAATTTTTTAAATCTTTTGATGTATTGAAAATTTCATTTAATTTGTTAATTGATTTTTGAATATCTTCAACCTCAATTTTGTCTTTCAACTGAAGTAAATCAGCATTAGGATCTTTTTCAACTAACTTAGACTCATCTTTAACTGATTTTGTTAAAGGATCTTTAATAAAATCAAAATCGTTATTATTTGCTAAATTTATATCAATATAATCATTAATTGCATTTTTAAGAGTTTCAAATTCTCTAAATTTACGGTTTTTATTTGTTTTTTCTTTTTCTTCTTTTGCTTTATTAAGCGCTTCTTGGATGTCAGAAGATGCTTGTTGTGTTGCTTTTATTTTTTCTTTTTTAGTTTCTTTGTTATTATCAATAATTGTTTGAAGATCTGCTTTTATTTTATTAATTTTTGATTCTAAATTTTGTTTAATCACAGAATGTTTATCATCTAAAGAATTTTTATATGTTTCTGTTTCTGCAACCCTTTTGTTGTACTCTTTAGTTGCTTCATCTAAGTCTATTTGATCTTTTTTGGAATCAATTTCATTTAGTTTTGTTTCTAATTTATCTTTTGCTTCTTTTATTTGATCACTTGTTGATATTGCGTCTTTTTTAGCAACAACTCCATCAGTTTCTGTTTTTGTTGTTGATAATTGTTGTTTTAGATCTAAATAATTATTTTTACTATCTAATTTTTTTAATAAATTATTCACTAAATTTACAACTTGATTGTAAGAATTATTTTCTGACTCACGTTTTTCTTTTGTTTGTTCTATTTTTTGTTTTATTTCTTCAAATTTAGTGTTCAATTCGTTTGAGAATTTTTGTAATTCTGAAGCTTTTGTTAGATTTTCAATTGCACTTTTGGTTTCATTCAATTTTGTTTGTAATTTAGCGATTGAACTCTTGTCCTCTGGATGATTATTTTGTTTAATATATTCTTCAATTTCTTCTAAAATTTTATCTATACCTAATTTAGCTTCTTTTTTATTTTTAATTTTTGCTTCGTAATTTTTTAAAGCTTCTGTTAAATCTAAAATTTGTCTTGTAGTAGAATTTTTATCATTTCTTATCGTTTTTTGGTCATTAATTAATTGAGAAATTTCATTTCTTATAGAATAATAATTACGAATACTTAACTCGTTTTTTATTTCATTTATTTTTTTAACTTGTGCATCATAAGAAGCGATTGCTTCTGTTTTTTTAGCTTCTAAAGCATCGACTATTTTATTTCCTGATTCATATATTTGATCAAATGTTTTTGGATTAATATCTTTAGCTTCAGTTTCTAAAATATCTAATACATATTTTTGAATTTCTGGATATTTTCCATCACTAAAACTTTCTATAAAATCTTCTGCTAATTTTATTGCTGTTTCAAGTGAATTAGTTGCATTATTTCTAAATGTATCATTTACTTGTTTCTCAATTTTTGCAGCTTCTATGTAATTTAAAATACTATTTATATTTTCATAGATAATATTAAAATCATCAGTTTCCATTCCTGAATCATATTTTTCTTTTGCGTTATTTAATAATAAGTTTTTGGTATTTTCATCGTCAGGAGTGATTAATGTTCCATTTGCATATTTTATTGCTTTATCATAAGTTATTTGAAGCTCTTGTTTTGAAACTTTATGTGCTTTTTTAGTTGCATCTTCAAGTTCTTTAATTAATTTATATTTAGCTTCTAAAATATCACCTACAGAAGAAGTATTTAAATCAATATCTTTTGTAATTTGATCGCGATTAATTATTTCGCTATCATATAATTCTTTATAAAATTCATGTTGTGCAAGAGGATTTTTAATAAAATCATTTAATTTTCTTAATTCCATTTCGTAATCTGCATAAGCAATTTGTCTAATATCATTATCTTTAATTGCTTTGTCTTTTTTAGTCTTTTCAAAAGCTTCTTTAAGTATTTTTACTTGCTCATCAATCTCTTGTTGAGTTGATTCATAGTTAACATGTCTATCAGTATTTAATTTTATATTTTCAAGTGATTTTTTTAAATCTTCATATTCTTTATATTTTAAATTTTTACTTATATATGTTTCAACTTCCTGACTTAAAGTTTTATATTTTTCAAAATTTAATTGTTTTTGCTTATTTATCATTTCTTTAAATTTGTTTAATGCAAATTTAAGATTATTAATTTTTGTTTGAACTTTTGAAAAATTATCTTCAAAAAGATTTAAAACTGGGTTGTTGTCTAAAATATTTTGAACGATTCTTGTTAAAAATTCATCATGACTTAAATTATTTACCTTAAAATCATTTAATTCTTTTCATAATTTATCTTGTTCTTTTATTAAATTACTTAATTTTTGTTCTTGAATAATAAAAGTACTAGATGTAGCTGCTAAGGTTGTGGTAGCTACTGCTAAAAATGCAAGCATTAATTGCTTGTGTTTTCTATTCATATTTCTCCTAAATATTACTTGTATAAATTACATTTTTATATTAAATATGGCATAGAATATATATATATATATATATATAAAATTTGCATACTTATGACTAATAATTATACACTCTTTTTTATTATATTATTTTAAAAAAATATAAAAATTTGTAAAAAATAACATTGTTTTGCTTTTATTTAACTTTTTTTTAATTTTTTTGTAAAAAATATGAATTTTAAGAAATAAAAAATGAAAATGGAATTTTTCCATTTTCATTAATTTATTTTGTGTTTATAAATTTAAATTCCTGTGGAATATTATTTTCTTCAAATCCTTGCTTAAATAGTCAAGTTTTATTTAATTTCTTAGCATCATGAAGATCTTTTAAAGCTTGACGATATGATGTTTTTTGATCTTTTCCTCCACCATAAATTAAATCGTATTGTGGTAGGTTATAATCACCAAAAGCTCCTTGGTAATTAAATCCTTCAGATCTTAATGCAAGTACAAAATCTGTTTTAGCTGCAGGGATAATAGTTGAGTGTAATCCAACTATTTTATAATCTTGATTTCTAACGCTTGAACCAGATGATCCACCTGCTGCTACATAATGCCTTAACATATATTGAAGACCTGTATTTAAGTATTGTTTTAACTGACCATTATCATATGTTTCATATAATTTACCACCTCTTATAGGTGAAACAATAAATGCATCATTTATTCCCGGTTTATTAGCAAATGAACGAAGTCCTATTTGATAAGATAATCAGTTTCCCCTTTTTAATTTGTTCTCTTCGATATTTGAAGGTGCATCTTCTCCATTGGTTTGTGCATAATAGAAGCGATAATCTGAATTAGTTCATAAACTATGATAAGATTGTTTAGCTTCAAATTCTTGATAATCTTCATATCTTCTTAAGAAAAAATCTTCATTTGAAACAGGGTACCCTAGTGCAAATAATTCATCAACTTGTTTAGGGGATTCATTTTTATATTTTATTAGTGGATAGTCAATTTTATCGTAATTTTTTAAATATGATTCAGAAATAAAGTGTGACTTTTTCTTCTCATCTAAATGATAATAATCATTTGTAACATCTCTTGCTAATGCTTGTGCTTCATTTGTTCATACTACTGGTTTAAAGTTAACAGTTTGATAAACTCCCTGAACATTACTATCTTTTATTAAACCTTCAAAATCTACTTCAATAACAGCAAAATCAGCCATTTCTTCAACATTGTCATATCTAGATTTTAAATCTTTTGCTAAAAATTCTTTAGGAGAAGATTTTAGATAATCAAGTGCATCATAAACTTTAACTACATTATTTTTAATGTTTTCACCTGAGAATAAAAATGATTTATAATGGGTATCAAAACCTGTAATTCTTAATTTTGAGTTAAGTCCAACATCTTTATTTAATCTTGTTAAAGCAAAACCTTGAAATGTAGGACTTGACATTAATTTTGCAACGTGTGAATTAGTTGCAAAAAATCATTTTGTAGGATAAGACTTATCTTCTGGAATTTCGTAGTCAATTATTCATAAAGTACCAGTAGCACTTTGGAAATTTCTTCCTGCTTGAGCATCTTTTTTAAATTGCTCAATTTTCTTTTGATATTCAGAAATAATAAATTCAGGAGTATAACTTTGTACTTTTTGAATTTCTTCATCTAATTTAGCAATTTTAGCTTTATATTGATTTTCTAATGATTCTAAATCATGAGATTCTTTTGTTTGTTTTTTAGTTGATTCATATTCTAATTTTGCTGATTCTTTTTCAAAATTAATATCTTTAATAATGTTATCTTTATAATTTTGTAATTTTTCTGGATGTTGATCTCAAGTCTTAACTTCTTCAATTCCCCGTTCATAAGCGGCTATTTGTTCTTGAAATTCTTCTTTATATGAAAAACTACCTATAAATGTTTGTAATGCGATATCACGATAAGTTTCATTTGTTAACATCCTTGCAAGTCCAACTGCTCGATTTGGATCTCTATCTTCAAGAAAATCAATTTTTGAAAATAATTCAGGAGATAATGATGGACCAAATGAAAGTCCATCTACTTTACCATTAGCATCATAAACTGGTAAGGTAAAACCTTTGTATGCACTGTTTTCATATGTATCTAAACCAATTTTAGCTGCTATATCATTAAATTGTTTAGCGTGATTTTGGTTATATTTTAAATCACTTCTTACAACATCAACACCACTATTTTGAAATTGACCTTTTAGACCTTTCATATATTCTGTATTATCTTTTTCAAATCTTTCTTTTTGATTTAAGGCATGATATTTTTCAATTTCGTTTTTCTCTATTTTGATATTTGTATGTAAAGTACCATCATCAGAAACTCCAAATTGAGTGGTTTTAAATCCTGTTAATGGGTATTTCTTATGAATAATATTTGAAGTTTGTTTTGATTTAATTTCAAATACAAATGTTAAATTACCTGTAGCATTAGCGTTATCTTCTAATTTAACATCTAATAATTTTGTTTCTATTTCTGAACTAAAATTTGGTTTTAATTGAATGTTTAAAAGATCATCTTTTTGACTACTAATTGTTTCGGGGGTATAATCTTTTTTTGTACCTCTTGTAAAGTTAAGAGTAAATAGTTCATCAAATGATTTAGCGGCTATTTTTCTTAATTCTTGTGGAACTGATATAGTGTTATTTGTTGTACTGGTGTTTGTATTTGTTGAATTTTCATTTTGATTATTTTTATCTGCTTGTTTGTTATTATTATCTTTATTATTTTTATTAGTTTCTTTTGGATTTTGTTGTGTCTGAGTTTGTTGTGGGTTTGCACAACTAATTGCAACTAGAGGACTTAAAAGTCCTAAAGTTGCAAAAATAGTTAAAAAATGTTTTAAATTATTTTTTTTCATACTAACATCCTATGAAATTTCATAACCATTATCAAATTCAACATCAAATCCAGCTGACTGTAATTTTGATTTAAGCGCATCATTTCCAGGATCTAAAACTACTGTTCCTGAAAACGAAGAATTACCATTGTGAGCATATCTTTTAAATGTAACTAAATTACTAATTGCTTCTGGACTTAAATAATTATCTTTTATTCTAAATTTGGTTGTAGTTCTTCCATTACTAAATAGTATTTTTGGTTTTTCCATTGGTGAACCTGTATCTATATTTTCTAATCCTGCTCCAATTAAGTCATAATTAGAAATTTCAAATTCAGGTTTATTATTATAGAAAGTAACTTGTTTTACTTTTCTTGGTCTATTTGATGGTTTTATAATATCTCTAAATTCTAGACCTTTTAAAGTTTTTATTTTTGGAATTCTACTAAAGTCTAATAAAGTAGGATAAGAGTTATTACCTTCATTGTGGTCAGGACTTAATCCAGGACCCAATGAACCTTGGAAAATAGGTTCATTATTTCTTGCAAAATATGCCATCCTTAGACCTAAATTAATACGTTTTCAGTGATCTTGATCATTTTCTAAATAATCTGATTGATCAAATGCTAAGGTATTAAATGTTATTCTTGTAGCAATATCTTGATTGCGTCCATAATCAGCACTTACGTTATAGTCATTTGTATTTACTCATGCTGTATTTCTTAAAGAAAATGGGTTAATTGATCATTCATCTTGAAGTGAGTTTCCAAGAGTATATAGAGATAACTCTTTTATACGTTTGTTTTCCAATTCAATTAATGAACTTGTATTTGTTGCTTGAGCTGAGAAAAATAATTCTAATTGTAAAATGTCGTCAGGAAGTTCTCTTAAAATTGGTTTAAATGCTTGAGCTGATGAGTTTTTTCCCATATTTTTAATTCTATAAGAAACTACATTTGCTTTTTTAGTTTTTAATGTTTTAATTAACTGAATTGTTTTGTTATATCCTGCTTCGTTTGCTGCATCAATTTCAATAACATAACCTTCATTAATTTGACCTGGTTCATTGGTTGGTTTTTCTCTTTGCATATGCAATGCTTTAATTCCATCATCAGATTGAATTAATCCATTGAAAATTTCATCGTTATTTGCATCACGTTTTTTTCAACCAGGATATTCTCCATTAGCTATAGCGTCAGGGCTTCTTGTGTAGTAAGAATCATAACTAAATACTCTTCTAGTTGAATTATCCCTTGTTAAACGACTTGTTACCGAATTAAATCTGTCAGGTTGACCATATGAATGTGAATCTAAACTACCATCTGCATTTATATATGCGTTACGAGGATCTAAAACATATCCTTCTTTTAGTTGTTTTTCAGCATTTGAAGATAGTTTAGTAAATTTAGATCAATCTAAGTTTGTATATAATCAAATATATCTATGATCTCTTGAATTAAATTTCATATCTGGATACTTAGCTTTTGCATCTTCTTTTAAGAAATTTGATACATTTGGTGAATCAAATAATCTTTCAAATTTATAAAAAGTACGGACTCAGAAATCTCTATTTTGGTTTAATCAAGAATCTAATTTATCAGGTTGTTGAGCTAAAACCTGATTTGCCATACCAGTCATATCTTGATATCATTTTGAAGCTAATCCAAGTGTTTCACCTTGACCTATAACATCTTTAACAACTTTATCCCTTAGTTCTTGAGTAACAACTATACTTTTTAATTTGTCAGTACTGTCATTTGTATAAGGAACTCTATTTGTAATTTGGTTATCTCTATCATATGTTGCAATATTTCTTGGTTTTGCTCTTTCGATAGTAGCAGACACCTCTACACCAGATACAATAGCTTTATCTGTTAATTCAGGTTTAGGCTCTTCTGGCTTAGGTTGGGGTTTGGGTTCCGGTTTTGGTGGTTCAGGAATAGGATCTGGTTTAGGGGGTTCAGGTTGAGGAACCGGTTCGGGCTTAGGTTCCTCTGGTTTAGGTTCAGGAATTGGCTCAGGTTTGGGTTCTTCTGGCTTAGGTTTTTCTGGTTCAGGTTTAGGGGGCTCAGGAACTTTTTCTACAACAGGTGGAATTTCAGGTGCTGGTGGTGGTGTTGGGTCAGGAATTTTCTTTAAATTAGAATCAGAGTTAGAAGGAACTGTGTTATTAAGATCAACATTATTTCCTTCAACAAAATTATTTTTTGCATTATTATGAGCGTTATAATACAAAGTTTGTTTATGACTTTTATTTGTAAAATAAATTGCAGAAGAAGCAGCCATTGAAGCTGCAAAAATTGAACTTATAGTGACTAACAGTATTTTTTGTTTTTTAGTTTTTAAAAATCTCATAGCCACCTCCTTTGTTAATTACTTTATTTTATTATAACCCAAGTTCTTTATCTGTTGGAATTTCTAATGCACTTCCAATGTATGCAAAAATTTCTGGACTTTGTTTTATATATTCACCATTTAAAATTTTTCAAACACTTTCCACTGTATCTTGTATTTTTACAAATTGTCCTGGTTGTTTAGTGAAATGTTCTGTCATGAAAAAGTATTGTGTGAAAAAGTTTTCAAGTTGCATTGCTTTTTTAACAATAATTTTGTTTTCTTCATCTAATTCATCAAATCCTAAAATTAAAATAACATCTTCAAGGTCTTTATAAGCTTTTAGGATTTTTTTGGTTTCTAAAATTGCTTCTAAATGTCTTTTACCAATAATATCTTCATTTACTGAATTTGAATAACTTTTTAGTGGATCAAAAGCAGGGAAAATATTTTTTGCTGTTTGTGCTCTTGATAAAACTAATGTAGCGTCAAGATGGTTAAACACAGCAACTGCTGATGGGTCATTTAAATCATCCATTGGTAAGAACATTGTTTGGAATGATGTTATTGAACCATTTGCATTTTTATACATTCTGTTTTCAATATTTGCTATATCACTTTCAAGTGTAGATTGGTAACCTCCAACTGATGGTTTTTTTCCTAGTGTTGAAGATACTTCGTTTTCAGCTTGTATAAAACGATAAATATTATCAATAAACAATAAAACATTTTCTTTTTGTGTATCTCTTAGGTATTCAGCTGCTGTTATTCCAATTGGAACAATTGACATTCTAGCTCCAGGAGATTCATTCATTTTTGAAATAAACATAATTGAATCTTTTAATAAATTTGATTCTTTTAGTTCTTGGTATAATTCAATTCCTTCTCTTGAACGTTCACCAGAACCTATAAAAATATTAGAAGTTTTTGTTTGTTGTGAGTTAACGTTGAAAATTAATTCTTTCATTAAAACTGTTTTTCCAACTCCAGCTCCACCAAAAATTCCAATTTTGTAACCTTTTATAATTGGAATAAAGAAATCAATTGCTTTAATTCCAGTTTCAACGATTTCTTTTTTATTATCTAAAGTTTTTTCGTGGTTAATAGTTGAATCCATTTCAACATAATCAATTGATTTTTTTGTTTCTAGTAAAGGTTTTCCTTCAAAAGTATAAATATTATTTTTTGAATTATTACCAACTGGAACCATAAAGCTTTTTTGAGTATTAAATACTTCATCATTAATTGAAATTGGTTTAAATGAGTAAATTACAATTGCTCTAACTGTTTCAAAGTCTAAAATTCTTTTAACAAGTAAATAAGTTTTTCCATCATGAAGTGTCAAAATATTATTAATTTTTGGTAAATTATCAGATGAAAATTTAATTTCTAGTACATCTGAATTAAATTTAACGATTTGTCCATTCATTATTTATCTCCTAATATTGATGCAATTTGTTCTAAATAATCTTTATCAAATTCAATAAATTTGTTATCAATTTTGACATTTCAACCTAATGATAGAAATTCAGAATATTGTTTTAGAGCAAAAGCAAAGTAATTTTTTGTTAATTTATCATCATATTTTTCATTATTTAAAATAGCATTGTATAGTCTTTTAGCTTCTTCATCGGTTTCTATTAATATATCAATGAATTTCATTGCTTTAACATCATCTTTAATTTCACTAAATAGTCCTCAAGTAATAATTTTTGAAGTCAATAAAATTAATTTTTCAGAATAAACACTAAATCCTCTTTGGAAAAACATTTTTTCAATCATTTTTCCTCTGTAAATAAGTTGTGAGGTTTCTTGAGTAAAATCATAATCTAATGATGCTAATTTTAATTGACGACGATATTTACGATATAGTTTATTAATTTCAGATGCAACTTTTGTTATTTTAATATTTTGAACACTTGAACCAGTTCTTGATACTGATAAATCTATATTAATTGCTGGTAATTTTCCTGCATTAAACATATCAGTACTTGTAACAATTTGACCATCTGTAATTGATATTACGTTTGAAGAAATTAATGAAGTAATATCTCCGTCGATTGTTTGTAAAATAGGTAATGCTGTAATAGTTTTTGAATTATTGAAATTCCCTGCTCTTTCTAAAAGTTGTGAGTGAGCAAAGAAGATATCTCCTGGCATTGCTTCTTTTCCAACTGGACTTTCTGAAAGTAGAGCAATTTCTCTAAAGATATTTGCATGTTTTGTTAAATCATCAAAAACAATTAAAACATCATTATCAGCTGATAAGTTTTCAGCATGAGCCATTCCAACATATGGTGCTAAATATTGGTCATATACTGAAGATGAATCAGCTTCAATTATTATTGTATTTTTTAATGCATTGTGTTGTTTTAGAATTGAATAAACGGTTGAAATGTTATCACGTTTTTGTCCTATTGCAACATAAATACATTTAACGTTTTTATTAGCTTGGTTAATAATTGCACTTAAAGCAATGTGAGTTTTTCCTGTTTGACGATCTCCGATAATTAATTGTCTTTGACCTTTACCAATCGGAATTAATAAGTCAATTACGTTAATTCCTGTATATAATTGTTCATTTAATGTTTTAACACTCATTAAGTCATGTGCTAATTTAAAAATTGGGCTTGATTTTTGTTTTTCATCAAAATTTGGTTTAATTTTAAATTCTGGATTAATAATGTTTCCAGCTATATCAATGATTTTACCAAAGTAATTTTTATCAGTATAAACATTGAAATTTGTGTCAATTAATTCAATTTCATCACCAATTTTTAAACTTGAAGATTTGTCACTTGACAATAATAGAGCTTTGTTTTTAGAACCATTTATTAAGATTAAATTTACATCAGGGTGATTTGTAGCTTTAAACATTTGTTTTTGTTTGTATTCAAATTCACCTGATACTTCAACTATATAATCAAAAATGGCAGTTATTTTTGGGTTTTGATCTGTGTTTTTCATAATTTTTCCTTATATTATTAGTAATACTATAGATGTAATAATTAAAATAGTTGTAAATGCAAAGAATAAAATATTTGTTAATAAAATCTTTTTATTTTTAAGTGTTTTTCTGAAAATTGTCATCAATGTAGCGTTTGTTATAAATACCATAAAACTAATTGCAAGAATAATGCTTGATATCATTGTTTTTTTAGTTGCTAAATTTGTTTCTTGTTCAAGTACTACATTTTTTGCCACTTCAATTGCTTCAATAAATTTTTGTTTATTTTCTTCTGTTACTTCGTTGATTGTAACAATGTCACGTAATTTTTTAAAATTACCATTTATTTTTGCAATTAAATTTGTGTAATTATCAAATCAACTAATTTTATTTATTGTTTTTGAATTTGAAATACCTACTAATCTAAAAATATCTTTTTCAAGCACTTTCATTATTTTATCGATTATATGAAAGTCTTGATTTGCTGTTTGATAATTTTTTAAAATAATTTCTTTATTAAATCTAAAAAATTCTGTTTGGTAAATATCTAAAACTCTTTCATAGGTTTTTGCAATTGTATATCAAGGGTTAAACCCACTAAATTTCATTGCAGATGTTATATCTAAAAATAATGAATCAATGTATGTAGATGAATTACTTAAAATAGATGATTCATTATTTTCAAAATTATTATTATTTACTACATTTTGTATAAAATGTTCTTGTTCGTTAACGTAGTTATTAGAATGTATTAACTTAGTAAAGGCATCAACTAAAGAAAATACATTTGAAATTAAGTTTTCTTGTCCTAAATTTTCATATTGTAATTTATTATCTAAATCAAGTGCTTTATAAAATTTAGTCATTAATTTTTGAACTGAATCAATTTGATTAAAATACAATTTTTGGTGATTTTTGTATGTTTGTGAATTATCAATCGTAAAGGTTTGTTTATAAACTCTTTCTACACTAGGATTATTTACATCTTTAATTGAAATTGTTGCAATGTTTTTATTATTATTTTGTGCAATAGAATTTACTTTATACTCATAACGAATATTAATTGGGTTATTAAAGAAGAATATTTCTTCAGTATTTTCTTGTAATTTTGCTTGAAGTTGTGCAAATGATAGATTTGTAAATTCTGCTTTTATTTGTGGATTTAATGCAGGGATTGCTTCAATTATAGTATCAACAGATTCAGGTTCAACAGGATCACCTGGAATTAGTGGCGTAGGCAATTCAGGCGGTTTATTTTGTTGTTGCTGTTGTTCTTGTTGTTCTCTAAATTGTTGGTTTTTTTGTAAATCATACTCTAAGAATCTTGGTTTTATTTTGTCAATAAAGTAATTATCTCAACTATCATAATCTTTTGGGTTTGTAACAAAGAAACCATTAACTGTTGCATTATTTGCTTGAATATCCTTATTTTCTAAAGCAATTTTATCATCTAAGTATAAAACATCATCACTGTTAAATACTATTGCTTTAATTTGTTCTAATAAGTCTTTGCTATACCCGTTTATTGTTTCTTCGTATTCTTTATCTTCAACATAGTTTAATTCTTCAGATTCTTTTACAGAAGCTTCTTTACCTAAAGCACGATCATATTTAGTTTGTTCATCTCCTCCAAAACCAAATACAATGTTATTGAATTTTTTATCATTTAATGTTACAGAACCTACTGCATGATTTTTTTCTCTTGAAAGAACATGAGGAAAAGTGATATAAAATCCATATTTATCTGGATTAGTCATAATATCATCTTTATGTTTTTCAAAAAAATCATTTAATTTAGCAAAATAAATTTGTTTAGATAATTTTTGTTTATATTCAGTTTCTGTATCACTTTCTAGTTTTAAAAGTTCGTCTTTTAAAAATCCTTGAACAATTTTAATTGCTTGATCTAACATTTGTGTTTGAACATCTTCTCACATCTTTTTAAATGTTGAAAAATTATCACTAATTTTTTTAGGTTTTTCTGTTTCTGCTGGTGTGTTAGGTGAATCAGAATTACTTGTAGAATCTGAAGAAGTGCTAGAATCCCCTGCTGCAGAAATTGCACTAAATGGTAACGCTACTACAGAAAGAGTTGATAATGATAATAAAAATTTTAATTTCTTATTCATTTATATCTCCTTCATAATTTACTAAATATAAAAGTTGTTTTAGTTTTAATTGATATTGTTTTGATTCTAGTGAATTTAGTTTTATTAATTCTTCAAGCTCTAGTCCTAAATTTTTATAAGCTTCATAATATTTTATTTGGTGAGAAAGTTCTTTTAAATTAGCTTTGTTTTCTTTTAAATTAAAGTTATTTTTATCAGAAACTAGAATATTAATGTTTGATAATGTACTTATTTCAATTTTATTATTTCTTATAATGAAATCACTGTTTGTTAAAAATACATAAAATATTTTGTTGTTAAAGTGATTTTGAATCTTGATTAAAATATCTTTATAACTAGCTAGAACATCATTATCAAGAGAACTTCATTGATCTTCTTGATTTAAATTTATAAATAAGGTTGCTTTTTTAAAATTAATTGTGTTTGTAGAAAGTGAAGAAATAGAGATTTCAAATGGTTTAATGTTTTCTTTCATTATTTATCACTTCTTTCTTTAGATTTTGTAAAATACATAACAATATCTTCAATTTCTTTTTCTCTTTTTGCCTTAATTATGTGTTTATTCATCTTGTCAATTTCTTCATCTAGTTGATTAATGATTTGATTTGATGTAATTAAATTATTTTTAGCATTGAAAAAGTTAGATTCAATAATAAGTGATTGCAATGCATTTTCTAAAAAGATATTTACTTCATTTTCAACAAAAACTGTTAAATCAGGATAAATTTTAAATTTCTTAATATCACTTTCTAAAAACATGCTTTCTTTATTTATAAGTTTATTAATATCAAATTTTTCAAGAGGAAGTAATGTAAATTCCTGTTTTTTGTTTTTATTGGTATTTATTACCACTTGTACTGAAGAATATTTATTATCTAAATATAAATGTTTTACAATGTAACTTAATTTAAATGCTAATTTATCATTTTTATCTTCTTCAGAAAAACTTTTTATTACATTTAATTTATTATCATGGGCAAATTCATTAGCTCTTTCACCTATTACAATAAAATCATTTTGAGAATTTTTTATTTTACTTAAAATTAATTTTTCGTATCTTGTATATGAATCTGTTTCATGTTTTTGAGGTTCAGTTAAATAGATTCATAATTTTTTTTCTTTGTTAAAGATTTTTGACAATTTATTATTTTTATTTGCAAAGATTAATGGTTTTGAAGTTATAAATGAATTTTTTATATTATATTCATTTTTAAGAGCCATTAATGTATCTTTATTAAATAAAGCTTTACTTACATAAAATTGCATTTTTTTATTTAATTTTAAAATATCAATTAGCAAAATATTTTTTTTGTTGTTAACGTCTTTATAAATTCTTTCGAGATTTTTTTTACGTTGTTTTTCTTTTTCTAAATACATTTTTAAAGTCTTTCAACAACTTTTTCACTAAATAAAAGTTTTAAATTGCTTGTTTCTTTTGATTTAAAAATTGCTAATTCTGGAAATATTTCAACAATAAAATTCTTTTCAATTAATTTTGTTAATTCATCATTAAATAAAGTTAAGAAATTATTTAATGTATCATCTTCAGCACTCATGAAATTAATTGTTCTGTGTGCTGATTGTTCTTCGTTAATTAATAAAGGACTTAAAACATCACTGCTAAATTTTAAGTTTATATTAAATGAAATAATAAAGTTTTTAAATAACATATCTCATTTATTTTCTAATGCAGTTTTGTATTTTTGAACAAATTCTTTATATGTATTTGATTCAAAACCTAAACCCATTTTTATTAAAATTTCAGCAGATAATTGTTCAAAAGAAATAAATTCTTGGCTTTTAATTATTTCTTTATAATCTCTGAATAAGTCAATATTTTTTTTATTTTGAACTGGTTCTTTTTTATTTATTTTTAATTTCATGAGATACCTCCATATTTTTTGGTGAATATTTAGCTATTTTTCCGAATTCAATTCAGAATTTAATTGATTTTAAGATTAAAACTAAAATACTAAATGCAAGTAAAATAAGTGTAAATATTTCATCTAGTGCCATATTAGCTGAAATGTAATTAAAATTATTATTATTGTAACTTTGCATAATTACATTGATTACATTTATAAAAATTATGATATTAATTAAAACAAAATAACCATAATTGATAATTAAGTTGTTTTTAGTTGAATTATGAGAGTTTTTAAAGTGATTAATTGCAAAAGTAATAATTAATAATATTAAAGTTGCAAATAGAATAATGTTAGTAATTAATTTATTTTCAATTAAGAATGTTTCTAATCAATAAATTGCTCAAAAACTAATTTGTAATACTCAAAAATATACTGAATTTATTAAATTACTATTTGTATTCATTTTTTTGGTAAATGTAATAACTAAGTAAAAAATGAATAATGCAGCTGGAATTATTAATAGTAATAAATATAAATAATTTGGTGTGATTGCACTTGAATCAACATAACTTGATGGTGTTTTTATTTTTGAAAAAGTTGTTATTATTCAGAAATTTAAAGCAACAAATAATCAAAAAATTAATGTTAAATTATTTTTTAAAACAATGTATGCTTGTTTTGAATTAAATAATGTTCAAAAAACATTTATAAAACTAAATAGTAAAGAGAATGAAATAAATAATATAAATGCAACCACGATAAATAAGTTTTGAATACTTCTTATTGTAAATGCATCTGTTATAAAACTATAAAAGCTATTATTTTCTATAAGTAGATAGAATGTTTGTTTACTATTCGCACTAAATCTTCATGCCAACATTGAAACAATTACAAAAGCGACTAAAAGAAATCTAGATATTAAACTTATTAAAGTTCAACGGATATTTTTATTCTGTTCTGGGTTAAGTTTTTTGTTTACAAAATGAACATAGATTGCGTAACTTCCGTCAACTAAATAAAGAGCAATTAAACTAAAACTTAAATATAGAATGTTTAAAGTATATTTTTCAAACACAAAAAATAATACAAATGAAGCTATTGACGCTGAAATATATAAAATAAATCAAGGTAAATATTTTTTTATTTTTTGTTTATTAAACGAAAGATCTAAGTAGGTTTTTATAAGTGGATAAAAGAATAATATTGCTAAAAATAAAAATCTAATTAAAACAAGTAAGTTGCTTTGTGCTAATAATTCGTGTTTAAAATCAAAAAAGAAAGCAATTGAATTATTAGGTAGTATTTTAGATGCAAAAATAGTTTTTTCTGCATAAATAAATATTAAAAGTGCACCTACAAATAGAAAAAGTTCTACAAATCTTTTTAAGATTTTATTTTTTTGAAATGTAAAACTTAACATTTTTAGAGATTTTTTGATTTTAATATTATCTTCTGTATATGTCATTTTTTTTTGTTTCATAATATCTATTGTTTGTCCTTAAATTGAAATTCTTCTGGGATATTATTTTCAGCAAAACCATGTTTAAATATTCAAGTATTAGATAGCTTATTTTGTTTAGATAATTTTTCTAATGCTTGTCTATATGATGTTTTTTGATCTTTTCCACCACCATAAATTAAATCGTATTGTGGTAAATTATAAGTTCCAAATGCTGTTTTATAATCATATCCTTCAGATCTAAGAGCAACAACAAAATCAGTTTTTGCAACGGGGATAATTGTTGAGTGATATCCTACTATTTTATAATCTTGATTTCTAACACTTGAACCTGATGACCCACCAATTGGTACATAATGTCTTAACATATATTGAAGACCTGTATTTATGTATTGTTTTAATTGTTTATTTTCATCATATGTTGAGTATAATTCATTTCCTCTAATTGGTGAAATTAAGAATGCATCATTTAATCCCGGTTTATCAGTAAAAGTACGTAACCCTATTTGATATGATAATCAGTTTCCTTTTTTAAGTCTTTCTTCATCAATATTTGAAGGTCCATCTTCCCCATTAGTTTGTGCATAATAGAAACGATAATCAGAGTTTGTTCATAAACTGTTATATGATTCTCTTGATTCATATTGTTTATAATCTTCATATTTTCTTAAGAAGAAATCTTCTTTAGATGAAGGATAACCTAATGCAAATAATTCATCTACTTTTTTACTTGGATCTTTTAAAATTGGAAAATCAATTTTTGAATAGTCTTTTAAGTATGAAGTAGATAAGAAACTTGTTTTTTTCTCGTTTGGTAAATTAAAGTAATCATTAGTTACTTCTTTTGCTAATTCATTTGCATTTCTATTTTCTGACATGTTTTTACCAAACTCAGCAGTTTTGTAAATTGATTGGCTTATTGTTTGATCTTCAACAAGAGTTTTAAAATCAACTTCAATAACAGCGAAATCTGCCATTTCTTCAACACCGTTATATTTAGTTTTTAATTCATTTATTAAAAAGTCGCTTGGTGAAGAATTTAAATAATCAAGTGCATCATATACTTTTGTTACGTGCTGTGATATATTTTGACCATTAAATTGAAATGTTTTAAGAAGTGGTTCAAATCCTGATATTTTTAACTTAGTATTAATTCCTACATTTGAATCTAATCTAGTTAGTGAAAATCCTTGGAATGTTGGACTTGACATTAATTTTGCAACGTGTGAATTAGTTGCAAAAAATCATTTAGTTGGATATTTACCTTTTTCTGGAATTTCATAGTCAAGTATTGATAAAGTTCCTGATCCACCACGGAATTTTGTGTCTAATTTAGCGTCTGCCTTATATTTTTCAATTTGATCATCATGTTGTTTTATAATTGTTTGTTTTGTATAAGCATTTATTTTAGCAATTTCATCATCAAATTCTTTATTTCTTTTTACATATTCAGCTTCTAGTGATTCAAGATCGTGTTTTTCAGTTGTTTTTTCTTTTCTTGATTCATAGTCATATTTATATATTGTTCTATTTTGTTCAACTATATCTATTAATTGTTGTTTATAATTTTGTAACTTAGGATCATTATCTGTTCAAGATTCAACTTCTTTTTTAGAACGTTCGACTTTATCAATATCTTCTTTGAAATCATCTTTATATGAAAATGTTCCTATAAATGTTTGTAGAGCAATATCTTTATATGTTTCATTTGGTAGCATTCTAGCTAATCCAATTGATTGATATGGATTTCTTCCTAAAAAATCAATATCAGAAAATACTTCTGGATTAGATTTTCCAGTAAATGAAAGTCCTTCAACTGTTCCATTATCATTATAAACTGGTAATGTTAAACCTTTGTAGGCGTTGTTTTCATATGTATCTAAACCAATTGTTTTTGCAATTTCATTGAATTTTTTAGCTTGTTCTGCATTATATTTTAAATCTTTTCTAACCTCTGAAACACCTTGATTTTGATATTGTCTTTTTAGACCTTCCATGTATTTTTCATTATCTTTTGCAAATCTTTCTTTTTGATTTAGTGAATTATATTTTTGTATTTCGTCTGGACTTTGAATTGAAGGTTTATATTGAATTGTTCCATCATCAGAAGTACCCATAGGAGTTGTTTTAAATCCTGTAAGTGGATATGTTTTGATAGTTTTTTTATTTGAAGATTTTGATTGAATTTCTATTACAAAACTTAATCTACCAGTTGCATTAGCATCTTTTTCTAAAGCTACATCTAATAATCTAATAGAAATTTGAGATTCAAAAGCAGGTTTAAGTTTAATTTCTAAAACTTCTTGAGTTCTATTTCTTGCAGTTTCAGGTGTTATATCAGTTTTTTGACGATTATTTAAAAAATTTAAAGTAAATAATTCATCAAATGATTTATTAGCTATTGTTTTTAATTCTTGAGGAACTTCTGTTTGTTGAGAATTTGTTCCGTTTGAATTATTTGTATCAGAATTGTTATTTTCAGTTGTAGGGTTATTTTTGTTTTTATCTGATGTATTTGAATTAGTATTATCTTTTTTAACTGGTTCTGCACAACTTATAGCAATAAGTGGTGTTATTGTTGATAGAGTTGCGATTATTGATAATAAATATTTAAATTTTGTTTTTTTCATATTTTCCTCCTTATGAAATTTCATAGTCATGTTCAAATTCAACTTCAAATCCAACTGATTCTAATTTTGATTTTAATGCTTCATTTCCAGGGTTTATTACTACAATTTCTGAAAATAATGGATTTTCATTTTGAACATATTTTTTAAATTTAACTAAATTACTAATTGCTTGTGGAGTTAAGTCGTTTTCTTTTATTTTGAATTTTGTAGTTAATGATCCATTGCTAAATGCTATTTTTGGTACACCAGCTCGAGATGGTGTAATCATATTTTCAAGTCCAGCTTCAAAAAGATCTTTTTCTGAAATTTCATATGAATCTTTATCATTAAAGAATCTAACTTTAGTAATTTTTCTTGGTTTATTTGATGGTTTATACACATCTCTAAACACAAGACCACTTAAACTTTTTATTTGTTGAACTCTACTAAAATCTAACATTGTAGCATATGAGTTATTTCCTTCATTATTATCAGGGTTTAAACCTGGTCCAAATGAACCTTGGAAAATGGGTTCATTATTTCTTGTGTAATATGCCATTCTTAAACCTAAATTAATACGTTTTAGATGATCATGATCATTTTCTAAATAATCTTCCTTATCAAATGCTAAGGTATTAAATGTTATTCTTGTTGCAATATCTTTATTACGAGCATAATCAAAACTTACATTGTAATCATTTGTATTTACTCACGCTGTATTTCTTAAAGCAAATGGGTTAATTGATCACTCATCTTGAAGTGAATTTCCTAATGTATATAATGATAATTCTTTGATATGTTTATCTTCAAGTGCAATTAATGAACTTGTATTTGTTGCTTGAGCTGAGAAAAATAGTTCAACTTGAAGAATATTATCAGGTAGCGCTCTTAAAATTGGTTTAAATGCTTGAGCTGATGAGTTTTTACCCATGTTTTTAATTCTATAAGAAACAATATTTGCATTTTTTGCCTTTAATTTGTTAATTAATTCAAGAGTTTTGCTATATCCCGCTTCATTTGCAGCATCAATTTCAACAACATATCCATCATTTATTTGGTCAGGGTCATTTGTTTTTACATCTCTTGTCATATGTAAAGTTTTTATTCCATCACCAGATCGAATTAATCCTTCAAAAATAGGATCATTATTTGCATCTTTTTTTGTTCATCCTGGATAATTTCCATTTTCTACATCATATGGACTTCTTCATCAGTATGAATTGTAACTAAATACTCTCTTTGTTGAATTATCTCTTGACATACGACTAGTTACAGAATTAAATCTATCAGGTTGACCATATGAATATGAATCTAAACTTCCATCTTCTCTTATGTAAGCATTATCTGGATCTAATACATAACCTTTTTTAAGCTGTGCTTCTGCATTTGAAGATAATTTAGTAAATTTAGTTCAATCTAAATTTGAATACAATCAAATATATCTGTGATCTTTTGATTTAAAATGCATGCTTTGATATTGAGGTTTTACTTCTTCTTTTAAGAAATTAACAACATTATCAGAATCAAATAATCTTGATCATTTTTCAAATGCTTTACTGTACACATTTCTATGATTATTAATATATAAATCAAATTCTTCTGGTTTTTGATTATATGCCTCTAAAGCATCAGCCACTATATTTTTAAATCAAAATGATGCAAGACCTTCTTTTGTGCCCACTCCAATAGCTTTATTTATTGCCGCTGTTCGCAATTCCTTAGTAACCGTTATACTATTTAATTTATCTGTACTGTCATTAACATAAGGAACCCTATTAACTATGTTATTGTCCACATCATATGATTGTTGTTTTCTTGGAGGTTTAAAAGTTATATCTGCATCAACTTCAACACCTGCAACAACAATTTTACTATTTGATTGTGATTTTTTGGGTTTTGTTTCAGGTTTTGGTTTAGGTGGTTCTGGTTTGGGGATGGGTTTTGGTTTTGGAGCTTCGGGAACTGGCTGTGGTTCTGGCTTAGGGGGCTCAGGAATTGGTTCGGGTTTCGGTTTTGGCTCTTCAGGTTTTGGTATGGGCTTTGGTTTCTCTGGCTCTGGTTCAGGTTCTGGAATTTTTTCAATAACCGGAGGAATTTCAGGTTTTGGTGGTGGAGTTTCTTCAACAATTTTCTTTAAATTAGAATCTGAATTTGAAGGAACTGTATTTGCTAAGTCTACATTATTTCCATCTACAAAATTAATTTTTGCTTTACCTTGAGAGTTATAAAACAATACTTGTTTATGGGTTTTATTTGTTAAATATATAGAAAAAGAAGCAACAATTGATGCTATAAAAACAGACCCTGTAGTCACAAACAAAATTTTTTGTTTTTTTGTCTTAAAAAACTTCATATTTAACCTCACAATTATTAATTTTGAAAAATTATAGACTGTTTTTTTTTTTTTTTTTGAATAAAATTAATTTTTTTACTAAAAAGTAGCTAATTTTAGGGGTTTTTAAACAAAAAACAACACAAAATGTTGTTTTTTAGTATTTATTTTTGTAAATTTTTTAATTGTGGGAATAATAGTACTTCTCTAATTGAATCATTTTCAGTTAATAGCATAACTAATCTATCGATTCCAATACCACATCCACCAGCTGGGGGCATTCCATATTCTAATGCTTCAACAAAATCTCAGTCAATTTCGTTTGCTTCTTCATTTCCTGACTCTTTTTCTGACAATTGATTTTCAAAACGTTCTAATTGATCTATTGGATCAGTTAGTTCAGTAAACATATTTGCAAATTCTTTTGTGTTAATAAATAATTCGGCTCTTAGAGTAAAGCGAGGATCTTCTGGTAACTTTGTTGCTAACGGTGAGATTTCGATTGGGTGACCTCATACAAATGTAGGTTCAATTAAATCTTTTTCTACATATAGTTCAAATAATTCATTAATAACATGTCCTAATTTAAAATATTTTTCAACTTTAATGCCATGTTGTTTAGCTAATTCAAGTGCTTGAGTGTCATTTAATTGTCTTAAATCTTGACCTATTTTTTCACTAACAGCATCAACCATATTAATTCTTTTAAATGGTCCTTTAAGTGAAATTTCTTTTCCACCAAATGTTACTTTTTCAATATTTAATTCATTACATAAGTATTCAAATAGTTGTTCACAACGAAGCATCATACCTTCCATATTAGAATAAGCTTCATAAAATTCTATTGATGTAAATTCAGGGTTATGTGTTGTATCAACACCTTCATTTCTAAAAATACGTCCTATTTCATAAACTCTTTCTAATCCACCTACTAATAATTTTTTAAGTGGTAATTCAGTTGCAATACGTAAATAAAAATCACTTTGTAATGCGTTATAATGAGTAATAAAAGGTTTAGCAGCCGCTCCTCCTAAAATAGGTTGTAAAACTGGTGTATCAACATCTAAATATCCAATACTATCAAAAAATTTTCTTACTGCTGAAATAATTTTAGAACGTAAAATAAATGTATTTCTTGTTTCTTTGTTCACAATTAAGTCAACATATCTATGTCTATAACGTTCCTCTTGGTCAA
The DNA here is from genome assembly GCF_018914005.1 of Mycoplasma zalophi. NCBI lineage: Bacteria > Bacillati > Mycoplasmatota > Mollicutes > Mycoplasmatales > Mycoplasmataceae > Mycoplasma > Mycoplasma zalophi. The sequence continues at coordinate 302,291 of NZ_JAHMHI010000001.1, forward strand.
CTAATCCATGAAATTTATCAGGTAAAACTTTTAGTGATTTGGTTAATAATTCAATTTTTTGTGCTTTTATCATTAACTGTTCAGTGTGAGTTTTTGAAACAACGCCCTCTGTGAAAATAATATCTCCTAAATCTAAATTTTTAAGCACTTCTTGTTGTAATTCATCAAGTGATTTTTTGTCAACATAAATTTGTATAGTATTATCACGGTCTTGAAGAACAAGAAAAGGTCCTCTTTTTGCTATTATTCTTCCATTTATTGAAATTATTTTATTTTGATTTTCCAATTCTTCGCGCGAAAAATTATTAAATTCTGAAACAACTTGATTTGTTGTATGCGTAGCGGGAATTGATAATTCAAAAGCTCTTTTGTTAATTTTTTCAAAATTTTGTATTTTTTCACGTCTTATAATCTCTTGTTCAGATAATTTTCTAGTCATGATTCTCCTTATATATACTAATAAAATAATTAAATTAATTTTAATACAAAATGCACAAAATTTAACATTATTTTCCGAAAATAGGTAATAAAATTTTACAATAATGTAAAATAATAATTAATATTGACTAAAAAAGGAGAAAACGATGCTAGAAGTACAAAATTTAAGTAAAGTTTTTAGTGATAAAAAGTTATTTCAAAATGTAAATTTAAAGTTTTTAGAGGGTAATACATACGGAATAATCGGGGCAAATGGGGTTGGAAAATCAACATTTTTAAGAATAATAAGCGGACAAGAAGAAGCAAGTAGCGGGGAAATAATCAAAACAAAAGGCTCAAGAATTTCAGTACTAAGTCAAGATCAAAATGCTTTTGATGAATTTAACGTAACTGACGTAGTTATTATGGGTAATGATGAATTATATAAAATACAAGTAGAAAAAAATGCTATTTATGAAAACCCTGAATCAAGTATAGAAGACTATGAAAGAGCAAGTCATTTAGAAGAAAAATTTGGAGAAATGGGTGGATGAACTGCTGAAAATGATGCACAAATACTTTTATCAGGTTTAGGAATAGATGAATCAAAATGAAATCTTCCAATGTCAAAATTAAAAGCTATTGAAAAAGTTAAAGTATTAATTGCTAAGGCATTATTTGGAAATCCAGATATTTTAATAATGGATGAGCCTACAAACCACCTTGATTTAAAATCAATTAAATGACTTGAAAACTTTTTAATTGAATATCAATATATAGTTATAGTAGTTAGCCATGATAGTGATTTTTTAGACTCAATTTGTACTCATACAGTAGACATTGACTTCAATGAAGCTAGATTATTTACAGGTAATTATAGTTTCTGAAAACAATCAAGCCAATTAATTTTAGAAATGCAAAAACAAACTAACTTAAAAAAAGAAGAACAAGCTGCTAAATTAAAAGAATTTATTGCTCGTTTCAGTGCTAACGCTTCAAAATCAAAACAAGCAACAAGTAGAAAAAAGGCTTTAGAAAAAATTGTAATTGATGAAATTAAACCTTCAAGTAGAAAATATCCTTTTATTCACTTTGATCTAAACAGAGCACCTGGAAAACAAATTTTAGAAGTTAATAATTTAACTTATGTAAATGATAAGGGTGAAACTTTATTTAAAAATGTTTCATTTGTCTTAAAAAATGGCGAAAAAATGGCTTTAATTGGTGATGATGATATTGCTAAAACCAAATTTTTAGAAATTTTAATGGGTATTGAAAAACCAACTTCAGGTGAGGTTAATTGAGGAATTACAATAAAACCAAATTATTTCCCTAATAACAACGCAAAATATTTCCAAAATGATTTAAATATCATGGAATGAATTAGTCAATGACCACTTGAAAATTCTACACAAGAAACAAAAGATAACTCAGACCACAGAATGAGATCTTACTTAGGAAGAATGTTATTTAGTAATGATTCTGTATTTAAAAAAGTAAAAGTCACAAGTGGTGGAGAAAAAGCAAGATTAATGTTTAGTAAATTAATGCTAGAAGAATCTAATTTTTTAGTATTTGATCAACCAACTGATCACCTTGACTCAGAAAGTATTGATTCATTGATTGAAGCACTTGAAAAATATCAATCAGGTATCATTTTTACAACATATAATAGAGGACTTGTTAAAGCTGCAGCTAATGTTATTTTAGAAATTAAATCTAATGAAAGTTTCCTATACTATGGAACATTAGATGAATACGAAGAAGAAATGGGATACTAATGATTAAATCATTTTTAAAAAATGTCCCACTTTCTTTATCGGGTGTAATCGCAGGAACAATGGGTTTTGCGATGTTTATAGTTTCATTTATTGAACATTATGCAATAAAAAGTACACAAAATATTGCGTTTTTTTTACTACACTTCAATTTATTTATAGTTGCATCATGCATAATTATCGCAAGTTTATACTGCTTTTTATTAATTACTAAATACATCATTGACAAAAAACAATTTATAAAAGATATTAAAAATCCAAAAACATCAGGTTCTGTTGCAATAATTTTTTTATCTATTTGCATAATTTTAAATGCCATAGCTTGAATTATTAATCATTATGTAAGCGATTATTCTTTAAGGTCTAATTTACTAATTTTTCCTTCAATTTTATTGCTTATTGTTGTTTGTTTACAAATTATTTTTGTATTTATATTTTTAAAACATATTATTTTCAAAAAAGAGACAATATATAAGGAAGCGTATGGAAGTTGATTTGTTGTTTTAATTGGTTTAACAATTAGTTCTGGTTATTCTAATAATTTTGGCGACCATATTAGCTTATATTTCTTTCAAATATTATGATTGATGAGTTTTGTTTTTTTTATTTTTGTATTTCCCTGAGTGCTATATAAGTTTTTATTTTTAGGACATAAGGATGCTCAAGACATACCTTCAATGACGATTATTGCTGGTCCTGCGAATATTCTTATTGTCGGATTTTTTACTTCATTTGATCCAAAAAGAAATTCAATAATTCACAATATAAGTGAAAAATTAATGTTTTATGATACTTTAAATTTAACCGTTACTCCACTAAATAACGAATCATTCTTTAATACTGTTTCACCATTTTTAATAATAATGGCTGCTTTTAGTTATATATTATATTTTATAATTGGTTTAAAAGTTATAACTCTTACAAAATATAGTCAGTTTTGAGCGCCATTAACATTTCCGGGAATTGTTGTGGCTAGTGCTATTTTTAAGATTAATAATTATTATTTTATTGAAAATTCATATACTTATATAGTGTTGACAATTCTTATGCTTATTATATTTACAACTGCATCATTAATAACACTTTTAGTTAATGTAAAACATATTTTATTACTAAATAAATTAATGAAGAAAATAAAGATGGAGACATATGCAAAAAAGACCAAGTAGTTTTTTTGAAAATATACCAAAATCTTCTTTAAATTTAGCTTTAAGATTTATGAGTATCATAACTTTTTTAGTATTAATAATTGAAAAATTTAGTTTAAATTCTTCTGAAATGACAAAGCGTATTTTATTGTATTTTAATCTCATTGTATTTAGTTTTGCAATAATTTTGGGATTATTTTATGAATGTTTAGTATTACTAAAATATAAAAAAATAAACATTTTAAAAACTGATTTCACAAATAAAGAAAACTCAATTTCAATTTACATGCTTTTTTTGTTACTTACTATGCAAATAAATGCTTTTGCTTGAATAACCAATCATTTCTTTATAAACAATCAGAAAATAATTTTAAATATTTTATCAATGATTGTTATTTTTATATTTGCCTTGCAATCTGTATTTTCATTTAAATATTTTTTAATGTTTTCAATCAAACAAAAAAGTAACAACAAACAAAATGGTTTTTCAGAATTAATTGTTATTTTTAGTAGTTTGAGTCTTTGTTCTACATATTCAATTAACTTAGGTGATTTTATTTCATTATGATTTTTTCAAATAATATGGATAATTTCTTTTGTTTTAACAATATATTTGTATTTATCTAAGGTATATAAATTTATTTTTTTAAATTATAAAAATAAAAAAAATATTGTTCCAATCGCAGTTTTCACACGACCAATAAATTTATTGTTTTTAGGATTTGTAATTAGTTTTAATCCAAATAGATTATTTTTTATCGATAATATAAATAGTAATTTATTTATTATTGAAAATTTATCTTTAAAATTAACTTTACTTAATAATTTTATTTTATATTCAACACTAATCTGAATTTTAGTTAGCTTATCGTTTTTTACATATGCTTGTTGTTTTGGATTAAAATGAAAATATTTACTAAAAAATAAACAAGATAAAAAATATATTTGACTAACTTTGCCAGGTTCAATTACATCAGCATTTATCTTAAGATTTAATGATTGAATGTATATAAATAACTTCATTTATTTTTTAATTACTGGATTAATGTTTATTACGTATGTACTTACTTTTATAGACACAATTAGATTAAATATAACAAATATGCGAATAATAAAAAATGCTATAATTTAAATATTAAAAAAAGGAGAATTATGATAATAGATAATATTATGCTTGAAGAATTTGAAAAACGTTTCAAATCTGACAAAGAAGCAAATATAATAAAAAATACAATAGCTAAAAACGGTATTTATGCTTCATCTTTTAATAATGATATTTTATCAAGACATAATCAAGAATTTTCAAACGAAATAAAAACCGGAGAAATTACTAATCAAAAATCTTCTGGTCGTTGCTGAATTTTTGCATCTTTAAATATGGCAAGAATTAGCGCAATGGAAAAAATGCAAGTAAAAGACTTGGAATTTTCTGAAAATTATTTTTATTTCTTTGAAAAAATTGAAAAAGCTAATACATTTTTTGAAAATATTATTCAATTTGGTTTAGATTTAGATTTTAACGATAGATTAATGCAAATTTTCTTGAGTAATCCAATATCTGATGGGGGATATTGAGAATGATATATTTCTTTAAATAAAAAATATGGAATAGTACCTAAATCTGTAATGAATGAAACATTTCACTCAGAAAATACTGCTATTTTTGAACAAAGTTTAAATTTAGTGGCAAAAAAACATGCATTAAAAATAATAAATGCCCACAGACAAAATAAAGACAATATCTTACAAGATTTAAAAAAAGAAGCTCTTTATGACATTTATAATATTTGTGTAAAAGCTTTAGGTATGCCGCCAAGAACTTTTGATTTTGAATACAGAGATAAAGATGATAATTTCCACCGTGAAACCAACATGACACCTATTGAATTCTATAATAAATTTGTAGGTGATGAATTAGATCAAAAAATAACTTTAGTAACAGACCCACGTGAAATTTATCCTTATGGTAAGGTTATTGAATCAAAATACTTCAAAACTTCAATAGAGGGTAAAACAAACTATACATTAAATGTTCCAATGGAAGAATTAAAAAGAGCAACAATAAGAAGTATTTTAGATAACAAAAGTGTTTGATTTGCTTGTGATGTTTCACAATTTATTGATAGACAAACAGGAATTTTAGATTCTGAATTATATGATTTAAATAATATTTTAGGTTCAGAAGATACTTTAACAAAAGCAGAAAAATTACAATTAGGAATTGTAGTCCCTAACCACGCCATGAATTTCATCGGTGTTGATCTTGACAATAATGGAAATCCTATTAAATGAAAAGTTGAAAACTCTTGAGGGGATAAAACTGGAAAAAAAGGAATTTATAGCATGTCAGATAAATGATTTGAAGACTTTAACTTTGAATGTGTTGTGGATAAAAAATATGTTGATGAAAAATATCTAAAAGGGCTAGAAGAAGAATCTATATTATTAGAAGCTTGAGATCCATTAGCATAATGAAAAATATTGATAATAATTTATTAAAACAACTAAAAGAAAGTTTTAATAAAGATAAATCTAATAAAGTAATAGCAAATGCTATTGCAAAAAATGGTATAAAAAACGCTTCTTTTAACAATGATATTTTAAAAATCCACAACAATGTTTTTAGTCACGAAATCAAACAAGGTTCAATTACAAACCAACAATCATCAGGAAGATGCTGAATTTTTGCTTCTTTAAATATGGCAAGATTAGAAGCAATGAAAAACCTAAACATAGAAGACCTTGAATTAAGTCAATCATATTTATATTTCTTTGATAAACTTGAAAAAGTTAATACTTTTTTACAAAATGTTATCGAACACGGAACTAATTTAGATTTTAATGATCCATTATTTAAATATTTCATGGATGGTCCTGCTGATGATGGTGGATTCTGAGAATGATTTTTAGGTTTAATTAATAAATACGGAATTCTACCTAAATATTTAATGCAAGATACTTTTGATGCAAAATCTTCAAATGAATTTATTGAAATTTTGAATGTAAAAGCAAAAGAATATGCATATAAAATAATCAAAGAAGCCAAAAATAATGCTTCAGAACAAAAATTACAAGCAATCAAAGTTAATGCACTTGAAGAAATTTATAATATAGTAGCAAAAACTTTAGGTACACCACCAGAAACATTTGATTTTCAATATCGTGATAAAGATAAAAACATTCAAAAAATTACAAACATTACACCACTTGAATTCTATAAACAATACATAAAAAATATATTAAATGATAAAGTTAATTTAGTTTCTGACCCACGTAAAAACCACCCTTATGGAAAGGTTTTAAGCAGTAAATACTTTAATAGTGTTTATGAAAGTCCAAATAATTTACAATTAAATGTCCCAATGGAAGAATTAATTGAAGCAAGTAAAAAATCAATAATAGACGGAGTATCAGTTCCATTTGCTTGTGATGTTTCTAAATTCCATGATAGAAAATTAGGAATTATGGACTTAAACATATACGATTACAATAACACATTAGTAAATTTAGATTTAAACAGAGAACAAAGATTAAATTTACACCAATCAATGCCTACTCACTTAATGAACATAGTTGGTGTTGATATTGATGAAAATGGTGAAGTTATTAAGTGAAAAGTTGAAAATTCATGAGGAGAAGATATTGCTTTTAAAGGTATCTTCAGTATGTCAAATGAATGATTTAAAGAATATAATTACCAATGTGTAGTTGATAAAAAATATGTCGATGAAAAATATCTAAAAGGATTAGATGAAGAATATATTACTTTAGATTACACAGACCCATTAGCATATTTACACTAATAAACAAATCATTAATTAAACCACAGTAAAATGTGGTTTTATTTTTTCAAAAAATATTTAATTACAAATTAAAATAACTTCTATTTTAATAGTTATTTAATAAATTACTTTTTATAATTCCACTTTTTTTATACCTCTATACCTTACTTTTTTTTACATTTTTTTGTTAAAAGGTACAAAAAAAATAAAAATACAATACAAAAAAAATTCCATTTTAATTTATTTATTGTATAATAATTTTATTAAATTTAAGAAAGGTTATAAAATGAAAACATCAGCTTTTAAGTATTCAAAATTTGCTTTTAATACTGTATTTAAAAAGAAGAGTTCAATAGTATTACCCGTGTTAGTTTTGATTCTTTCATTAACTTTGGGTTTAATTTTTAAATTCGCAATCAGCGAAAGATATTTAACACTGTCATCATATCTTTATATATTAGCAATTCTGATAATAACAGTATTATTTGCATCGATAAAATCATTAAATATTTTTAAAGACTTTGAACAAGAAGGAATAGAATTAGTTAGTTTAGCTAAACCTATTTCAAGAAACAATATAGTTATAGGTAAATTATTTACTTTAACTTTCTTTGGATTAATATGATCAGTTGTGCTATTTATTTCTGCGCTTTTATCATCTTATCCAATATATAACAACATAAATCTATTTACATACTCATTATTGATATTTTTTGTTGGTTTTGTAACATATTTACTTGCAAGTTTATTAACTTCTTTAATAAGTTATAAATTAAGTCAAAAATTATCTATTACATTACCACTAGTATTTTTTATACCACTTGCTCTTGGGGGTTCATTACTATCTGCAAATGCAACTACAAATATAAATAATGCAGCATATTACGTTAACAAAAAATATCCATATCATTTTTCAGGTAATGAAGCAAATGTAGAACCATTTTTTATAAATAATAATAAAGATGAATTACTACTATTACCTAACGGATTAGAAAATAAACAATTCACACAAAAACAAACAAATTACTTACAAGAAGTTATGAATATAGCAAATAATTCATCAAAAGAATGACAGGTATATTCATGATTATCAGTACCTTATCAATTACTTGATATTTTTAATTTCAAAAATCAAAATATTTTTGATTCAATTACTAAAAATAATTTTTCAAATTTAGATGGTTATATTTATTACAATAATCAAGATAGTATTTTATTTAAATATAAATTAGATAAAAACCCTAATTTAACAAAATATTCTGTTTCAAACACTGAAAAAAAATACATAGTTCCTGGTTTATTAAAATCAAATTCAGTAATTCCAAATAGTATAAACACTGGAATAATTTATGCAAGAGAGGGAGCAGAAGATGTAAATGCAAAATTCCCTGAAGATAGTTCACAATTTGCAGCAGAAAACAATATAGTAGGAAAATTAAATTGAAATTTTGTTTACGAAATTTTAGAAGATAAAGCTTTTAATCTTATTGCTAAAAAATTTATAGAAGAATTTAATAAAAATAAAAAATCTACTGATTTACGTCAATTACACACTGAATTATTAGAAGAAATTTCAAAATTCATCAATGATGAACAATCAGATATAAACACATACTCAAACCCTAATTTAGTATTATTTAATGAACATTCAGTTCAAGAAAAAAGATTACAATCTGAAATAGAAAGAAAAATTTATTTTGCAACTGCTTTATTAAACTTTATTTACTTTAATTACCAAGATACTACACTATATCAAGCAATGATAAAAAATCCAAATAATGACAATACTTTTGGAAATAGTCAATTTGAATTACAAGTTGCTGGATTTAAATATTTAATAGGTGGATATGATAAATTTGAAACAAGATTTATTTTAGTAGAAAAAGATAAAGATGTTATTATTAGATACAAATTAACACCAAGTGATACTAATTACTTATTCCAATCACAAGATCAACTTTTTGCAATAAATAGAGAAAAACAAATAGTAAATAAAAACGTTTATTATGCACTATGAATAATATTAATTGTTATTTTATATGGAACATCATTTACAATTTACAGAAGAAAGGATTATAAATAGTTATGGAAAAGATTTTAGAAATAAATAATTTAAATAAAGTATTTCCAAAAACAAATAGAGGGATTAAAAATATCAGTTTTTCTGTTGAATCAGGTGATTTTCACGCTTTTATTGGTGAAAATGGTGCTGGTAAAACCACTACTATAAAAACTATTATTGGTGCTTTTGTAAATTATGAAGGTGAAATTTTAATAAACAATATTAACATAAAAAAAGCAGAAGCAAAAAGCATTATAGGTTATGTTCCGGAAGTTGCAATTTTCCCAAAAGAATTAACAGTTTTTAATTATTTATATAATCTACTTATTTTGTCAAATGTAGACAAAAAAGAAGCCAATGAAAGAATAGATAAATATTTAAAACTATTTAATATTGAAAATTTAAAAAATGAAAAACCACACACTTTTTCAACAGGTCAAAAGAAAAAAGTTTTATTAATTCAAGCTTTACTTCATAACCCTAAATTACTTATTTTAGATGAACCAGCTGCCAATTTAGATCCAACAGCTAGATTTGAATTATTTTCATTACTAAAAGAAATAAATGAAAAACAAAAAATTACTATTTTAATTAGTTCTCACGTTTTATCTGAAATTGATAAATACGTAAATACTATCACACTTATTCATAATGGTCAAATTTTATATTCTGGTTCAAAACAAGAATCATTAGAAAAATTATTCTATGAAAAAGTTATTTCTAATTAGTTTAAGTCCTGTACTATTACCATTAAGTGTGGTTAGTTGTGGTGTAGTTCAAGAAACTAATGACAACTTTGAGTTTCCTAAAAAACAACAAAGTGATTTTGACAAAAATCAAAGTATAAATAAACTTCTTGACTTTTTTTCAAATAATGATGAAAATAAAAAGAAAATTTATGTATCACAACAAATAAATAAATCTACTTCAAAAAATACAGAACTAAAATTTGCATTTGTATATGATCCTGTTTTTATTTTTGATGGTGGAGTAGTTAAAACTAAAGTTGAAGATTTAAGAAATACTTCAATAAAAATTATTAGCAATACTTTAGAAAATGATTGATATTGAACTCTTTTTAATATAGAAAATTTCCACTATATTTTTAGCCCTTATGGCGATAAATATACACCACTAGATAATGAAAAAGAGTTATTTAATGAAACAAAAAACTTTTTAGGTTCAGTTTCATTAAAAATAAATAATTCTAAACCTAATAAATTAATAGCATTACCTTATAAAGAAATACCAGAACTAAAAGAACATAGTGCTTACTTAGAAAAAGAATCATGATATTTAATTTTTGATAACAACAAAGCAATAAAGGTTTGAAAATATAAAGAAGATGGACAACCAAAATTAAGAATTACTTCTGATCTGTTAGTGTTTAAAGATACAAATAATATTGAACAACAATTACAAGAATTAGAAGATCAAATTTACAATCAACACTTAAATGAATTTGAAACAGATTATGATAATTACAAAAAATATTATTCAGATGAAGATGAAAATGAATTTTTAATGAAAAGAAATGATAAAAAATATTTAGAATTTCAAGCAGTAAACCAATTTAACAATGATTTTGTAAATGCTTTAAATGAAATCAATAAAGATGGAATAAAAATATTTAGATTTACAATGAGGGATATCGATGAAAAAAATTAGTAAATTATTTTTAACAACTTCAGTATTTACTGCTATTTTGAGTGGTTTATCGCTTGTTTCATGTGTTACTATTGAAGATAGTACAAAATTAAAAAATAATATTCCAATTGGCTTAAATTATTATCCAAATATAGAAAACCCCAAAGAAGTACAAACCCATAAATTAATTGACAATCTTGTGGTTAAAATTTTTGGTGATGATGGTTATAAAAAAACAGAATTTTTAAAATCTCAAGAACGAGAAACAAAATTATTTAATGAATTAAAAGAATTAAGTCAAGAATTTAAAACATCACAAAATGCTAATAAGTTAAATCAATTTTATAGTAGAAATTGATTATTTACAATTAAAAATATTAATAAATTACAGTGAACATTTACGGAATGATGAAGATTCCCTGACTTTGAAAACGCAAAACACTCAGAAGAATTTTTAAACAATTTAAGTACTTTACCTAAGCCAGATGATTTTAAATTTAATGATAACAATTGAGATCAACTTAAAGAAGGTGATGAGTCTTTTGAATCAAGCGATGATATTTTCTATCTAAAAAAAGATAATTTCATAATAAGAATTTATATTTCACGAAATGAAGATAAAACAGTAAATTTTAACCACATAATTCTATTTCCAAATTCTAAAACAAAAAATATTTCAATTCAAATAATATCTGATGCAGTTCACAATGCATTAATTCATAAACAACAAGATGGATTTAATTCATTTGAAGAAGCTGCAAAAAAATTATTTGGTAATGGAGCAATCGGATTATTATTATTAAAGGACGACGAACAATAATGAAAAAAAGTAACAAAATATTAATATTTTCTTCATTACTAGCAACTTCTTTATTACCTGTTGCAGCAATATCATGTAAAAATGTAGAAACTATTTCAAATGAATCTAAAGAAGTAAGTTTTGTTAGTGAAAAGAGTATAAAAGAACAAGATTGAGATGTATTTTTAAAATATGAATATGTAGACACCTTATTGAATTTAGCTTTTAAAAATGAAGAAGATAAACAAAAATTCATTGAAAGTCAAAGAAATATATCTGATGATTATTTAATTTCAATTAAAGATTATTTATTTTATAGTAATAACATAGTTATCGAATATCATCCTAACTCAATTTCAGGTGGTTTTAGCGGTGGTTTATTTGGTGGAGGATTATTTGGTAACAATAACAAAAAAACTAAAAAAGTAATGGCAGATTCTGAATATAAAGAAGAATTAGATAAACTCTATAAAGAAAATTGATTGTGATTTCTTTTTAATTTAAATAAATTTACTTTTGCATATAATGATGATACTAACTTCTTTGATGGTGGTACTGATTCAATTAAAACAAATATACAACAAGACAGTTTAGAACATACTCCATTTATTACTTTAAATACAAATGAAGTTACTCGATTTTCAGTATTTAAACATAACACTGATGAAAGTATACAAAAAAGCACAATGTATCTATTAACCAAGCAAGGTGTTATTTTAAGTATTGAAATTCAGATAACAAATGAAGACGATGAAGAAATAATTGAAATTGAAGCATCACCATTTATAGAAATTTATCCACCACTATTACAAAGCAAATCTGCGATTAATAATTTTGATTGGCCAACTTATGTTCGTGCACAAATATTATCTAAAAATATTGGTGAATCATCAAGATGAGTAAAAATGCTTTTTGATGATAAATATGGAGGTAAGCCAAAAAGATTTACGCTTGTTTATTTAAATAACAAATAAAATAAATAAAATCTTAATATAAAAATATCGAGTTAATACCTACGCTCGATATTTTTATTTTTTACAAATTCAACATTTTGAATAGCTTAGTATTTAAGAAATAATTATTACTAGTTTGTATTTTCCTGAATTATTGAACTTGTATCTATTTCTTTAGAAATTTCTATGTAAATCCCTTTTAATAATCTCAATAACTGAGGAAATTCTACTGCATCTAATTCTGTTTTTGTATTTTTTTTGAAAATATATCTATTTTCTTTAACTACTTTATTATCTTTAATAGAAAATGGTATTTGATATATTGCAACTAATTCACCATCTAAAATTAATATATTTGGATCTATGTTTAAATATATTAATTTTTTGATTTTAAAAAATTCTTCATTATAAACATTAGAAAGTCATTTTTGATCTTTTTCTGTGCCACTATTTTCACTCACTTTTTCAAATTTAGAATATAGCGAAATGTTTTCTATTGTTTGTGAAGCTTTTAAATCTTCTATTAAATTAATGCTTAATGCAACTTTATTTTTTGCTGTATTATCATTTTGTGTAGAAATATTATGTGTTTCTAACTCTAATTCATTACCCACTAATTTAAATACTAAACTATCTTGCATATCTTTTATTTCTTGGTCTGTTAATGTAAACAACGGAAAAACAGAATCATTTTTAAATACTAATTGATTAATTTTAATTTGGTCAAATGTATATTTATTTAGTTTTATTTTGTCTAAAATGGTTTTATATAATCCATTTAATATTTTTATATTTTCTTGGTCTATAGTTATTCTAGGATTTTTTACAATTGAAATTATGTCTTGTATTGAATTAAGACTTTTTGTTACTTGTTTTAATTGTTTTGTAAATTCTGGGTCATTAGTGATTTTTACAAAATTTACTGCGATTCTTGTTAATAAAAACATTTGTCTAGTTTCGTTGAATTTTTGTAAAATGAAATTCACTATTTTTTCTTCTAAAATTTGTTTTGTTGTTAAATCTTCGTTTTGCTTAAATTCATTTATGAATACATTTAATTGTTTTTTATCCTCATTAGTAAAATTATTTGATTGTTGTATTTCGTGCTCAAGGTTGTCAGTAAATTCTTTATATATTGATTTATTTTGATTTGTTTTAGGATTTGTGTTATTAGGAGTTGAATTATCCCCTTGAGATTTAGAGTTATTTTCTTGCTGTTTTGTAATACCTTCATTTAATTTAGGTTGTGTAGAATCAGTATTCTTATCTATGTTTTTCGGTTGCAAAATAACATCTTCTGTTTTGAATTGATCTTTATTTATAACTTTTTCAAAAACTTTTGAAGTTTCATTATTTATAAATAATTTATATTTTACTAAAATACCGCTTTCTGTTTTACTTGCACTTATAAATTTATAAGAAATAGAAGAAGAAACTAAAATTCTAATTTTATCTACATGTATTACAGCGGGTATTTCTGAAAATTTTATTGCTTTAGAATTTTCATATGATACTTCTACAGTTTTATTCTTCAAAACTAGTTGTTTTAGTATTTTGTTTATAACATGAAATCGTTATAAATGAAGGCAGTAATACTATCGAACTAAGAGATAATATTGCGACTAATTTTTTATATTTTTTATTCATATTAAAATATCCTTTTGTGACTTTAAAATTGTAATTTAGAGAAAATTATACACATTTTTTCCTGAAATTACACTGAAAATTTTTATTTTTTTGAAAAGATGGATTTATAAAAAAACTATTTTTTATAGCAAAAATAAAAAAACGAAAAAAGTGATGGATTTTAATATAAATATTGCTTTTTTAAAAATTACAAATGAAATAAATAAAAAAAGAAATGGTTTATTTACACAAAAATTATTTTTTATTATTTCAAATATAGTTCTAATAACTTTTAAATAAAGAATCATATTCTATTACATTTGCAAAAAACATTAGTAATATATAGGATGATAAATATAGTGACTTTTTTATTTAAACAATAAGTTAGTTTTATAACTGGAATTAAATAAAAATTTAAATTTAAAAACTTACCGCTTTTTGCGGTAAGTTTTTAAAACAAATATATTTATAAAAAATAAATATTATTTCAGTATTGCATATGATCCAAAGTTAATAGCTTTGTTTTTTTCGATAGGTGTAATTGAATCATTGTTTTGAATTAATAATTTATATTTTCCTGTTTTTTTATCTATTTCATAAATATTTTCAACATCATATTTAACTTCTCTACCTTCTTGAGCACCAGAAATTCCATCTAAAGCAAATGATGTTTCTTTTTCTCCTCTAAACTCAATAAAAGGAAGACCTTTAGGTGAACCATTAGTAGGAATAAAAATATAAAAATGTTTATTATCATTTTCATTAATTTTTTCCACGTATACTTTTACAGAAATTAAAGTAGATAATTTATTGTCTTCATTATAAAATTTAGCACGTAATTTTTCAGTATTAAAAAGTCTTTCAACTTTTTTAGTAGATTTTATACTATCAAAATTTAAATTGTCATCAATAATTTCAGCAACAAACTGTAAAGCTCCCCAATAATTGTTTTTATTTTTAATTTCAGTTATTTTTAATTTATCAGAATATTTTTTAAAGTCATTTTTTACTGCTAAAAGCACTTTATTATAAAATGTTTTATTTTCGTATTCAAATGAATAATTTACAAATATTTGTCCATTTATCTCTTCTTTATTAACAAAGGATAATCTAATAATTTTGTTTTTACTATTTCCAGCTTCTAATTTTACATTTTCTGCTGATATTTTATCTATTTGATTTCATCTAGACACTTTTGCTTTGTCTAGAGTCGCCGTTATATCAGCATCGATCGCAGCTGCTTCACCTTCTACTATTGCATCATCTTTTTGTTTAAATGAAGATTTATTAATGCTTACAGTGTATGACTTAGATTCACTATTTGAATCTTGTTTTTTGAATTTGAAATTAACATTAATCCCTAAATCTGTTTTCATAGCAGATTCAAATTTTGGTAAATACTCTTGTTCCTCGCTACCTAAAGAAAGAACTATTTTAGAATTATCAATACCATTTTTAGTAGCTTCTCAAAATGTTACTTCACTAGCGTCAGCATATGTTGCTGTTACTTTTGTAGCCTCTTTATCTAAAAATTCTTGTTCTGATTCAAATTGATCTTTTGAAATTTCTTTAGATAATAATTCTGATTTTTCTGATGTATCAACTTTTAAAAGTTTATATGTTACTTTAACTCCTGTTTCTGTAGTTACCGCCTTATCAAAATTAAATGTGTATTCTTTTGCAACGGTTACAGTAAAATTATTTTCTGTTAAATCTGAAGCTTGCAATTTGCTAAATCTTTTTGTTTTTGGATTATTATAAACCATAATAACTGAAACAGTATTAAAGTCAGTTTTTGGTTTTGTATTTTCCTGATTTTGTTTTTCAGTTTTACCATTTTCACTTTCTGTTGTAGGAGGTGTTGGTGTTGGTTTAGTATTTGAATCATTTTTAGATGTAGAATTCTCAACTTTAAATTGATCTTTATTTATTGTTTTTTCAAATATCTTTGATTCCATTTTGTCTTTTGATAAAGTGTATTTAACCAAAATATCATTTTCTTGTTTTTTAGCTTCCTTAAAGTTAGCAGTAGTTCCTAATTCCATCCCCAAAAATCCAAAATGTTCTTTTGTTAAAACACTAGGAACTTCAGAAAATTTTGTTGTTTTTGCATCTTTATATGAAATTTGAATAGTTTTATTTAACTTGTCAAAATCTATTTTTTTGGATTCCTCTTTATAACAAGAAACAGCTAACATTGAGGGAATAATTACCATTGAACCCAATGATAATATAGTAAATAAAATTTTTTTATTTTTGTTCATATTTTTTGCTTTCTAATAAATAATTATAGTATTTTTACTGTTTATCTAAATTTACTTAAATTTTTATAAACGACATTATTATACAACTTTTACTCATTTTATACACAAAAAATACACAAACAACCATTAAAATCTTGTTTTTTTAAAAATTTTAATGACATTAGTTTTTTTCTAAAAAATGCAAAAAAATAAAAAAGCAGAATTTTCTTTTTACTAATATGAAAATTTTATTTTTTAAAAGAATTTACAAATTCGTTAAATAACATAATTAAACATTTAAGTGCTTGTAGATTTTTAGTTTTTTCTTGTGTTTATTTATCAACATAAATTGATAAATTGTTTAAAGACTCTTCAAACCCACCTTCTTCTTGAAACAAATTTGCTAAAAATTTATTTATATTATTATTTGTTCAAGTTTCTTCCGGTCTATTCAATGAAATAATAATTATTGCATTATTTTTTGATAACGATAATCTTTTATTTAAAATAACAATTTGTCCCCCGGTTCTGCACTGTTATCCTCACCTTTATATGCTATTCAAATTATTGAATTTGTATTATTAAATTCTTGCGTTATTCTTCTCCATTTTTTGGATATTTATTTGATATCTTTTTTCAAGTGTTTTTATGCCACCTTAAAGATAGTGACTTTCTACACTTTCTATTCTCTTGTAATTTTTAGAACATATGATTTTATTTTTAACTCATCATTTCTTAATTCAATCGCTATCGGATTTCCCTCAAGTAACGTTCCAATATTTGTAATATGTGTTACAACAAAAATTTGTTTTCCATCATTTTTTGTTTTTTCTAGCAAAGGTAATATTTCATTATAAATTGTAAATTTATCTAAATCATCTTCAATTTGGTTTAATAAAAGATAATTGTCAAATTCTATAATGTCAGAACTTTCAGTAGTTTTTTTAACTCCCAATAAAGTTCTTTGCCTATTTGACATACTTTCATATGGAATATCATTTACGAATATTTTAATTCTATTTTCAATAAGTTTTCTGATTATTTTTTCTTTTGTTTGTCCAGAAAAAAGTTTATTAGACGAATCATCAACAAGAAAATCTACTATATTATCACGATTTGCTTTATTTTTTGAGCCTAAAGCTATTTTAGTAATAAATTCAACATCTTGGATTTCTAGCTTAAATTTCGAGATTTGGTAAATGATATTACGATCACCTTCACGTTTTAATTTAACTCGTAAATTAATTTCATTTTCTTTTAGTTCTTGAGTTATTCTATATTTACTATCTCTTAATTTTTAAGTAAAGGTTCAATTGTTTTAAAATGATGTAACAAGCTATCATATGATTGTTTTAATTGATCTGTTTTTTTAATTTGGAAGTTTGATAATCTCTTGTTTTTTTATGAGCATTAGAAAAATAATTATAAATTGTAAACATTTGTTCACCCTTTGCTTTGTTTGTGAATAACTATTTTTATATTTTTTCTAATTTTTCAATTAATTTATCTTTATTTAATGTTATTTTTGTTTGCTGATCACTAAAAAAATGATTGAATAATTTATTTTGCTGTGCTATTTCTTAATCTCTACTATAAATTAAATTTATTTTTTGAATCATTTTTTCTTTTTCAAAAATTAAATCACCATGATTTTCTATAATTCTTTTCATTTCCTGAAATTCTTTTGAAAAGTCAAGTTTAATGTTTCACATATTCGAAGTTAAAGTGTTATTAAAACTAAAATAATCATCAAAAATAAGGTCATAATTTGTAATAGAATTATTTTGAATTTGTATTTCAGAAACTATTTTGTTCAAATCATCAAATGTATTAAATACACTAGATAATAAATAATTTTAAGAATTTCGTTTATTATTTTTATTTTTTCAGTGGTTTTAATATCTCAAACATATTTTCTCTCGATCCAATGATGTTTTTCTTTCATCATTTTGAATAATATAAGTTGCAAATTGGTTTTTTAATAAAGATAATTGCTTCTTGTATTTGGTTTTTGAACTTACTGATCATGATAAAAAATTACTTGCTTCGTATATGTTTTTTACATCGACTAAAACTTTTTTTAAATTTAAGCTTATATTCACTAATAACAAAATAATCGTCGTTACTTTTAAAAATAAATTTTCTTGCAATAATTTCTGCAATGATTCTTAACAATGTACTTTTACCTGATCCTTTTTCTCCGAAAATTACATTAACATTTGAAAAAGGAATTTCAATAGTTTGTCCTAAATCATTTATAAAAGTTATTTTTTATCATATTACTCCTAACTAATAATCTATTTTCTCAATTTTATTGTCTTTTAATACTGTTTTTATGGAATTAAAATTTATTTCGCATTCAATTTTCGTTTTGTAACGTGTATTACCAAATGGATATTTTTTTCAATCATGAATATCGCTAAAATAAACAATTGGTGCATTGGGAAAATGCTTTAAAACTTTTTTAAATTTGAATTATTTGGATTAGTTGAATCAAAACCATCCGCTTAATAATTTTCTATATCCTCTAATTTCATAATATCTTGCCTTTTCCAATGTAATAAAAAATCATAAATCGATATTTTTTAAATACTTCAAGCGTCTGACCATAACTTAATCAATTAATATTTTCTCTTGAATAACATTTATTAATAATTTTTCTTATCTCTTCTAGATTTTCTTCAGGATCAAAAACTATAATGATTTGACTTTTTTATTTTCTTGGGAAGATAAATTTAATTCACAACCTGGAAATAATGTAATATTTAATTTATTTTTTATAATGATTTTTTGTCTTTTATAATAACTTTCCAAAAATAAATCACCATGGTCTGCAAAGAAGCAATATGTACATGCTTAACTTGAAGAATTTTTAACATTTGTTCATTAGTTAATTTAATTATATTACTTCCTGATCATTGGAATTTGTTTAATGTAGATGAAAATCTATATTTCACTTCAAATTACACCACTTTTACTATATATATTTATATATTAACTATAATATTGTTATAAATCAATATTTATTTTATTTAAAAATAACACATGCAAATTGCATTGTGTCATTTTAAATTATTATTTCTTGGCTTCTATTAAACCAAAATCCCTAATTAATGTTTGTTTTAGATTTTCAATATAATTTTCTATTTCTTCATTAGCGATATTTTGACTTTTTAAAACTTGATAATGTTGTCTTAAAATCGAATCAATCATTTCTAATTTTGCTCTTAATTCGTTTTCAAAAGTTTCTTCATTTGATGAATAATTATTAGATTTAGCAACTTCTGGGTTGTTCATTAAATTAACCACTGATTCTAATGCAATTCTATCTGTTAATTCGTTGAAACGTTTTGAACCTTCTTCGGTATAAATTTGATAAGGATTTTTTTGAGAATATTGAACTAAATTAGATGATTGTCTTAGTTTATCCATAACGTTAATATGATTTTGTCATGCATTATCAAATACACGTAAAATTATTTGTCTTTCAGAAATCACAAGAGATGAAATACCATATTTATCAATAAAGTTTTCTCTTAGTTTTTCATATTCTTGAATAAATATTTTTGCAACAAATTCAGATAAATCAACTTTATCATATTTTGAAATTTCAGATTTTTCAAATTTATATTCAGAATATCTCATTCAATTTTTGTTTAGATATTCTGCAAATTTTTGGTAATCAAAACTATTGTTTTTTAAAACAAAATAATCATTATCAACAATTTGTTTTGCTGAAGAAATAATCATTTTATTAATTATTTCCCCCATATCATCACGTTCTAAAATTCAATCACGTTGTTGATAAATTAAATCACGTTGTTGTCTGATAACATCATCATAATTTAAAACACTTTTACGGTTATCGTAGTTAAATCCTTCGATTTTCTTTTGTGCTCTTAGAAATGCTTTTTGAATTGCTTTACCTTCAATTGGTTGATCCTTATATTCTTTAAACATTTCTTTTCATTTATCTTGTAAACCAAAACGTAAAATAAGTTGATCATCAAGACTTAAGAAAAATTTAGTATACCCAACATCACCTTGACGTCCTGAACGACCTTTTAATTGGTTATCTATTCTTCTACTTTCTGCTTTATCGGTACCTAAAACATATAATCCACCAGCTTCGCGGGCTTCTTGTGAAGGTTTTATATCGGTTCCACGTCCTGCCATATTTGTTGCAATAGTTACTGCACCTAATTGACCAGCCGCTGAAATAATAGCAGCTTCTTCAGCATTTTGTTTTGCATTTAAAACAGTGTGAGGAATATTTGCTTTAACTAAATATTCATGTAATCTTTCTGAATCTTCTACTTGCGCTGTTCCTATTAGTATTGGCTGTTTGCGCTCATAAACTTTTTTAACTTCTTCAACAATAGCCATATATTTTGAATGCATATCAACATAAATTACATCTTCATCATCATATCTTACCATTGGTTTATTTGTAGGAATTACATTTACACGCATATTATAAATATCAATGAATTCTTTTTCTTCTGTTTTTGCAGTCCCTGTCATTCCTGACAATTTTTTAAACAATCTAAAAAAGTTTTGGTAAGTAATTGTGGCTTGTGTTTTATTTTCTGCTTCAATTTCAATTCTTTCTTTTGCTTGAATTGCTTGTTGAAGACCTTCTGAATAAGCACGACCTTCCATGATACGACCAGTAAATGAGTCGACTAATTCGATTTTATCATCTCTTACAATATATTCAACATCTAATTTCATAATTTTATGTGCTCTTAAAGCATTTTGAATCCTATGAACTAGTTCTGAATTTTCAATGTTATATAAGTTGCTGAAATTAAAATATGTATTAGCTTTTGAGATACCTTCATCTGTTAAATATACACTTTTAGTTTCTTCATCTATGTAATAATCTTCTTCTGATAATGTACGTACAAATAAATCAGCCACAGTGTATAAGGTACTTTCTTCATTATCTCCACCACTAATAATTAAAGGAGTTTTTGCTTCATCAATTAAAATACTATCTACTTCATCTAAAAGAATATAGTTCAATCCTCTTTGAACTTTTTCTTCTTTTGATAAAACCATATTATCTCTTAAATAGTCAAATCCAAGTTCTGAGTGAATTGAGTATGTAATATCACAATTGTATGCTTGACGTTTTAATTCTGTAGACATTTGTGCTTTGTTAATACCAACACTTAAACCTAATCAATTAAAAACTTCTCCCATTTCTGTTGCATCACGCTCTGCTAAATACTCATTAACTGTTGAAACTATAACATTTTCACCTGTTAAAGCATTTAAATATACAGGAGCTATTGATGTTATTGTTTTCCCTTCACCAGTTTTCATTTCGGCTACAGAACCTAAATCTAAAATAACACCACCTAACATTTGCACATCAAAAGGTCTTTTTCCTAGAACACGTTTAGTAGCTTCTCTACTAACTGCAAAAGCTTCTACTCTAATATCTTCAGTTGTTTCACCTTTAATTAATCTTTCTTTAAATTCAATAGTTTTGGCTTTTAATTCATCATCTGTCAATTTTGAAACATAATCTTCTAGAATATTAATTTCATATAAAGTGTTGTAAGCAATACGCATTTCAGCACTTTTAAAATTTATTTTATATCATTTTTCTTTTTTGCCATTTCTTTTTGGAATTATTCATTTACCTTTTTCATCGTAATGATTTTTTGAATTAAAAACATTATTATTATTTTGTTTTTTGTCAAGTTTTTTCATGTATATAATTTTACTATATAAAATTAATTTTATATAAATTAAATTTTATTATGGTTTATTAATAAATTATAGTAATTACTATTTTTAAACTAAACTTTTTTAAAATTTAACACTTCCAAAAAGATATATAAAAAACTTGCCATACACAAGTTTTTTATATATTTTAGTTTTCTTTTGAACTGTTAGTTAATGCTGTAATTAAAAAGTTGGCATAATTATCTACTAATTTAACTACTTCTGGATCTTTGTTTTCGTATTTTTCTTTTAAATCATCATTTATAAAAGATTTTACTAAAAAATTCTTTAGAGATTTTTTCCCGGTTTCATTTAATTGTTTCATTACTAAATTCTTACTTTTTATATTTTCTTCAATAATAGCTCTATTTCTGTCATTAAGTTCAATTGTGTTTCTATCTAGTTTATTATCACCTGCAGCTTTTGCAAATACTGGAACAAGTAAATTACTTGTAAAATCATCATTTAAAATATATTCGAATTTCGCTTTATCTTCATCAGAAATTTTTTCTCCATCTATAAAGCTTTTGTTTATTGCAATACTTGAAAAAACTTTTTGAATTCCATTAGATTTGGTTAAACTTAATAAATAATTAAATGATTTTAATTTACCTGCGTAGGTTATTGCTTGATTTTTAGATAAAACTTTTATTGAAGGAGATAAGAATTTTTTATTAAAATTATCTTCTTTATTCACAAATAATGTCGTTGCATTTGAAACAAATAATGCTAGTGGGAATATAGCAATCGTACTTATTAGTGAACCACTTAATCTTAATGCTAATGATTTTTTAAATGATTGTGTTGCTTTTTGTCTTCTAAATACTTTTCTTAAGAAAAATAATCACACTATAAAATACACAAACCCTGTAACTATTTCAAGTAATACAAATACTGAAATTGCATATATTGTATATAACAATGGTTTAAAATCTTCTTCTTTTAAACCACTATTTTGTGTATATTCTTTAAATGTTTCATTAAATTGTTTAAATGCAATATCAAATGTAAATATTGAAATTAATATTGAAACAATTGCTGTTACAAAAGTTACAGTAGAAGCGGTAACTTTTTTCATTAATCCCAACACAAACCCGATTAATAATAAAGCAAAAAAAGCAATAATAGGAATATAGGTTAAACCTTGATGTTGAGAAATATTTAAAAATGATTCTATTGTTTTCATATTAACCTACCAATTTTAAATCTTTTGTTGCTTGTCAAGGATTTTTTTGATCAATGTGATCTAAAAACAATTTTCCTTGAAGGTGATCATATTCATGCTGCATAACAATTGCTAAATAACCTGTTGTGTCATAACGTTTCATTTTTCTTTCATTGTATGAGTAAGCATCAATAATAACACGATTGTATCTTTTTACATAACCTTCTTGGTTTGGCCATGCATCAGAAACACTTAAACACCCTTCGCCTTGTGCAAGTGCTTGTAATGCTTCAGAATGACCTTTCATAACTGGATTTATTAATGCATCTTTAAAAATTACATTTCCGTTATCATCTTGCACAAAAATATAAAATATGTTTTTTAATATTCCATATTGAACAGCAGCAACTCCAACACCTGGTCTGAATTTTGTTCCTTCAGTTTGTGAGTCATCGATGTGATAAATCATTTTTTTAATCAATAATTCATCTTCTTCTGTCAAGGGGATAGGAACATCTTTTGATTTTTGTCTTAATACCTTTGCAGGTAATTTTGTTAACTTTACTTTAAACATAATTTGATTATATCAAATACTAATAAAAAAGTTGAAATGATAAGATTTTTTTTATAATTATTCTATGCTAAGAATTGTAAGTGGAAAATATAAAAATTTAAAAATTGAACAACCTGATAAAAAAATAACTAGAGCTAGTAGTGAAAAACTAAGAGAAGCTATTTTTTCTAGTATTCAATTTGACTTAGAAAATAAAACTTTTTTAGACTGTTTTGGTGGTAGTGGAGCTTTTGGATTCGAAGCAATAAGTAGAGGTTGTTTAGAAGTATTAATACTTGAAAAAAATTCACATGCTTTTAATATTATTAAACAAAATAAACAAAAATTTCAAAGCGAAAAAATTAATGTTCTTAATGTTGATACAATAAAATTTTTAGAAAAAAAATCAAATAAAATTTGGAATTTTGTTTTTATAGATCCACCTTATACTAAAAAAGAATATTATGATTTGTGCACTCAAAATTTACTAAATAATAGCTTTATTAATGAAAATAGCATAATTATTTTAGAGTCTAATTTCGAAATTAAAAATTTAGATAAATTTGAATTAATAAAACAAAAAAAATATGGTATTTCTTTTGTTAGCTACTGAAAAATTACTAGCTAAATATTTTTATTAAAATGTTACAAATAACTTGTGAACATTTTTTTATATTTTCTTGATAATCACTTGAATTATTATCTTTAAAAATATGATCAGATACAACTTTTATTAAACTTATATCTTTATTTAATAAATAACAATTTTGTAATAAAGAAGTAGATTCCATATCTACTAATGAAAATGATTTTAAATCATAATTTTTTATATTTTCTTTAGAAATAAAACTATCTCCACTAATTGAATTTGCAAATTCTAAATTTATTTTTTGCAACAATTCAGTGTTTAATCCAGTACTTGATGAGTATAATTGAGGCATATTGGGTAATTGGCCAATTTTATAATTTGGTAATGCCGTTAAATCTACATCTCAATATTGTGAAGTATTTATTAAAAACGCTTTTGCAATTTCAATGTCATTATCGAGTGAACCCGCTGTACCTATATTTACTATTTTTGAAATATTTTTGTACTTATTTAATGTCGTATTTAATGCTACTGATGCATTAACTTTTCCTACACCACTAATTGTTAAAATAAATTGTTGATTATTAAAAATACATTCATAAATTTGAATGTTTTTTGTTTCAAAAATCATTTTTTTTGACAAAATTTTAAAAAATGATTCTACCTCTTGTAATTCTGCTGCTATTATTAATTTCATTATATTTTTTCTAAAATATCCTTTAAAAATCTATTATAAATATCGTAACTTCTTCCATCAAAAGGATTAACACCCAATAAATAAGCACTCATCAAGCTTGAATTTTGTAAAAAGACGATTAATTGTCCTATTGTATCTTCTGAATTATCTTCTAAAGTGATTTGAATATTTTGATAATGACCTACTTTTTGAAAAAGATCATTATATGCATTTTGTGAATATAAAAGTAACTGGTTGGGAGTTGTTGAAGGCAATTCAAAATAAGGTTTATTTCTTTCGTAATTACCAATATGCTTTTCATCAAACAATCTCTGAGTTGAAAGAATTGTTAAAAATAAGGAATCTATTTGCTGTGTTTTTTTGTAACCTTGCTGAAAAAATTGTGATCTTGTTGAAATTTCTTTACTAAAATTAGCAATGTCTAAATAAAGTGATTTATTTTCTTTTGAATTTGTTTGTGAAAATAAATATTGTCAATATTTTGAAAACGTTGCTAAATCATTGTCAAAATTTACAAAAATTTCATGATCTAATCCCATATTTTTAAGATAAAGTCTAGCAAAAGCATACTGATACGCAATATTTTGTGATAAATTAGTTGAACTAAAGTCCATTTTTGCTTTTGCAGCACCACTTAAAATTCTTGAAATATCAATTCCAGCACAAGCCATAGGAAGCAATCCAACACTGGTAAAAATACTGTAAACTTCAGGTATTTTGTCTAAAAAAGTAAAAATTTTATATTGTTTATAATAAGCAATTTTATTTAAATTTCCAGTATTTGGATTTGTGGTTATACAAATATATTGTGAAGAATTTTTAAGTCCTAATTTTCTTTCCATTATTTCGGAAAAAAATTGAAAATTTGCCAAAACATCAATATCATTTCCACTTTTAGAAATAACGTGAATTGCAAAAGGTTTATCGTCTAAATAATTTTCTAGATTTTTTAATTCCTTGCTATTTAAAATATGGTCCAAATAAATTATTTCCATATTCTTTTTATTTTTAGATAAATTTCGATGGTTTATAAAATGATTGTTACCAATATAATCAATTACTGATTTTGAATGCAAACTTAATGAATAAGCACTAATAACCAACAACACATTAACTTCGGTTTTTCATTTAAAGGACAAATCACTGATTTCTTTAACTTCTAAATTTTTAGGGTTTGCTAAATCTAAAAAATCCAAAAACTCGTGTCCATCTATATTTCTTGATGCAATATTATTAGCTAATCCGTAAATAATTTTTTGATATTTTTCTGTAAATTTTGAATTTAATTCATTTGCTAGTTTTAAAGAAATTTTACCAATCATTTTTTATCTTTCTTTTTGTAAATTTTAAGAGTTTCTCAAAACTACTCTTGCGATTAAATTCAAATTCAAAAGGGTTACGTAAAAATTTAGGATGAATGTTTTTAAAAGAAATTATGTAATTATTTTTAGCTTCGTTATATTCTTTTACAAACACACAAATTTCTTCACCGATTCTAAAAATATCTTCAAGATCCCCAATATAATAATCACTTACATCTTTTAAATTTAATCTAAATGTTTGTTTGTTTTGATTTTCTAAAAGCACAAAACTTCTGTATATTTTTGTTACTTTTACTTGAACTACCTTATTTACAATATCTATATTCATATTTTTAATTATATATTACTTTTATTAATCGATTCAATTTATAAGATATCAAAAAACATATAAACTAAAAATACTAGATTATAATTATAATAATTATATTTTAAGGAGTAATATGTTTAGAGAAAAGAGTGTATCTTCAATAGCTAGTGAGCAAAAAGACTCAAATTATGTTGTTTTACAAGTTATTTTAAAAGAAAAATGATTAGAAAAAGGAAGTAAAAATTTAACTGATTTAGAATATATTATTAATCAACAAACAGCAAAAGGATATAGATTGCACACCTTAAATACTACATCATCAATACACAGTGCAGGATTACTTGGTGTCAATAGAATGCAAGCAATATTAGTTTTTGAAAAAATTAAAAATTAAAATGTTTAAAATAAGGGGGATAAAAAATGCTTAAAAAATATTTAAAAAAAATATTTAGTATATTTATGGTCACAAGTTGCCTTTTTATTCCTTATTTTTTTGTTTCTTGTGCTAACCAAACCACCATGCAAATGAGTACATTAACACCATGAGCAAAAGATTTTAAAATTAAAAATATTAATTTTTTTAAATCAATTGAATCAAAGTATAATAAACTAAAAAATCAAGACATTAACACAAAAAATACTGAAAATATCACTTTAAATCCTGATTTATTAAGCAATGACAGAGCGTTAGTTGAATCTGTAATTACCAATAAAAGTCAAATAGCAATTGTTAATAGTGTTTTTTTAAACAATCAATTTAATGAAACCCAAAAATACATTGATCTTGTTCATCCTATTCTACTTGCAAAAACATTTATTCCTAAATATGATGAAGATATGGTTTTTTATGATGCAAATAACAATGAAAAAATGAATGAAATTGTAAAAAAACAAAACAATGATTTTTCAAAAAAACCATATAGTCAATGAGATGATAAAGAATATGGTTTTAATTATGGTATTTATCAACACTTTTATGAACCCATTAATAAAAGTATAAATTACCAAAGAGGAGCAATTTTTATCACAGGAACTGACGAAGTCTTAAAAAAAATAAAAGAAGCTTGAAAAAATCGCGATTGAAAAACATTCAGTAGTTTTGGAATTGTAAAAAATCAAGACACAAGTTCTGCAACTAGATTTGTTTATCCTGAGTTTTTATTTAAAAAACACTTCAACAAATATAACAAACAATTTACTGGATTTAATAATGATGAAAATGCAAATCCAAATAATTACATCAATTATCCAATTCATAATTCAGCAACACATATGGGTCAAAGTATTTTTAAAGATTTTCATATTTTTTTAGGTGAAGAAAATGAATATGCATTTCACCATAATGACCCTGACAAAAATTACTTTTCAAGACCAGAGGGCGAAAAAATTGAAATTTTAACCTTAACTGATCCTTTTTTATTTTTTGTAGTTATTGCATCAAATAAATTAAGTGAAAAAGAGATTATTTTTTTACAACAAGCAATTTTAGAAACATCACAAGAAAATAAAGATGATTTCAGTTATAGAATAGGTATTAGTGGATATACAAAAGAAAACGCAAATAGAGAATATATTAAAAATTTTTATGATAGGGCTAGAAAATAATGAACACAGAGATTAGGCGCAATATTTTTACTTATTCTCTATATAAAAACAACAAATTAATTAAAAATAAATTAAAACCTCAAACAAAAATTTTAATTGCTATGTTTTTAATAGCAATTGCTTCAGTTGCTATTTGAAGAACTAATTTTTTGGCTAGTTCTGGTGGTTTTAATCTATTTTTTGAAAGTCTGAAAAATATTTTTAAACCGTTTCAAACATCTACATATTTACAAGAAAAAAACTTATGAGTTTTAAGTTTAAAATTTTTATGATTAAGTTTTAAAGTTACATTTTTAGGTACTGTTTTAGGTACTGTTTTTGCTTTATTTACTGCATTAATCGGAAATATAAAAACTAACAATAAAATTCAATCATATGTAATTAGATTTATTATTTTATTTTTTAGAAGTTTTCCCGAATTAATATACTTATACTTTTTTACAACTAGTTTAAGTGGCGAAATATCATCTGTTTTATTAATAAGTTGATTTAGTTGAATATGACTACATAAATTTATTTCAGAAGCTATTGAAAATGTGCCTTCTAACATTTATAAAAGACTAATTAAATTAGGTTATTCAAAAACCCATATTTTATTTAGATATATTTATCCTTCAATTAAAAATAAGATAATAATTTTTAGCTTATATTCATTTGAATCAAATTTAAGATGAACTTCTGTATTTAGTACCTTAGGAGTAGTTGGTATTGGACAACTTTTAAATTATGCAAATGAAAGCATTTATAAAATGCATGAATTATTAATTCCCTTACTTGTTTTTGTTATTTTTATTAGTATATTAGAATGATTTAGTTATATTACAAACAACTATTTATTGATTGCAAAATCCAAAAAAGTCACACAAGAAAATTTCTTTAAAATTAATAAAAATAAAAAAAATAAAACTATAGGAATTATATTTATACTTGTTGTATTAATTATTTCAACAATTTTTATGCTTTTTAGCATTAAAAACATACATTTTTATCCAAATGCACTAAAAAGTATTTTTAATGATTTAATTAATCCAAATTGGAATATAGTAACTCAAAATGACAATATATTTTTAATTATTTTAGACTTATTTTTAGAAATATATATCACAATTGTTCTAGTAATTATTCTTACTTATATTAATCTAAGACTTACAAATCAAAAAACAAATAATTTATTTTCTATGCATATTTTTAGATTCATAAGTACATTTATTAGAATCGTTCCTACGATTGTAATTTTCTTTACTATTGGAATTATTTTCAAAAGACCAGCGGCTGCTTTTGTTATTTCTTTTGCCATCCACTCATCAACAGTTATTTCAAAACAATTAAACGAATCAATTTCTAAAATAGAAGATAAAAATATTAATAATTTAATAAGACAAGGATGATCACAAGGAAGAATTTTTAGATCATATATTTTACCTTATATAAAAAATAATTCATCCACTTTTTTAATTCTAGAAGTAGAAAAAAATATTCGAAATTTTATAAACTATGGTTTATTTGGAGCAAGTAATTTCGGTTTAGCTATGGTATACAGTCAAAGATCTTCATATAGAGATATCACACCATATGTATGAATTTCTGTATTTTTAATAATGATAACTAATATTTATTTTAATTATTTAAAGAACAAAAAAATTAACTTAAAACACAAAAAAATAAAATTTTCACAAATTTAATGAGCCTTATTTACTTTTTTTTATACATTTTTTTGATAAAATTAAATTAGGTGTTTTCACCAACATAATAGAATTATGTAAATATATTTATTTTATAAAGGAAAAATATGCCAACAACAACAACAGTTCACTGAACTGACAACCTTGTTAAAATATTACAAGCACAAGGTATGTGAGGTGGTGTTTTAGCTACATTTGCTTTTATTATCATTGGATATGTTGTAACACGTAAAGGTATCTTTACAAAAGAAATTAATGGAAAGTTATCTAAATTTTTAATTAGTTTTGCGTTACCATTCCTATGTATTATTGCATTTATGCAACCAGCTAATGCATCATTAGGAAAAGAAATTGGTGTTGTAATAGGTGTTTCAATAGCATTTTATGTTATAGCAGCAGTTATTTCAACATTAGTTGTAAAATTTGGAGCAAACTTAGTACCAAAATTAGTTACTAAAAAAGCAGAACAAATTTTTGCAGAAAAACAAACTGGGGATGCAGTAGCATATAAAGATGAAGCTATTAAAGATATCCAAGCAAAATTACTAACAACAGTATTAATGCTATCTTATGGTTCATTACAATTCTTTGCTTACCCATTAGTTATTGCAATGAGTGGAACAATATTTAACGGTTCAGCTCTAGCATTAGCACAAATATGATGTATTCCATATATGATTGGAGCATTCTCATATGTAATGCTTTCATACTCAGGAGAAAAATTCTCTAAAAAGAATATTAAACCTATTTTAAAAGCAGTATTTAGCCCAATGATGTGTGCTTTATACTTATCACTAATATTATGAGCTCTACAATTTGCAGCACCATCAAAATATGCAATTGTAAACAGTATTCCATATCAAAAAGTTGAAAAAGGAGCTCAATTCTGAGCTGGATTCAAAGCAAACTTACCTGCATTAGGTAAAATATTAGATTCAGGAGTTGCAATTATTTCACCATTAGCATGAATGATTATTGGAGGAACATTAGCTTCTTCAAATCTTAAAAAAGCAGCAGCAGATAAAAGTGTTTGAGTAACTACATTACTAAAATTAATATTAATGCCATTAATTATGTTCTTAATTGGATTAGTATTAGTAAAATCAGGTGCAATTTCAGCATCAACAGGAGTTCTATTAACACTATTAGGAGCTACTCCACCAGCAGCAGTATGTATTATATTCTCAGTTGCCGCAGGTCACTCAAAATCAGTATATACAGCAGAAGTTTCATCATTGTCAACATTACTATGTCTAGTAGCAATGCCAATATGAATCATTATTGCTTATGTAACATTCAACTAATATTAATATATACAAAAAACACAGCAGTTGCTGTGTTTTTTCCTTATGTTTTTATTTTTTATCTTTATTTTTAATTCCATCGTTATGGCATTTTCTACAGCGAGCCTCATAATTTGATGTGTTATCTAAAAGCAATACATCTGCATCATTTGATTTTCTATATGAACAACTTGCTAGATTATGACACACGACGCAAACAGCTTGAAGTTTTGTTACTCTTTCTGCCAAAGACAATATTTGTGACATATTATAAAAAGGTCTTCTTAAAAAATCTTGATCTAATCCACTTACAATCACTAAAAAACCCTTATTTGCAAGTTCATTAACAACTTGAACAATATCATCTCCAAAGAAATGAGCTTCGTCAATTACAATGGCATTTGTATCTTCGTTTATTAATTCATAAACTTTTTTAATATCATCTAATACAAACGTTTTATGTTCTGTTCCTGCTCTTGATACTATTTTGGAGATACTAAATCTGGTATCGAATGAGGGTTTTATAACTAATATATTATATTTTGCATATTCTAAAATTCTAATACGTCTTAAAAGCTCTTCACTTTTACCGCTAAACATTGGTCCTGTTATTACTTCTATCATTCCATTGGAAAATTTATTGTACATAGTTTGCTCCTTTAATTATTTAAATAAAAACAACTCAATAGTTGTTTTTAAGTTTAATCTTCATCAATAACACAAATTATTTCATAATTGATATTTTGATTCTCTTTTTTTATTTTTACCTGAAATAGTTTTTTATTTGCTCAAAATGTATAATCACCTGAACGTTCATTTAAAGTTAAAATATTTACTGGAATAAAAGTAGTTTCTGATTCCTTAACTAAACAATCAATTGTTCATCCATATTTTGATGTATTGTCATTATATGAATGAAAATGCATGTTTCTGCCTGCAAAATCTTGTTGTGTTTGTTCTTCATTACTAAAATACTTATTTCAAATATTTATTGCTTGTTCTTTAGGTATATTCATTTTAATCACCATTATATTTTTCTGTAATTAATTTGGGGTTAAAAAGTAAATTTTGTATTATGTTATTTTTAACATCTATTGAAATCAAAAATTTAAATTGTTTGATTTTTAATTTATTTAAATTTGGTGTTATTGATATAAGTTGATTAACTTTATCAAAATAACTTTTAAGAATTAAGTTATCAAATTTATAATATTCTAACTGATTATTATTGTCAATATTAGCATAAATTGCATCAAATGTAAAATGGTCGATTAATTCTAAAAATTTTTCTAAATTAGTTAAATTATCATTTTTATAATTTAATATAAAGTCAGTTATATCTATTTCAAATTGTTGAGTACTTTTAACATTTACGTTAGTATAAACGCCTTTAAATGGATTTAAAATATTTTCTGAAACATTTACATTTTTAAAATCTTTATCTGGGTTATTTTTTATAATTTGATCTAATTTTTTAATATTAGTGTCGTAGTCTTCATATCTTTTTTTAGTAGTCTCTAAAGATGAAACTATTTTATTAACTTCTTCATTTAACTGACTATCATTTATTGATTTAATTTTTAAAAGTTTTTGAATAAATTCAATTTTATTTTTTGGTTCATTAAACATTGTATTTTTAAATTCTTGATTAATATTTGAACCTTTAAAATAAGGGGTTAATTTGTATTTGAAAATATTATCAAAATCTTTTGCTGTGCTTGATTTAACTTTAGAAATTTTAAAACTGTTAATTAAATCAATTGGTTGAGATTTAAACTCTATTATATTATTTTTAATTTCTGATTCTATTTTTAAATTTTCTAAATTACACACATCAATTGCGCCATCTTTTATTGGTTTAAAAGGGGTATCTTTTTTTGTACTAGTTAAAATTATAGGAACTAAAATAATACCAATAAAACAACTTAATAGTCCACTTAACATTAAATAAGAAAATTTAAATAATCGAGTTTTTTTTGACTTATTTGAAGCTATTCTTTTTTTCATAAAATTATTATAATATATTTATAAAATAAAAAAATTATTTTAAATTTTTGAGTCTAAAATATAAAATAAGTCATAAATTCTTTTTTTATTAATTCGTGATAAAAACTCATCATCTAATTTTCCTTTATTAATTAAATAAGCAACAAAGTTGACTATAATTCTATACTTAATAAAGTTATCAGGTTTTTTGATTTGATAAGTTTTTCAAAATAATTTTTCTTGGTCATTATTTCATTGCATATGTTCAAATAAAATGGCAATATCGATAAAAGGATCATTTTTAGAAGCATTTTCCCAACCTATTAAAAACACACTTTGTTTCTTCGAAAAGAAAATTGTATTAATTGATAAATTATTATGACAATTACTTGTTGGTTTTAACCTTAAAATTCATTTATAAATTTTATTTAACATATTAGAATTAAAATCTTGGCGAATATTTTGCTCACCCACTGAGCATATTAATGCTTTTAATCTATCTTCTATATTATATTTAGGAAAATCAACTTTAGAACTATGCAATATTTTCATAGCTCTTGCTAATGCTCGTATTCTCATATTATTAAAAGTTAATATATGATTTCTTTCCATTCATTTTCAAATAATAATTTTTTCATCTTCATAAATATAAGGAGGAACAAAATAAAAATTATCTAATTCTTTTATATTTAAATTTCTTTTGAAGCTACTTTTATTTTTTTGAATAATAAAATAAGAGTTATAGTTATATTTTTTTGTTTGAAATGGTTCTAATGCTCTTGAAAGTTTAGGGATAGGAATTTCTTGATGTATATAAAATTGTTCAAATCCTGTTTTTAAATATTGTTTAACAATATAAATATATTCATCAAATTTTTTATCATCTAAATTAAATTCGCTTATCAAAATATTTCTATCTATCCCTAAATTAATATGCGCCATAACAGGGTCAACGTATTTGGAATTTAATGAACAATTACCAAAATCAATAATTTTTACTTTTCCTGACTTATTTACTAAAATATTTGATCTATTTATGTTGTTGTGACAAAAAACTAGATCTTCGTTTAGATGTTTTTTAATAATTTCATCATATTGAGGATCATCTATTTTATTTAAATATCAATTAAATTCACTTAATTGAATATCTAATTTTTGTAATTCTTTAATTTCTTTAATTATATTTTTTGTAATTGTTTTATCAATATGAACATATGTAAGATCATTTCCAAAAAATCATTTTTTAATTAAGTACCCGTCTTTATAAAATAAGTAATCATCAAAAGAATTAGCAATAATTTCTTCTTGAGTGGCACTTATATTTTCTAATTTAGGGATTCTTATTTGCACAATAATATTTTTGTATTTAGCTTGATAAGTTTTATTTTTAAAAGATTC
This sequence comes from Mycoplasma zalophi, assembly GCF_018914005.1. Lineage (NCBI taxonomy): Bacteria > Bacillati > Mycoplasmatota > Mollicutes > Mycoplasmatales > Mycoplasmataceae > Mycoplasma > Mycoplasma zalophi. Next base: position 337,072 of record NZ_JAHMHI010000001.1, read on the forward strand.
ATAAATAAAATATACATCAGATACTTTAGAAGTTATTATTGGTCCAAATACTAATGTAATTTCATCTAAAAATTTAGTAAGTTCTAATTTTGATAGTTTTTCCATTTGCATAATTAATCTCGTTTCATAATACTAAGTTTTTCAAAATAAGGTTCAATTTTATTTATGCAATGTGTTTCATCAAATGGTTTTTTATCTTGTTTATTAACTCATAAAACCACTAGGTAATTTACCAAAATTCGATGTATTTGTAAAATATATGGACTAAAATCATCTCCATAACCCTCTAAAAACACCTCAACTTGTTGATCATTTAAATTTTGTGATTCAATAAAGTAAGCTAAATCAAAATGAATATCACCCATAGTAGCATATTCTCAATCAAGTAAATAAATTTTATTGGTTTTATTTTGTTTTATAAAATTTGCTAAAATAACATCATTGTGACAAGGCGCTGATGTATCAACATTTTTTAAAAATAAATTAATTTTTTTGTAATATTTATCTAAAACTGGAATTTTTATACCTTTATCGTGAATTATTTTTCTATAAACCTTAAATCTTCTTGCTAAATTATTAGCTGGTAATTTCATTTTTGAATTATGTAAAGTAATTAATAATTTACCAGCTTCTTTTAAAAATTCATCATCTAATTCTGGTGTTTTACCATCTATGAAATTAGTTATTAAATAATCTTTATTATCTTCAATAGCGCCAGGATAAAAATCAAATACATTTAAATCTTTATAATTTACTGCATGATTAAAACCTTCATAAGTTTTTTTCTTTACAAAATAATTATTTTGTGAATCATAAAACACTTCATTAGTAAATCCTTGCTTTTCATATTTTTTCATATTTTCCTTTCTTATAAAAATTCACAAAATAATTTGTGAATTTTGCTATTAAAAATCAATATTTGAGGCATATCTTGCATTTTCTTGAACAAATTCACGACGAGGTTCAACTTCTTCACCCATCAATGTTGTAAAAATAGTATCAGCAGCTGCAAGATCTTGAATTTGGACTTGCAACATTTTTCTATTTTCAGGATTCATAGTTGTTTCTCAAAGCTGTTCAGGATCCATTTCACCTAGTCCTTTATATCTTTGGATATTTACTTTTGTTTTATCAATTGATGCTAAAATTTCGTCTTTTTGTTCATCTTTATAAGCATATTTAACTGTTTTTCCATAAGTTATTTTATATAATGGAGGTTGAGCTAAATAAACAAAACCATATTCGATAAGAGGCCGCATATAACGGTAGAAAAATGTTAAAAGTAGTGTAGTGATGTGTGCACCATCAACATCGGCATCTGTCATAATAATTATTTTGTGGTATCTTAATTTATTAATGTTAAATTCATCCCGTATACCAGTTCCTAAAGCATGGATTAATGTACCAATTTCTTTGTTTTCTAAAACTGATTGAATACTGTTTTTTTCTGAGTTAATGACTTTTCCACGTAATGGCAATATAGCTTGAATAGATCTATCACGACCCATTTTTGCACTACCACCAGCAGAATTACCTTCGACTATAAATAATTCAGTTAATTCAGCATTCTTAAGTGATGAGTCAGCTAGCTTACCTGGTAAATTACCAAAATCTAAACCATCTCTTTTTCTTGATGCCTCAGATGCTGCTTTTGCAGCTAATCTAGCATGTTGAGCTTTAAGACATTTTTCAATTATAGATTTTGCTATTTGTGGATTTTCTAATAAATATCTTTCAAGAGTTTCACTTAAAACTTTATTTGTTGCACTACGAGCATCTTTATTTTCAAGTTTTCCTTTTGTTTGACCTTCAAAAATTGGATTTGTGTGTTTAATAGAAATAATAGCTACAAGCCCATCCTTAACATCATCTTTTGTTAGTCTTTCTTTGTCTTGCTTGATTAATTTATTTTCTTCAGCTCATTTATTAAATATTCTTACAAGCGCATCATTAAATCCTTGTTCATGTGTTCCACCTTCATTTGTTGATATATTATTTGCATATGAAACAACATTAGTTGAATAAGTTTCATTATATTGCATTGCTACTTCAACAAGTACATCACTTGCATTTTGAATACGAGAATCTAAAAATGATCCTTCAGCATAAATAATATCTGGGTTGATAGGTTTTTTACCTTTAGAAAGTTCTGAAACATAATCAACTATTCCACCTTCAAAGTAAAATGATTTAAATACTTGTTTAGTTAAATCATTGACATTTATTCTTAAACCTTTATTTAAATAAGCAGTTTGTTTTGCCCTATCTGCAATTAATCCAAAATCAAAATTATTTTTTTCCATAATTTTAAAATCTGGGTGAAACATAACTCTAGTTCCTGTTTCTTCATCTTTGTATTCATCAATTATTTTTAATTCATCACTTGGTTTTCCACCATTTGAATAGTGTTGATAATAAACGTTTCCATGTTTTTTTACTCAAACTTGAAAATCATCACTTAGAGCATTAACAACACTTGCACCAACTCCATGCAATCCACCAGAAACTTTATAACTTTCAGAATCAAATTTTCCCCCTGCATGTAAAACAGTAAACACAGTTTCAACTGTACTTATTCCTGTTTTAGGATGCTTATCTACAGGTATTCCCCGACCATTGTCAATTACTTCAATAACATTGTTAGGGTGTAAATTAATTGTTATTTGATCACAAAAACCAGCCATAGCTTCATCGACTGAGTTATCTACAATTTCTCAAATTAAATGGTGTAATCCTTTAAATCCAATACTACCAATGTACATACCCGGTCTTGTTCTAACTGCTTCTAGTCCTTCAAGAACTTGAATATTACTTGCTGTATATTGGTCTTTTGTTGTATTATTGTTGTTTTTTGTTTCCATAAAACCTCACTTATATATAAATTTTACTCTAAAAGGTTGTTTTTTTAATAAATATATTTATTAAAAAAGAACTAAATAAAAATAAAAAAACACACCAGTGTTTTTTAAATTATTTTTTTATAAAGATGACGTATCAACATCTTGTCTTTCTAGCTCTGTAGCTGTAAAGAAAGGTAAATTATGTAATTTCATATTATTTGCAACAACTATTGCAGGGAATTTATAAAGCATAGAATTAAAGTCAGTAACTCTTGCATTGTAGATTCTTCTTGCTGAATAAATTTCATCTTCTTGCATAACTACTTCATTTGAAAATTGTTGATATAGTGAACTTGCTTTTAAATCAGGATATTTTTCAAATGTAATTTTTAGACCATTTGTTACACTACTTAAAAGATTTTGTGTTTCTTGTAAATTGTTTAAATCATTAAAATTAGTATCTTGAATCTGTGAACGATATTTAGTAATTTGTTCCAATAATTCTTTTTCATGAGTTTTATAACCTTTAACAGAGTCCATCATTTTAATTAATGTTGCACGACGTTTAGCTTGCGCAGCTTGTATTGTAGAAGAAGCTTCTTGGGCTACCACTTGTTTTTGATTAAATTTATTTTTATATTTTACTGGCAGTATTCAAATAAAAAATAATGTAAAAGGCGAAGCAATTACTAGTAGTAAATAAAACATTACTTTTTGTAAAGTTGAGGCTTTTGCATGTTGAATGGTGTTATCAACATTTATTGTTACATTTTGTTGTTCGTTTCTTGAATCAAATAACATAAAATTACTCCTTAAAATTAAATATACTTATATTATATATTATTTATAAAAGATACCATTTCCATTGTTATATTTTTAGGTATTTCATTCGGTTCGTTTATAAATACATATATTCCTTCTGAATCAATTTCTAAAGAATAGAAATTACGATATGTTTTAAATAGATTATTAAAATTTTTAATAATTTCTATTGAATCATTCAATAGTTCTTTATCAATATTTAACTGAAAATTTCAGTACAATTTGTGTGTTAAAATAGTATAAAGTAAACTTTTATCCTCTGTATCATAAACAGAAATTGAATCATCCGTTTTATTTACAAATGAATTTATAAATTGGTTATTTTTTAATTTATAGTTAGAACTAAAAATAATTGTTTTATTTTCTGAAAATTTAATATAATCATCATAATCTACACGAACAGAAACAGCACCAACATTAAAATCACTTACTGTAACATATTTAATTTTCTTTTCAATATATCAACTTCATTGATCTAAATTAATAAAGTGAACATTATTTCCTAAAACTGATCTTTGAAACTTTTCATAAATAAAATCTCTAGCAGGTTTTTTAGTCTTTAATGAAAAATATTTGTTGTTATTCAACTTATTGATAAAAAATAAATTATTGTATGTTTGTGTGTCGTGATTCTGAATGTTTTGTTTATCTACATATTCAAATGAAAATTGTTTATTTTCATTATATGTTTCACTTGCTAAATATTTATTTGAAAAAATTAAAGTCAATGAAGCAAGAATATCTTTTATATATTCTTTTATGTAACTTTTAACTTCTAATTTTATATCTTCAATCGATAATGTCTCAGAATTTTTAGTGTGAGTTATTTTTAAAAATCAATCGGAATTATTTTTCAAAATTTTATTATAGACTTCATGTTTTTTGTTGTAAACTATAAATCCATTTGAAGTTTTTTCAAAATCAGCATTAAATATATTGTTTTTTGTTGCATAATCATATCAATCAATATATTTTTCTTGAGTTATTAATTGAAAAAAGTTTACAAAACTTAACTCATCATTATATTTAAAATTATATCTTGAATAAATTTCTTTATTTTCTAAAATAAGTTCATTTCTTTTAGTCATTTTCTTAACTTGTTGTGCTGTTAAAGGTTGAGTAGAAATAAACCTTAAATTAGGTAAATAATTTGTTAAATATAAAGTTGTATGTATTTGATTTAAAAACGGTGCAGGGTGTTGATAATTAGCAACAACTGTTTTTGTATATGTTTTGCCATCTTTTACGTATCTTACCAATCTTGAACCAGTATATAATATATTTGAATATGTTAAATTATAAAAATCTAGGTCGTAGAAAAAATTATTTCTAATATCATATTTTTCAATACTTCTAAAAAATATTGGTACCTTTGGATTTGTAACATTAATATTCTCTAAAACTTCATGAAAATTATTGTTATTTACTTTAAAAATCCCCATTTGACTTAGTATAAATTTCTTTACATCATTTAATGAAAATGAGTTAAAAATTTGATATAAAAGTTTTTGTTTCTCATTTGTAATTTGTGCAATAACTTTGTTTTTATTGGTTCTGAAATTATTAAATTCATTAATAACATTTTTATTTTTCTTAAAAATTTTTCAAAATGCAAACCCAATTAACACAAAAAATAAAGCAAAAATTATAAAGTTAATAAACTTTTTAAGTTTTACTGATAAACTTTTTGCTTTTTTTTCTATATCTTCACGATGCATTTTAATTTGTTTAAGTTTAAGATTTACATTTGCTTCAACATTATTATTAATTTGTTTGTATCTTAAATCTATAAATTTATTAATATAAGCTTCTATTTCATGAACATTTTTTTCATAAAAATTTGTAATGGGATTTATATGAATATTTTCATAAGATATATCAGTATCTTTATTTTCCATATCTTCCATCCTGTGAATCTAAGTTTAAATCTTCTTCATCTTTTATAAGTGAAAATCTTTTTTGTTTTTTAAATTCATTTTCTGATTTATTTAACGTATAATTTTCAAAATCACTTGCAGTTATAAAAGTACTATTATTTTCATTTTCTTGAGTTGATATAATGTTTTGTTCAATAAATGATTGTTCTTTAGTAACATCATTAAAAGTTGAATTATTATTTTTTTTATCAAAGTCAATAATTTCAAATTCTGTTGTGTCAAAAGGATTATCATCTAAATAATCAAGTTTTACTTCATCAGACGCTGTTTTTTCATCTATTGATTCTAATTTATTAAATAAATTATCATCTTCTAAATTAATATTTGCAGTTCATGACTCTATATTTTCATATTTTTTGGTTGTTTTTATAGCATTATTTTTATAATTTGTTTTATTGTAACTATCATTTTTGCGTTTTGCAGACATTCTTTTTGCTCTTGAAAATGAAAATAAATAAAATTTATGTGTTGGTATAAAAAATATGATTATAGACAAAATAAATAAAATTATTGAAAGTACTATTGCTAAAAATTGGCTACCTATGCTACTAAAAATAGCAAATATAAAACTAGAAAATATTCCTGATGTGAACTTATTGGGTAGTGCAGAAGAAGTTGCATTTGAATAATCTTTAAATCAACTATTAAAAACTTTAGGAATGTTATTCCCTACATGTGACATTTTTTCATAACTAGATACATTGTAAATCATTCCAGCAAAAATTGTAACTACAAAACTAAAAACTAAATATCTTGTAAAAGAAAAGAAAAAGTGTTTTAAAGTAATTTTTCCTTCTCAATCAAAAATTTTCATAATCGAAAATAAAATAATAGCAAAATAAAAAAGTGATGAGTTAAATCCAAATAAAGCACCTAAAGTGTAAGAGTGAATGGTTGTTAATACTACAATATCAAAAAATGAAATTATTCAAAAGAAAAATACAATAAAAGCTACGATTGTAAAAACAAAAGTAGGAGTTTTTCAAAATTTAATTTTTTTAATTTTTATTGTATTCTTTCTTTTAAATATATTATTAAATTTCATATAAATTCACCACCACAAGTGGTTCTTTAAAAAGAACTTTAAATATTTTTTTTCTAATAACTTTTCTTAATTTTTCCTGAATATCACGTAAATTTACTGTTTTTGGATCTAATTCTTCAAATTCTTTATTAAAACATTTTGAAACAATTTCATTTATTTGTTCTTTGTTTTCTTTACTTATGATTCCATAACCTATAACATTAATTTCACCCAATGGCTGTTTAGTTTTATAATCTATTAAGCAAGAAACACCAATCATACCATCACGAGCCAATGTTTCTCTTTCTTTAATTACTTCATATGAAATATCACCAACTCCAAATCCATCAATAATAACATCACCAACGTGTCTTATTGAGTGTTTTTGAGATATTAATTTGTATTTTTCAAATTCCGCTACTTTTCCATTATTTAAAATAATACAGTTATTTAAGTTCATTTTTGCTTCAGAAACAGCATCGTTTACTGCAACTGTTAAATAACGGTATAAACCTTGAATAGGAATAAAATATTCTGGTTTAAGTGTTTTTATTACATCAACAATATCTTGTTTAGCAGGGTTACATGAATAATATTCAAAACTTGATAATTCTATTAAATTAGATGTAGTTCTTGCAATTTCATCAAGCGTTAAAGCATATTTAACTTCTAAACCATTAACAGGAGGAGCTATAAATATAACAGCATCAGTTTCCTTAAATTTTAAATAAACATCATTTGAAGAAGCAATTCTTAAAAATCTTGTATATAATCTCTCAATTGCTCCAGTAACTAAAATAACAGCATTATCTACTTCATTTGCAATTTTATAATCAAGAAATTCAGGGAGTTGTAAATTAGGTGACATCTTTTTAACTAAAGATATTAATTTAGAATAGTTTAATCCATATGTTATAACTGGTCTATTATATTTTTTAGCTAATAATAAAATTTCATGTGCTGTAATCATATCTTCATCGTATAAACCAACAATTATTCTATTATTTGTTTTAGTTTCTATGAATTTATACTCAACTTGACCAGTAATTCATAATTTATCAATTGTTCTACCTGGTGAATTGGAATGTCCAGAATCCATAATTAAAATTTTTAAAGGATCATCTGGAATTTGTTTTTTAATTCTTTGTAAATCTGTATTTCCATAAGGCCCCAAATTACCAACCACAAAATTAGTTAAAAATAAAATATTTCCATTTTTGTAATTAAAATTTAATCCCTGAATTCCTGGTAAAGCACCTGCTAATGGTATTGGGGTTATTTCTACATTATTTAATTTCATTTTTTGATTAAATGTAATAACTTCAAAATCGTTATGTTCAATATTGTATTTCGAAATTCTTTCTAAAATAATAAATTTATTAAAACTAGATGTATAGATTTTTAAACCTCTAATTCTCATTAACAATCAAGGTAAAGCACTGAAACTTTCGTTGTGTATATCAGTTATAAAAACACCCGCAATATTTTTTTCATGTTTTTCTAAGTAATCAAAATCAGAGATTAAAGTATCTATTCCATTATGACTATTAATCGGAACTTTTGTTCCCGAATTTATAATATAAATTTTTGATTCTATTTCTAAAATGTAACAGTTTTTTCCATTTTCATCTTGTCCACCTAAGGCGAAGAAGTTAACTTTTTCCATTTTATTCCTTTCATTATTATGTGAAATATTAAAAATAATAGTAATTTATTATTTAATATATATTATTAAATATTTTAAACTAAAACATGCAAATTAAGTCTTTTTAAATAAATAAAAAATGCGGCTGCATTTTTTATTGTGTATTTATTCTCTATCAAATGAATGAATAGCATTAAGTATAGCTTCTAAAACTTTATCAAAAGTTATTTTTTGAGTTGTTTGTCCTAATTTTATTGCTTGATTAATTGCTGAATTAACAGCATCTCTAAAACTATTACTATTTAAATCTGCAATATCTTGATAAGGAACAGGACCATTTTCATTTTCTGATTTTTCTATATTATCTAAAAATGTATTTAAGAATGGATTAGGAGCTGTTTTTCTATATTCTTTTACAAAATTATCTGATGGAAATAGGTACCCGCTTTTAAATGCAAATGTTTCTACTGGGGTCAATGATAATGTTAAACTCTTATTAACTGGAATTTGTATTTTATAATCTGAATATAGTCATTTTAAAAATATTTTTGTTGCTTTATCAGCCTTTTCACTTGCATGAAGTCCGATAATTGATGGACCTTGAACAATAAATGTTCCTCGATTTTTATCATTTGAATTGTTTTTTAAAGGAACAGAGGTTATAAGCGCTTCATTTTTTAACATTGATGGCTTAGAATTATTATCAATTTTATTGAAATTTTTTAATAATCAATATGCATAATAATTTTTTGGCAATTGTTTTTCTAGTTTATTGATTTCTTCAACGGTTTTTGCTGACTTAATTTCTGTTAAAATTCTATTAACTAATTTTATTTCGTTTTCACTTGGTGTTTTTTTTGTAAAGTAAATTTTTTGAAAATCTTCTTTGTTTTTTAAAAATAAATCTTTAGAAGGGCTTGAGTTGTGAAGAATTTTTAATTCTGATAAACCATTTGAAAATTCTTTTATTTCATTTATATTTTGATTTGTTATAAATGCAGAACTTTTTGCAGGTTTTTTGTTTTTTCATTCTGTATATTGTTGAGTATTATCTGGTTCTAAATTGTATAAAAATGTATCTGCACCAACTCCTGCTGTTCCATTTACTCAATCACCTATTCCTAAATATGATATTGTTTCATTTTTATATGAATATGATTGGGGTACATATTTTACGTAATTATATGCTAATGATGAAGATACACTATATAGCATTACATGTTGAGTTTGTAAAGTTGTTGAATTAAAATCAGTTGCAGTATTAAATTGTGTATAAAATCTTCCAGTATTAGCTAAATCTACATACTGTCTTAATAAAGAAGTGAATTCATTGTTTTCTTTTTGGGTAATAGTTTCATAATAATTTAAAATATATTGTTTTGATTTTAAAGGCTTTAAATAGTAATTATCAAAGTTATTATTTGCTTTATTATACATTTGCATAAATAATTCATTGACAGGATTGTCCATACCTAAAGTAAATAATTTATTCGTATTACCAATACTATTTAATATTTTTGCTATAAAATAGCTAAATTTTAACATTCCATCATATGTGGAAATAATAGAATCATCTAACTTATTAATTTCATATTGACTAAAATCTATTTGACTTGCTTCATTTAATTTTCATAAATTTTCTAAATAATCCTTTGAAGCCTGACTTTGTTGTTTAAATAAATCTAAGGATTCATTTAAAATTGAATTATTTTCATTAGATATCAATGCATCTGAATGTGTTTCTGAGTATTTAGTATTTAAAACATTTAAAATGTATCCTAGTAATAATTTATTAACACTTAGTATTTCAGAAGATTGTCCAAAAGGTAAAATTCATTTCTTTGAACTATCTAATCCTAATATTCTATATGATTCAATCGTAGATTTGTTTACTAAATCAGTATTAACATCATCGAGATCCAAAATCATATCGTGTGATCCTAAAAATACTGCTGTAGAAGGATAATTTAAAACTAAATTACCTAAGGTTTTTTTGTCTTTGGCAACTATTTTTTGCTTCAAATTATTATATACATCGTTATAACTGAAACCAAAATTATAATTAGATTCCACTTTTAATGCATCTTTTAATTCTTGATTATTTTCGTTATCATCTAAATATTTGTTATATTCTGAGATAATAGTTTCCAATGCATCATGTCTTTTAGCATCAGTTGTTGGTCCAAAATGAGAAATAATTCTAATTTTTTCTACAGTTTTGCCATTTTTTTTATCTTCTGTAAAATATGCATCTTGATCATATTTAGTTACTCTTTGACAGCTTGCTCCCATTACTGCGAAGGGAATAACTAAAGTAAAAACTCCTAATAATTTCAAAATATTTTTAAATTTAAACATAACTAAATTATATATGAAATATATAAAAACTTAAAAACACAAGAAAAAAATGTTATTTTTTTGTTTTTTTATTTAAAACTTTATAAAAAGTAAATAAAAAATACCAAGAATAATCTCGGTATTAAAAATATAAATAATTATTTTTTGTATAATTCTTTGATTTCGTGAGCAATTTTTTTAGCATCAACCATGAATAGAGGTTCTAATGCTGGTAAAGGAATTGTTACGTCTGGTCCAGCTAAACGAACTGGAGCAGCTTTTAAATCATCAAAGCAGTGTTCATTAACACGTGTAATAATTTCTGAAGCAATTGATAATGTTGAAACAGCTTCAGTAACAGCGATAACTTTTCCTGTTTTTTTAACTGAGTTAACAATTGTTTCTGTATCCATTGGTTTTAATGTTTGTAAATCAATAACTTCAACTGATCCCTCAAATCCTTCTTCATTTAATTGTTTTAGAGCTGCTAATGTTTCGTGAACCATGTGTCCATATGTTACAACTGTTAAGTCTGACCCTTCAACAATAACATTGGCTTTACCTAATTCAACTTTGTAGTATCCTTCAGGAATTTCTTGTTTGAAAGCACGGTAGTCACGTTTGTGCTCTAAGAAGATAACTGGATCTTCACTTTCCATAGCTGCAATCATTAATCCTTTTGTGTTGTAAGGTGTTGAAGGCATAACTACTGTTAGTCCTGGAATGTGTGAATAAATTGTTTCAATTGATTCTGAATGGTGTTCTAAAGCTTTAACTCCTCCACCTGCTGGCATTCTAAATACTGCTGGAACACTGTATTTTCCACGTGTACGGTTACGCATACGAGCTGCATTTGTACAAATTTGTGCTAATGCGTATCATGAGAATCCTGAGAATTGGAATTCAACAACTGGTCTTAATCCTGCAACTGCAGCTCCGATTGCTGTTCCTGCAATAGCTGATTCTGAAATTGGAGAATCTCAAACTCTATCTGATCCAAATTCTTGTTGTAATCCTTCTGTTGCACGGAAAACTCCACCTTCAAATCCTGCATCTTCACCATATAGAACGTATCTTTCATCTTTAGCGAACATTAATTTTAAAGCTTGGTTTAAAGCACCTATATTATTTACGGTAATTTTTTTATCTGACATAATTTATTTCCTTAAAATACTTTGTTATAAGTATTTTTTCCCTTCTTCAAATTGTTCTTTTAATTCAGGTGTAAGTTCTTTATATGTATATTTAAAGATGTCTTCATATCCTTCTTTTGCTAAATCTTCTGTTGATTGTGCATAAGCTTCTTTAGCTGCTTCAAATTGTTCATCTCAAATTTGAGTTTTAAGTTCTTCTGTTAAAATACCTTTTTCAAATAAGAATTTTTCAATACGGTGCATTGGTTCTCATTTTTCTTTTTCTTCTTCTAATTCACGTGAACGATATACACGAGGGTTATCTGAAGTGGTGTGTTGTCCTTGACGTCATGTAACAAATTCAACTAGAACTGGTCGATTTCCTTGACGAATATATTCAGCAACTTCTTTTGCTACTTCATATGAAGCTAATAAGTCATTTCCATCAACACGTAGTCCTGGAATATTATATGACATAGCTCTTTGTGATAATGTTGGAACTGCATAACTATTGTGTTCTGGTACTGAAATAGCTCATTGGTTATTAGCAACAACATAAAATACTGGTAAGTGACGAACCGCTGCTATGTTTAGTGATTCATGGAATTCACCTTCATTTGTTCCACCATTTCCAACTAATGTTAATACTAATGGTTTTTCAACTTTTTGTTGTTTTAATGCATATGCTACTCCAGCTGCATGTGATAATTGTGAACCAATAACAACTTGCATAGGTGTTGAATTAACATCAGCAGCAAAATGTGCACCTTGTTCTGAACCTCTTCAGTAGTTAAACATATTTTTCATTGTTACACCATGTGCAAGCATTGTAGCTAAAGCACGGTAGTGAGGTACTAATCAATCTTTTTTATTTAAAATTGCACCTAAAGCACTTAAAAATGCTTCTTCCCCTAAGTTAGGTGCAAATGTTCCTAAACGACCTGTTTTTTGTAATTGTAATGCATACATGTCTCATTGACGTGACATTATCATATATTTGTACATTTGTAATAATTCTTCATCTGTAGCTGTTGTTTTGTAGTTTTTGTCGATTAAATCTCCATTAACATCTACTAAACGAATCATTTCATCTTTATCTGACATTACTAGGCCAGGTTTAATATATTTGAAATCCATTTAAAATATTTCCTTTCGTTTTCTTTGCAATTTTTTATGCATATATATTATAAATTATATTTTCGAAAAAATTTTTAGAAATCAAGTAAAAAAATATTGAAAAGCAAAAAAATAATGTTAAAAATAACAATTTTTTGTTTTTTTGAAATTTTTTTGTTTTTATTATCGTTTATAAATTAAAATTATTACGAGAAAAACAAAATATATTATAAATAAAGAAGGAGATTATTTAAATGGAATTATCTAAATATTCAAAATATATAAATGATTTGCTTAAAGAAAAAGCATCTGAAAAAATTTTAAGCGTTTTATTTATAGATGGAGATGATAAAAGAGCTCGTGAAGCAGCTAAATATTTAAAAGACAATAATTTAGCAAAACCTATTATGTTATTAGAAACAAAAAATCAAATTGTAGACGACGGTCTTGAAAATCTAATAATGGAAGAATTGAGTGCACAAAAAGATGCATATGCTATAAAATTAGCAGAAATTAGAAAAGGAAAAGAAGATTACGATACAGTAAGAAAATATCTTGACACTCGTCCATACTTTGGTGCAATGATGTTAAGAAATAAAGATATAGACTCAGCAGTTGGTGGATTAATTTATTCAACAGCAGATATTTTAAGAGCTGCATTTAAATCAATTGGGCCAAAACCAGGTATTAAAACAATATCATCTTTAATGGTAATGCACAAAGGTGATGAAAAAGTTATCATTAGTGACCCTTCAACAGTAGAAAAACCTACAGCTGAACAATTAGTTGACATTGCAAAAAACGCAACAGAATTTGCAAGAACAATGAAAATGAACGATTTAACAGGATTTTTAACATACTCAACAAATGGTTCAGGTAAAGGAGAAAATCCCGATTTAGTAAGAAAGGCAGTTGCACTAGCAAGTGAAGATACTTCTTTAAATATTATTAAAGGTGAAATGCAATTTGATGCTGCTTACAATTTAGATGTAAGAAAACACAAGTTCCCTTCAGCACCACAAGAAGAATTAGGTATTTATGTTTTCCCTAACTTAGAAAGTTGTAATATAGGAGCTAAAATGGCTCAAAGATTAGGAAACTATGGTGCGGTTGGAGCAATAATCCAAGGTGTTAATGCAGCTATTAATGATTTTAGCCGTGGAGCAACAGTGCAAGATGTTATCGATGTTACTTCAATTACAATCTTAAAAGGATATGACTTTTTAAAATAATGAAAAAAATATTAGTAGTTAATCCCGGTTCTTCATCGTTAAAATGATCTTTATATTCAAAAGATAAATTAGATTTAATAGCAACAGGACTTTGTGAAAGAATTAATTTAGATGGTAGAATAATTACCAAATTCAATGGACAAAAATATATTGATGATTTAAATTTACCAAATCATACAACTGCAGTACATGAATTAATTGAATTATGAAAAAAATATAACATCATTCACGATTTAAGTGAACTAGTTGCAATCGGATTTAGAACACCATTTTCAAGTAAAAAATATTTAAGTCCAGTTGTTTATAGTGAAGATGTTAAAAAAGCAATTGAACGTACTACAAAATTTGTACCACTTCATGCACCTGCAACTTTAACAACTGTTGATGCGTTTGAACAAAATATTCCTAACATAACAAAAATAATTGCCCAAGATACAGCTTTTCATGTTACAATGCCAAAAATTAATAGCACATTTGCAATTAACCAAGAATGAGCTAAAAAATATGATATTTTCAAATTTGGTTACCATGGACTAAGTCATGATTATATTACCTCAAAAATGAAAAACATTTTAGGTAAACAAAAAGTTAATATTGTCATTGCTCACCTAGGGTCAGGTTCAAGTGTTTGTGCAGTTAGGGACTCAAAATCTATTGATGTTTCAGTTGGATTCAGTAGTTTAGATGGACTAATTATGGGAACTCGTTCTGGAAATATTGATCCAGGTATTCCTGATTACTTAATTAGAGTTGAAGGTTGCGATCCTCAAGATGTATTTGAAATGATGGTAAAAAAATCAGGTTTATTAGGTGTAAGTGGATTATCAAATGACATCAGAGATTTACATGAAGCAGCAGCTAACGGAAATGAAGATGCAGCTTTTGCAATTGATTTATTTGCTTCAAAAGTAGTTGATTACATGGCAAGTTACATTAATAAAATTCAAAAACCGATTGATGCCATTGTATTTACAGCAGGTATTGGTGAAAATGATGAAATTATAAGAGAAAAAGTTACAAGCCAATTACAAGTTGCATTTGGTGTAAAATTATCTCAAAAAGCAAATTTAGAATCATATGATGACTATAAATTAATTTCTTCAAAAACTTCTAAAATACCAGTATACAAAGTAAGAACAAATGAAGAAATAGTTATTGCGCGTTACGTAAAAGAATTAAGTAAATAATATTTTAATACACAGCTAATGCTGTTGTATTTTTTTAATTTGAACCAAAATTCAAATAAATTTATGTAATTTTCTATTTTTAAGGTTAAATATAACTTATAATTTTATAAATAAAATTAACAATTTTTAGTTAGGAGAATTATGTTCAATAAGAAGATTATTATATTTTGTGGACCTAGTGGTGTGGGAAAAGGCACTATTGAAGCAAGATTATTTGATGATATTGCCCTAAAATTAAAACTTTCTGTTTCAGCTACAACCCGAGCACCTAGAAAAGGTGAAATTGAAGGGATACATTATTATTTCATTTCAAAAGAAAAATTTGAAGAGCATATAAAAAATAATGATTTAATAGAATGATCTCAACATTTCGATAATTATTATGGGACTTTATATAGCAATTTGCAAAAAATAAGTAATGAGGGTTTTATTCCATTTTTGGAAATTGAAACAAATGGTGCTATTCAAATCTTAAATAAATACAAAAAACAAAAAATTGAAGATAAAATTATTTCAATTTTTGTTATGCCACCTTCATTTAAAGAATTGGAAAGAAGAATTACTGAAAGAGGCTCAGAAACACCTGAAACAATTAAAAAACGAATGGAAAAAGCTTTTGATGAAGTTAAATACTCAAATTTATTTAAACATACAGTTGTAAATGACACAGTTGAAGGCACTTATTTAGAAATTAAAAATATAATTGAGAAAGAATTTAATTTATAATGCCAATTAAATTTGTCATAAAATCAGAAACAGGACCTATTAGAAAAGAAAACCAAGATTTTGCAGGTTTTATAAACAAAAATAATGTTTATATGGGGATTTTATGTGACGGAATGGGTGGACACAAAAACGGATCTGTTGCTTCTAAAATTGCAGTTAAAGAATTTATAGATTTTTTTTCAAATTCACAAATAGAAAAAATTGATGCATTTGATTCTAAAAATATTCAAAAATGATTTCAAGATGGTTTAGAAAAAGTGACCAAAAAAATGAAATCACTAGCAAATATGGATATTCAATATCTAGATATGGGAACAACATTAGTTCTTTGTTTGTTTTTTGAAAAAGAAAAAGAATTATATATTTTTAATTTAGGAGATTCTAGAGCATATTTATACAACGGTTTTTTACATCAAATTACAAAAGATCAAAATATTATGAATTACTTAATTGAAAAAGAAGATCTTGCTCCTGAAAAGGCAAAAAACATTAAAGGATGAGATCGTTTAGTAAGTGCTTTAGGACCTAAAAAAAATGGAATGGCGGACACTTTTTCTGTTCATAAAAATTCCAATCCTAAATATATTATTTTAACTTCAGATGGTATTCATAGTTTCGTTTCTAAGATTTTATTTGAAACTATTTTAAATGATAATTCCTCTATCGATAAAAAAGCGGATAAATTAATTAAAAATGCAATTGAACTAAAATCAAATGATAACCTTACTTGTTTAATTATGGAGATTAAATAATGGAACATAAAATGCACAAATTAACATCACTTTACAATATTATAAATAAAAATTTAGGTAAGGGTGGTATGGGTTATGTTTGACTTTGTGAAAATAAAATCACCAAAGAAAAAGCAGCAATTAAAATTTTAAAAAGTGAATATACTTTAGTAGAAAAAAATCGTT